>JBNJEM010000406.1:0-7277 GCA_051745935.1 Planctomycetota bacterium
ACCGGTCGCGGATGACTTTCTCCGCCGCGAGTCCGACCAACGGGAGGACGGCTTGCGTCGGGCAGCGTTCCACCCGGAAAAATCCAACCGCCTGAAATAGACTTGCCAGCCCCACGAGCACGATGCCCGTTTCCTTTCACCGTTATAGGGGGGGCAACACGAATCGCCAACCTTGCCACCGTCGGGGGCCATTTACAGCCGGCAACAAAACCTGGTTCCCGCCGCCAAAACCCCTGGAGGGCGGGAAATCCGAACGGCTTCGCGCTGACTTTTGGCTCCTCAAGGTGGCTTCCGCGTGCCACCCGTAAACGGCCGCGCAGTCCACACGCGTGTTCCTGTCATTAAACCCATGACAGACCAAAGAGTTCCGGCGAAGTCTGGAGCGAAGCGAATTGCGCCCGTCTCCAGGGGAGAGCGAGAAGTGCCTCGCGATCCGGGGCGGCGTGCTAACAGCCCGCAACAAAACGTGGTTCCCGCTCCGCTTTCTCTTGACACCGAACAACTATCCCGGTAGTATTACCAGAGTAGTTAGCCAGCTTATCGGATAGGGAGTGCACGGACCGATGGATGGACGGCAGGGTCGGAAATACCGTCTGGGAGACCTTCAGTTGAAAATCATGAAGGTTCTGTGGCAAGTGGCCCCAGCCAGCGTGGCGGAGGTGCGAAATCAGCTGAGCGGTCCGCCGTTGGCGTATACGACGGTGGCCACCATGTTGCGGAAAATGGAAGCTCGCGGGCTGTTGCGTCATCAGGAGCGGGGCCGGAAGTTTGTCTACGAGCCGCTGATCAGCTCGCAAGACGTCACCCGCAGCATGGCTGACGATTTGGTGGACCGGCTATTCGAAGGCAGCCTCGCCGCGACAGTCAGTCACTTACTGGAAACTCGCGAGGTGAGTCCCAACGAGTTGGCGCGGCTGGAACAATTGATCGAACAACGAAAGAAAACGAAAACGAAACGGACCTGAGGGATTTCACGGGCATTGAGCCAGCGGGACGCTGGGGGAAGCTAACGCCGTCCACCCCGGACCCGCGGAACGCGCTGTAGGACGGGTCTCCAGGCCCGTCTTTTCAAGCCGTCCACCCCGGACCCGCGGAACGCGCTGGAGTTTGGCAAAGCGGAAGCGCTGGGTTCTTTGGCATCCGTGGCGTCCCTTTCGACTCGCGATTGGACCGCAATCCCCTTGGTCCTTTCAGTCCCTTTGGTCGTTGGTTCGGTACCGCGAAGGATGCAAGGGGCGACACAGTGGTCACCAAGGCCATGGTCACCAAGGCTTGTGGTTTTTCACACCGTCGGTTCGTCCCAGCCGTAGGCATGTGGCATGTTTGGGTCCATGTGGGTCATTATAGCGGTCGCGGATGAGTTTGTCCGCCGCGAGTCCGACCAATGGGAGGGCGGCTTGCGTCGAGCAGCTTTCCAGCCGGACAAATCCGACCGACTGAAGTATAGTGACCGTGTCGAGTAGAAGTGAACCATGCAAAGCGACCAGGCACTTGGATATGGGATGGGGCTGGAAATGGCCGTCACTTTGGCCGTGGGCACGGTGGTGATCGTCGCGCTGGCGGCGGCGGTTGAGCGGTTCCTGGGCTCGGCGGTGTGGCGGCGCACCCTCTGGCAGGCGGTGACGCTGGGACTGCTGGCCTTGTTACTGATGGAGTTGACTGGCGTGGGGCCAGCTCTGATCTGGTGCTGGCGGCCTTGGGGCGAAAGAGGCGTCCGTTCAGTTGCCCGCGATGAACCGGCCGGCGCCGAACTCGCCTCGGCCACGACTTCGTTGCCATCCGGGGACGAGAAGAACGAACAGCGAGCGTCGCCGATGGCTAGTTCCCCCAGCGAGACGTGGGAGGACGACGGGGTTCAGCCGCGGAGCGACCGGAAGCGGGCACGATCAGTGATCCCGCTGCTGGAAGCGGATTCGCCAAGGGTCGGTCGCGAGCCCGCGTTTCCAGAGGGCATTGACGAGGTGCCTCCCGAGGTTCGTCATTTGGCGGGCTCCACGCGCCAATCACGGGCTCCCGCAAACAAACCCGAGCGACCGGCGGCGAGCGAACAGTCTGGTCGCGGCACGCGTTCCCCAAGGCGGCAGCCGGATGAGCCTCTTTTCCGGGCTCGAGAACCGCATTGCCCGTTTTACCCATCCTTCCAGAAAAAAGGGGAGGCTCCCCTTTTTTGGGGCTGGCTGGGCGGGGCGTGGATGGCGGGTACGGTGCTGCTTGCCAGTTGGGTCCTATCGGCTCGCGGCTTGCTGTGGCTGTTTCGCCGCCGTCATGTGGGCAAGGGCGACGAACCACCAGCCTGCCACGTCGCGATATTGGCGCGGCGTTTGGGGATCCGGCGACCGGTTTGCGTGGTTCAGTCGAACAAGTTGAATGCTCCGGTGGCCTTCGGCGTCTTTCAATTAACCATTGCCGTGCCAGCTGATTTTACCGAGGAGTTTAGCCAACCCCAACAACAGGCCATGCTGGCTCACGAGTTAGCGCACTTGAGGGCCGGGGATCCCCTCTGGCAGCTGCTCGCGGATTTGTCGTGCGCGGCGCTTTGGTGGCACCCGTTGGCATGGTGGACACGGCGCAGCCTACGGGCGGCCAGCGAGGCGGCGGCGGACGAGGCAAGCCTGCTGGTGCCCAATGGGCCCGAAGTGCTAGCCGGTTGCCTGGTGGCCGTCGGCCGACGGCTCTCCGGGACGCGGCGACTGGAATGGTTGTCGATGGTGGAGCCCAAGTTCCAATCAAGTCTCAGCCGCCGCGTGGAGCGACTTTTGAGTTTGCCTTGGCGGGCCTCTCCAGTGCCAGGCCGCCGGTTCCTGGTCACGATGAAGATTCTTCTGCCCACCCTGTTGGTTTTGTTCGCGGTTTCATGCACCGCCTGGGTTCGCCCCCAGGCCACTTTCACAGAAGGAGGAACGACGATGAATATGTTGACCACTTCCTGGCGTCGCTCATTGGCCGCGACGACCGTCGTGACATTACTCGGTACCGTCGCGAGCAACGCCGGAGCTGACCAGCAGCCCCCTGCGGAGGCAACCCGTCTGGCCATGGACAATGAGGAACGGACGGACGGGGACCGCCCTCGCATGGAACGAGACATCGCGCGCGAGGCGGAGGAGCGAGACCGTGCCCCACGACGTGACCGTGAGATATCCGACAGAGAACGACGCCGTGCTCCCGAAGCACGCGAGGAGGGAGAAGGGGAACGCAAGCACCAGGAACGAGAACGCGAGCAAGGCCCGGAACGGCTGGAGCAGGAACTGCACGAGCTGGAGGAAAAGGCCGAACACATCAAGCGGGAGATGGGAGACCGCGTGCCCGAGCAGGCCCCGGACCTTCATCACCAGCTCCAGCGAGTCAACGAACGCATTGAACATATCCGCCGAGAGTTCCAGGGGAAAGAACGCCGTGAGCGGGAGTCCCGCGAGCACGAGAAACGCGAACGGGGCGAGCGTGAACGCGAAGGCGAGCAAGGCCTGGAACGGCTGGAGCAGGAACTGCACGAGCTGGAGAAAAAGGCCGAACACATCAAGCGGGAGATGGGAGACCGCGCGCCCGAGCAAGCCCCGGACCTTCATCACCAGCTCCAGCGAGTCAACGAACGCATCGAACGTATCCGCCGAGAGTTCCCAGGGGAAGAACGCCGTGAGCGGGAGCCCCGCGAGCACGAGAAACGCGAACGGGGCGAGCGTGAACGCGAAGGCGAGCAAGGCCCGGAACGGCTGGAGCAGGAACTGCACGAGCTGGAGAAAAAGGCCGAACACATCAAGCGGGAGATGGGAGACCGCGTGCCCGAGCAGGCCCCGGACCTTCATCACCAGCTCGAGGAAGTTCATGAACGGATGGAACATATCCGCCGAGAGCTTCACGGTGATCGTCCAAAACACGGTCGGAGACCCGACATGCCCGCGAGCGATCTGGAGAGACGCGAGCTCAGAGCTTTAGCCGAAACCTTGATCCGTAAACGGAAACAACTGGATGAGCGGGCGCGGGAAATCAAACACAACCTGCAGCGGCGGGACGATCAGGACAGCGAGGAAGCGCAGCGGCTGCGCGGGGCGCTGCGTGAGATCCAGGCACGCCATGGCGAATTGGAGCGTGAATCGCGCGAGGTGACGCGAAAACTGCAAGGCCACCCAGGTCCGCGTGACCGAGAGGAGCCAAAGCCGATCGGTGAAGTGCAACGTCGAATTCGCCACCTGAACGTCGCGGTCGACAACCTTCGCGCTGCCGGCATGCACGAGATGGCCGAGCGATTGGAGGAGAAAGTAGAGCGTTTGAGAGAGGAACACCGCCCGCGGATGCGTGAGGACGATCGTCCCCGGCCGCGACGGGGCGGTGCTGAAGGCATGACGCCTTCGCAGAGGCCGCCACGCGCTCGTACCGATCAGGTCGTCGACGAACTCCGCGGTCAGATGCACGAGCTGCGTCGCGAGATGGACGAACTGCGAGAAATCGTGAAAGACGCGCTCCGCCGCCGCTAGGGCCCAGGGCGTTCAACGGTCCCACCGCTTCCGGGCGGTGGGACCGTGCTGCTCGCGCTAAACTCACAGCCACTGTTCTACGCGTTTTCGATTTCGTGTGGGCTCGCGCGCAGTTTGGCCGCGAGCGCAAGTTGTTGCGAAGCGTAGCCTTCGACCTCCTGTGCTCGGGCCTTTGGCTCCTGTCGAGTTTTCCAAGCCATTCGTGTTAATGGCTGATAGTCAAAAGAACTCCGAGCATTCCTCCTAGACGAACTCCGATGCCCATCGCAGCGGGGTATATATTTCAGGCGGTTGGATTTTTCCGGTTGGAAAGCGGCCCGACGCAAGCCGTCCTCCCGTTGGTCGGACTCGCGGCGGAGAAAGTCATCCGTGACCGGTATAATAGCCGCGCAAAGTAATCGTCCAGGGTCTTTCAGCGCGACGGAGCGCGACCGCTCCAGCGAATCCCGTGTCGATGCTTGGCGGCGGCAATCGTCGAACAGACATTCACGCCCGCGGGCGTCCTGAAGCTGATTTCCACGTCGCCGGACGCCGACGGTTCCACTAGGGCCGCATCGCAGCAGATGGAGAGTATCCCGGGGGTCTCGGTCGAGAAGTCGACGGACGCAGTCCGGGCTTCGCTAAACAGCAGATTCAACAGGCAGGAATCGTAACGATAAACCAGGATCCGCTTGTCGCTGATTGCCACCGATCCCAGGAACCATTGACGCCGCCTTGAGGAACCTTTGCCGGCCGATCGATTGTCCCTCCAGGTGATGGAGCCCACCATCGACTCCTCTTTCAGCCGACAATGCTCGAGTTCCAACACCCGATGTGCTTGGCGGGGGACCTGGCCAGAGCCAAACAGTCTGAGGTAAACTCGCAACATCGACGCGCCCTTTGTACTTGATTTGTATTCTACCATTTCCAGCAGGCAATCCACGCAACATCTTTTTACACCACCTGAAACTGAGCGCGTATCATGGAGTTGCGTCATGGACAGACCTCGCATGTACGATAGTCTTCCGGCGCCGTCAAGGAAACGGTACCGACGAGCTCCGATAGACCCCGGCATTGCAGAAAAATGTGACGCGACACGGATGCCACGCGATCTGGCCGGTTAGCGGATCCCGACCACAAAGAAACGCGCGGCGAACGCAGCGCGTGCTGCAGCGAACGGTGCCTTTCCGATCTCCGTCCTCTTGACTCGGGGGCGTTAATACGTGTCTGGCCTGTGAGGGGGTGGCAAGGGCTGTAGAGGTCCCGCCGCGTGCCGTTTTGTGGCTCGGCCGCAAACGCCTTGCTTGACCTCTGCCCCTCGGTTCTCTACGCTGTGCTGCATCATGCATTCGATTCGATGGGTGGCGGCGTGTCAGCGGATACCCAAAAAAAGCAACGCGGCTCGGAAACGAGCGTCGCAGGATACCTGGAGAGTGACTCATGAAGACCAGATCCCAAAGCCGCCCTTCTTCGAGCTTTCCTTTCGGGCTTTCCCTCCGCGTCTCCGCCCGAACGGTTGCCTTCATGTTGCTCATGGCATGGGCCTTTCCGCTTTTCGGCGCCACCTACTATGTGGACTTCGGGGGCGGGGACGACCAGGCGGACGGTCTCACGCCGCGGACCGCATGGAAACACAGTCCGGGTGACCGGAACGCGACGGACACCCCGGGCAGCGTGGAACTGCAGCCGGGAGACACCGTTGTTCTCAGAGGCGGCGTCCAGTATTTCGGCGAGATCGAATGGCGTGTCTCCGGCAGCGAGGAGCAGCCAATCGTCCTGGACGGCAATACCGCGGGCACGTTCGGGGAAGGCCGAGCCATTCTCGACGGCGCACGGATGATCACCGACTGGAAGTCCTGCGAATCCGCGGAACAGGTCCTGGGAAATCCCCGCTGGAAAGAGATCATGTACGCGGACCTGGACGCAGATCTGTCGAGTAACTTCGGCCAGGAGCGTTTCGTCGGGCACCGGGACGCCGGAGAGGCCCGCCAGGCCCCGTGGCAGCGGTTATTCCTCATCGACGGGGAACGGCGGGTGCTGCCCATTGCCCAGACGCCAAAGCCGTCCGATCCCTTCTATCCGGACATTCCATCGGACTTCTACCAGTCCCCACACAAGGTCTCCAATGATTATCCGCACAAGGTTTACTACGAGGGCTGCGCCGACATCCTGTTCGAGGGCAATTACGTGCACAACACCGTGGCCATCAACCGCAACGCCGAGCGCCTGGTCTTCCGCAACAACGTCATCGACGGACAGGGCAGAACTGCCGTGGCCGTGGCGATGTGGACGAGTGGCCACGTCGGCGGACGCCAGATCAAGGATCTTCACTTCTTCCAAAATACGTTGGTTAACACCAATCGCGACATCGGTTGGGCCACCGGGATTCTGGGGCAGCGGCGCGGGAGTCCGGGTTCCCCAGAGGGACTGATCATCCGCAACAACATCCTTGACGGTCTGGCCGAGGATATTTCGGGGGAAATTGAGAACAACATCTATACGCGGGAGGTGGAGGAGCGTTTCATGGGGCCTGGCTGTCAGGTCGTCAGCGATCCGAACGTGCTGTTTCGGGACCCCACCGGCGGCGACTACCGCCGCAAGCCCGGGGGACCCGCCATGAACGCGGGAGCCAGCATTCCGCCTCCCGGGGAACCGAGCCGCTGATGTCGAGCGTGAGGTGCTTGCCCGGAGCATGAGCGCCGCTCAGCCTCTCCGCACATGATTGACAAGAATATACCGGTCGCGGATGACTTTCCTCCGCCGCGAGTCCGACCAACGGGAGGACGGCTTGCGCCGGGCCGCTTTCCACCCGGAAAAATCCAACCGCCT
>JBNJEM010000407.1:0-7265 GCA_051745935.1 Planctomycetota bacterium
TTGAAGATCTCACATTTCGTGAGATCTGCGGACACCAGATCAAGTACGATTTCGTACTTGAAAAGACGGGCCTGGAGACCCGTCCTACATATACTGTTTACAACGTTAGGGTATACACGGACTTGGACTCAAGCCGCGAGGCGCAACCGCGCGGGCATCAGATTTCCTGCCAGACGCCGGGGACCGGCACGGGGAACTGCCCCTCATCATTAGCCTTGACGGGCACGGGGCTTTCGAACGAAAGATTATCCAGATCGTCGCAGAACTGGAAGCGGGACTCCATCATCTGATCCCAGGTCACCTCTTGCCCGGTATGGCAAGCGGCTCGTCCCATGAGCGTCGTCAAATCGGAGTAGACGGCCCGGCGACATTCGTTGTGGGGTTTGTCGTTACGAATGCTGTCAATCAGGTTGTTCCACTCATATTGCCAAGGACTGTGGGCGTCTTTGGTGGGCGTCCACGCGATGTTGCTCTTATTAATCCGCTGATCCTTGAACATGTGAACGGTGGCGGCGTGCACGTTCCCGGAGAATTGAGCGGCGCACTTGGTTCCATGAATGTAAGTAGCGAAGTCGGAACGTGCTGACTTCATGCGGCGAAATCCGCAAAACGCTTTCGTCCCATCGGCGAAGGTGTATTCCATGGAGTAAACGTCGATGTTTTGTCCATGGTCCGAACTGCCGAAGACACGTCCGCCCATTCCGATACAGGAGACGGGCCAGGCGCCCTTAATCCAGCAACACTCGTCGATTTGGTGGATCAGATAGTCAACCATATGTCCGGATCCAACCCAGAACAGATGGATGCGTCCGAATCTGAGTTGTTCTTCGATCTTGTTGGACCGGTCACCTTGCGACCCCATCCAGCCGACGCCTCCCAGGCGGTTCGCTCGAATCAAGGGGATTTCCCCCATCTCGCCACCGCGGATTTTGTCAATCAACGCTTGCCGCGCCGGGGAATGCCTGCATTGGACCCCAGCGGCGATCTTGAGGTTCTTCTTTTCCGCCTCCTCGCCGGCCCGTAGCAGGCGATGCAAGGAGCCCGGATCGGAGGCAAACGGTTTCTCCATGAACACGTTGATGCCTCGCTTCACGGCGTACTCCACGTGCACCGGTCGAATGTAGGCTCGGGTCGTGCACATGGCGATATCACCCGGTTTCAGCGAATCGATGGCCTTGCGATACGCATCGAAGCCGACAAACTTGCGATCCGCGGACACGTTGACTTTATCCTTAAAGCCTTGTTTCCTCAGATGATTCAGTTTTTGATCAATCGGTTTTTCATACAGATCGGCCGCCGCATATAATTCGATTGGCCCCCCGTTGGGAACGTTGAAGGCATCGCGCACCGCGCCGGTGCCCCGATTACCACACCCGATTAACGCTAACCGAATCGTGTTGTCCTCGGCGGCGTGAACCGGGGCCGCCGCGCTGCCAAGTAACGTCGCCCCCGCCGCGAACGCACTGCCACGCTTGAGAAACTCACGTCGCGAGGGTTCATTGCCGTTGTTTTCAGACATTTGGGTCATGCTTATCTCTCTCAAGGAACGGTAGATCACGGAAAAACCACGTTTACAGGCGGTCACAAAACTGATTTCCCACTTCCAAGACTCCTTGGATTGCGGGACATGTGCATGGCTTTGTAATGGGTTCTAAACTGCCAAAACGTACGCGTCGCACACGAAGTCCCTGCCCGTCCTCTGGCAATCCAGCCGCGGGAAGGGGCCGAACCGATGCAGCCGGACAAGCTGGCCAGGCCACCTGTCCGGACCACCGGAAGCCGGCGGAATCCGTCTTTGCCTCGCCGACATGCCTCGGCCATGGACCGCCTAGCCAATAGTGACCAAGACGGCTATCTTTTTTAGCAGAGTGGCTCGGCTAACGCAACTCGGCTGCGCCAGGGGGGGCCCAGCTTTGCCCTCCGCCGGATCGAGCCGTGCGTTGGGCGCGAGGTTAGTCTTCGCTCATTGAATCGAACCCCCAAGGAGGATGAGGTCATTGATGGCATCCGCAGGTCCTAGTGTCACGTCGAAGAAGCCAGAGTGGGTTAAAGATTCCGTTTTTTACCAAATTTTTCCCGATCGTTTCGCTCGCAGCGAGCGTCTCTCGAAGCCAGAAAACCTTCTTTCCTGGCGTGCCGCGCCAACTGCACAGGGGTATCATGGAGGGGATCTGCTGGGCATTGTCGAACATCTCGACTATCTGGTCGATTTGGGGATCAACGCCCTCTATATGACGCCCATCTTTCAATCTCCGTGCAATCACCGTTATCACACGCACGATTACTACCAGGTGGACCCGCTGCTGGGCGGCAACGAGGCGTTGCGCGAGTTGGTGACGGCCGCGCACGACCGGCGTATTCGCATCGTGCTCGACGGCGTCTTTAATCATGCCAGCCGGGGATTCTTCCAGTTTAACGATATTCTGGAAAACGGGCCGCATTCCCCCTGGCTGAGCTGGTTTCACATCGAAAACTGGCCGCTCCGACCTTACGATGGCCAGCATCCCGCCAACTATGTGGGCTGGGCCCACAATCGCGCCCTGCCCAAATTCAATACCGACAACCCGCGGGTGCGCGAGTTTTTAATGGGCGTCGCTGAATACTGGATTCGCGAATTCGATATCGACGGTTGGCGGCTGGACGTGCCCCGGGAAATCTCCACGCCGGGATTTTGGGAAGAGTTTCGCCAACGCACTCGAGCCCTCAAATCCGACCTTTACACGGTCGGTGAAATCTGGCGCGAAGCCCCTGAGTGGCTGCGAGGTGATCGCTTTGACGCCACCATGAATTACCCCTTCGCGGCGGCAACCATCGCTTTCACGGGAGGACACCGGGTGAGTCAGAAGCTGGTTGAAGATCGAGCGTATGATCCCTATCCCGGCATCGACGCGGCGAGATTTCACGAGCGGCTCCAGGCGTTGCTTCACCTGTATGACGCGGAAACGACCCAGGTTCAACTCAATTTGCTGGACAGCCACGACGCGCCTCGTTTGCTGAGCGTCGCGCGGGGCGACAAAGCAACATTGCGATTGGCGACCCTGTTTCAGATGACGTATCCCGGCGCGCCCTGCGTTTATTACGGCAATGAAATCGCGCTGCGTGGTACCAAACGCTACGATCGGCCACACCGGGATCGTGACGCCCGCTGGCCGTTTCCCTGGCATGACGAGACACTCTGGGATCACGACATGCTCGAGTATTTCCGTGCGGCCGTCGCGCTCCGGCACCGCTACCCGGTCCTTCGCCGAGGCGAAATGACGGCGATCCACGCCGCCGATCAGCAGTACGCGTTCGCCCGGCACGACGCACACAGCTGCTTGCTGGTTCTGCTCAATACCGCCGATGAAACCGCTCGCATGCGAGTGCCCGTGGAAGGGTTCTTTCAAGACGGCACGGAGCTTGTCTCCGTCTTCGGCCCCACTTGCAGGGCAACCGTGGATGGCGGTCACCTGGGATGGAACCTTTCCCCCCGCTCGGCCAGCGTCATGGCCCCGGTCTGAAACGTTGAAACGAACGTTGAAACGTGGCATCCTGGGACATGGCGTGGTAGGTTGAGCAAGAAGCACAATAGCCCGGGCTGAAACGCCCGAATGGTTGAACGTTCCAAGCGGAAAGGAACGACCTAGCACGAGTAGCGGAAACCAACGAAGCCACCGAAGGCGTTCCTCACTTTTGGCTCGCCGCTCACCGCACATAGATCACCGCACATAGCTCATAGGACCTGACTTGACATGACGTTTCCCACACTGCAACTACGCACTGGTGATGCTTTGCCCTCGCTTGGCCTGGGAATGTGGAAAGTTGACAGCCACGTGGCCCCTTCACTCGTGAAGGAAGCCGTGGCTGTTGGCTACCGGCATTTCGACTGTGCTTGTGATTACGGCAACGAAGCCGCGGTCGGGCAAGGGCTGCAAGAGGTGTTACGAGACGGCCGGTGTACTCGGGATGATTTGTGGGTGACATCTAAACTTTGGAATACATATCACCGCCCGCGGCATGTCCGCGGTGCCATTGAGAAATCACTGGCCGATCTCAAGCTTGACTACCTTGATCTGTACTTGATCCACTTTCCCATTTCGCTCAAGTTTGTTCCCATGGAAGATCGATATCCACCCGGTTGGTTCTTCGATCCGGACGCTTCCAACCCCAAAATGGAGCCAGATCCCGTGCCGATCAGCGACACGTGGGGCGCCATGGAGGAACTTGTGGAGGCGGGCCTGGCGAAGACCGTCGGTGTGTGCAATTTTGGCTGTTCACTCCTCCGCGACATGCTCTCCTACGCCAGCATTCCGCCCGCCGTGCTCCAAGTCGAATCTCACCCCTATCTGGTCCAGGAGAAACTCTTGCGTTTCTGTAAAGAACAGCAGATTGCTTACACGGCGTTTTCCCCCTTGGGCGCGCTGTCCTATTTTGAACTGGGCATGGCGGGCCCCGGCGAATCTCTGTTGCAGCTTCCAGTGGTCCGCGAGGCGGCGAAACGCCATGGAAAATCGCCGGCTCAAATTCTATTGAGATGGGGCATCCAGCGAAAAACGGCCGTGATTCCCAAAACCTCGAAACCAGAACGATTGCAAGAGAACGCCGATATCTTCGACTTCACGCTGTCTGAAAGCGAGATGGATGACATCACCCAACTCGATCGGCGTCGACGGTTCAACGATCCCGGCGATTTCTGCGAAACGCTCTTCAATACGTTCTTTCCGATCTATGAGTAATCCGGCGACTCAGACCTCCTGATCCCGGGCTTTTGGCCGCCGGGGAGTATTTCGCGATATATTTCAGGCGGTCGGATTCGTGCGGATGGAAAGCTGCTCGACGCAAGCCGTCCTCCCGTTGGTCGGACTCGCGACGGAGAAAGTCATCCGCGCCCGGTATAGCACCCTTGGCGGTCTCGCCAGGCCTTTGGAAATGCAAACGGGTCGCCGGAGGAAGAAAGCACGTGCTGAGGGAACAGTCGCGCCATCATACCGATGTTTCATGATCACGCTCGGTGATTTCGCCAGCCACGTCCCGGCGGTCTCCCGCCCGGGCGGTCCGCTAGGGTGCGGTTTGAAATTGCCGGAGCACTTCCAGCAACTGCTCCTGCGTCAGCCGCGGTCCCATGCTGGAGACAATTCGCGATCCGGCCTGCGACGCCAGCCGGGCTGCATGGGGAAACGGCATGCCGTGCGTGATTCCGTAGAGAAAAGCGCCGGCGAACATGTCACCGGCTCCAACCGTATCAACGGCCTGGGTGGGTACCGGCGGGATGGTGTGAAGGGAGGTGCCGTCATAGGCCACGGCGCCGTCCGGCCCCCGCGTAATCACGAATTGGTTGGCAATTCCTTTCATGCGCTCAATGGCTTCGCCCAAATCGTCGGTCTCCGCCATGCGCTTTGCTTCATCTTCATTGGCAAACAACAGATCAACCCCTCCGTCGATCAGTTCCTCGATGGCCGGCCGGAAATAGTGAACGATGTTGGGATCGGATAGGGAAAAAGCGATCTTGACGCCCTGGTCGCGTGCTTGCCGCGCTGCATGGACGGCGGCTGTCTTGCTAGACGGTCCCGCCACCAAATACCCCTCGATGTACGCGTACTCTGCTTGCCCGATCGCGGTTTCGTCCACATTCGCGGACGAGACATCCGCCGACGCTCCCAGAAAAGTGTTCATGGTTCGGTCGGCGTCGGGAGTAATCAAGACCAAGCATTTGCCCGTGATCCCTCCCTTGACCATGTCTTCGGGTTGGATACTGGTCACGATCCCGGCTCGCCTCAAGTCCTCCAGGTAGAAATGCCCGAGCTCATCATCGGCCACTGAACAGGAATAGCATCCCTTTCCCCCGAGCTGACTAAGGGCGATGATCGTGTTGGCCGCGGAGCCGCCGCTTCCACGACCACTCTCCTGGCCGCCCAAACGCTCCATGATCTTGGTTTGTTCCGGCTCATCAACCAGCGTCATCACGCCCTTCTCGATCTCGAGCTCGCGCAGCTGATCCGCCGTCACTTCGTACTCGATATCAACGAGCGCATTTCCTATGCCGTACACATCGTATGATCGCTGTTGTTTGCTCACCGATCTCTCCAATCTGTAAATCCTCTGTGATCAGGGACTTATGTTCCCGCGTGGTCGCCGTTCACGGGTGCCGCTACACGGCCCGGACACGCAAGGCCCGCATGGATGCCACGGGCTTGTCCCGTGCTGGTTCACGCTCGCCGCCACAAACCGGCCAGACACACCACGCCTGCCCGTCGGTAGCGTGGAACGTAACGGACCACGGGACAAGCCCGTGGCATTTGCACCTCGAAAAGCCTTTCCTAAATATATGCAACGGACATGCGAACGTCTGCGGACATCAGTCTTTGGCTCGTGAACGGTTACCCCGCGTGTGCGTTTCAGGCCTAACGTAGGGCGATTGACGCGGCGTTTTGATCCGGCGTTTGCCGCCCCCAGCCGAACCCGGCTGGGATGTCGGGGTTTGATCCGCCCTCTTGCGGCAGCGAGGGGTATCATCGACCGCGAGCGAGAACTCGAGTACAAGTGCTCTGTCACAGATTGGATTCGGGGTTGAGTACTCCGCCGTGTGCCATGCGATTTGCTGTTGGAACCGTGCGGATCGGGCGAAGGAACACGGGCGACACCGCCCCAATTCCGAGCCGTGACAAAGCCCTAGTGTAACGATTCCAAACCGCCCGGCAACCGCCGGTTGTGCGGTCACTGCGATGCTCCGCTCCGCGTCTTGCCTGGGTGGAAACAGGTCCTGTCCGCTTCGCCAACCGGTTACTCGTGGCCCCTCTCCGGGGGACAAAGGACTTGGAGTGCGTGCAAACCAAGTGATGGCAGTTTACATGTTGCCGCAAGGGGCCAAAGGTAGCCGTTCACGGGTGCCGCTACACGGCCTGGACACGCAAGGCCCGCACGGATGCCACGGGCTTGTCCCGTGGTGGTTCACGCTCGCCGCTACAAACCGGCCAGACACACCACTGCTGGCCGTCGGTAGCGTGGAACGTAACGGACCACGGGACAAGCCCGTGGCATTTGCACCTTGAAAAGCCTTTCCTCAATATGTGCAACGGACGTGCGAACGTCCGCGGATATCAGTCTTTTGCCCGTGAACGGTTACGGGACCACATGGGGTACGGCCCTCGTTGTTTTTCCGACGCTTCTTTGCCTCCTCTTTCACGATCTATACCGGTCGCGGATGACTTTCTCCGCCGCCAGTCCGACCAACGGGAGGACGGCTTGCGTCGGGCGGCTTTCCACCCGGAAAAATCCAACCGCCTGAA
>JBNJEM010000408.1:0-7251 GCA_051745935.1 Planctomycetota bacterium
CCGCCAGCCCATGCACCCGGCGCACGGGGTGGGCGCCGCGGGCGGACGAAGGCTCTGAATGCGCCGTGGCGGCGTGAGGCGGGCTGGGGATGAAGGTGCCTTCCGTCTCGGGACGGAGTCCCAAGCTACCGGAACGGCGAGAACGCCGGCCGTAGCTCGGGAATCCTTTCCCGAGACGAACCGCCGGAACGTCCCGCCACGACCCCCGCCCGTCGAAGAGGCAGCGGAGCTGTACCGCGGCGCGTCAACGACCCCGGTAGACCTCGAACGACCAGGCCACTCCGCCAAGGTCCGCGGACTGGAACCCCGCCAGCCCATGCACCCGGCGCACGGGGTGGGCGCCGCGGGCGGACGAAGGCTCTGAATGCCCGGTGGCGGCGTGACGCGGGCTGGGGATGAAGGTGCCTTCCGGTCGACGTCGGGACTATTGTCGTAATGATTCAAAGCTGCGATCTCGAGAATCGCAAGGCGCCGATGGTTGCTTGTTGCCCGGTCCACACGGTGGACGAATTCGAATCGTTCAACGAACGTTTCAAACGGAAGGGTGAGTGGGAGAACGTGCGTCGCGGCGAAATTGCCGGACTTCACCTGCTCCCCGGCGCCGATATCGAGGACAACCGTTTTTGCCTCGTGGTCGACTTTCGCGTGATCCACAGTCTCACAATCGAACACGTCAGCGAGTTCATTAAAAACGTTGGGCACCACCCGCGTCTGTAATCTTTCTATGTCGAGCATATGTCGCAAGCATTCGAGGTTGAAGAGGTTCTTTTCGTTGAGGTCGTAAGACTGGCGGCGAAGCGCCCGGCCGATGACCTGTTCGCATAGAAGCTGTGTGCCGAAGGCTCGGACGCCGAGTACGTGGGTGACATTGTTGGCGTCCCAGCCTTCGGTGAGCATCGAGACCGACACCACGCATCGGACCGATTCGCCAAGCTGCCCTTCCTTGCCAACGGTGTTCATGACCTCGCGGAGCAGGTCCTGGTCGGTGAGATTCTCCGCCTGGCGGCGGTCGCCGGTGCGTTCGATGATCTCGCGGCGGAAGCGGTCGATCTCGTCGGAGGCGATGTCCCGGAAGTTCTTGTCCAGGGCGTCGCCGGATTCGAGCTGCTCGCTGTCGATCAGGAGCGTTCGCGGCCGGCCGAGCACGTTGCCGTGCTCATCGAAGTTGCGGAACAGCTCTAGCCTGCCGTTCTCCAGCGTGGTCGAGCCGTCCTCGTTTTCACGGTGGAATCCGGAGATGTAGTCGTACACGAGCTTTGACGTGGAGGTGTTGTTGCAGACGACGATGAAGCACGGCGGGATCTTGATGCCGGCCTGCCGCCACAGCTCGTATGTCTTTTCGTAGTGGCCGTACAGAGCCTCCAGCGCCGTTTGGAGTTCCACCGGGATGCTGAGGGGATCGAGCGTTTTCGCCTTGCCATGTCCCTTCTTCGGCATGCGTTTGCGGATGTGCTCGAGCATCTGAGGAAACTCCCAGCCGGTATCGAAGAACACACCGTGCCACGCACCGTTTCTTTTGCTACACGAACCAACCGGCGACTTCATTCAGGCCGGCTTCCGGCGCTTGGCTGGGCCAGTACTCCAGGCCGACGTAGCCCGTGTAGTTGGTGGCCTGGATTTCCGCGAAGATGGAGGGATAGTCCAGTTCTCCCACCGTCAGCTCGTGACGGCCGGGGTTGCCGGCGGCGTGGAAGTGTCCGATTCTTTCGATGTTTGACGTGATAGTGTGGATCAAGTGTCCTTCACTGACCTGTTGGTGGTAGATGTCAAACAGCACTTTCACGCACGGACTTCCAACTTCATCAATAATCGCGAAGGCTTCGTCACTCCGGACCAGATAGTATCCGGCATGATCGACCAGTTCGTTCAGCGGTTCGATTACCAACGTGATGTCGGCCTGTTCCAGCATGGGAGCGGCCGCTTTCAAGCCTTCTACCAGAGAGTCGTGTTGTTCGGATCGGGGAACGCCAGCTTGAAAGTCGCCGACTTGAGAAATCAACGTGGGACAATCCAGTTTTTGGGCAACGGCAATGGATTCGCTCAAGCCTCGGAGATAGTCGTCGCGGCGGTTGGGGTCGACGAGGCTGATGAATTTCGTGCAGCACGCGGCGATGTTCAATCCGTGGCGGTCGCGGGCCGCCATCAACCGGGCCAGGTCTTTCTCCCACCATCCCCAGAATTCAAATGCGCTGATTCCGGCGTTGGCCACGATCCGCAAGGCGTCATCGCATGTCATATGGCCCAACACGGCATCGATACAGACCGACGGGATCAAACGATCAACCATTATTACTCCTTTGTTGATACTCAAGGCGTCCTCAGTATACCACGGTCGGTATGCCCCTGCCGGTTCGGTTTCCCGGTTGGGAAGGTGTCCCGCACCACCCCCATTGCCCGGTGACCGGACTAGCGGCGGAGCCTCCGCTTTGCGATACGTATAGGCCTTGATCGATAGCCGTGAGGGCGATGGATGCCTCAGGCCTAATGTTCTGGGGGGAGTGTGTCGCCCTGTTTTCCGCGTGCCGCTACAATTGCTTACACGGCGATCCAATTGATGATTGCTCTGACGCCCTGTGCAGCGATGCTGTGCAGCGATGAAGTATACTCGGGAGAGCGTTCTCCTTCAACGGTGCTCTTGTATGGCGTGACTGGCATCGTGCGATGGACAGGAAAGATTGAAGCGGGGCGTGTCAGCGATCTGCTCTTCCACCACCTTGATGTTCCACCGCCACTCGCCGAAAATGACCGGCTCCAACCCGCCCTCCGACATCGACGGCATGTCCCCAGCTTTGAGGCGGTAAGGGCTCGCTTTCCAAAGTCCTCCCCTGGAGATCCCGTCGCAGTAATGGGCTTCGTCGCGGAGCACTTGCTTTTCGAATGCGATGTTTTGGGCCCCGGCGGCGCCGGGAAACAATGGAAGACCGAGCGCCGGTCCCAATCTCGGCCCAGCTCACTCAAGCGAAGTCATGGCGATGGTTTACTCTTGGGAGTCCTCGTCGGGCTCGGGATAGAAGGGAAAGTATCGGCGCAGATCTTCCTCGCTCGGTTGGCGACCGTACTCGCAAATCTCGAAGGCCTCGGCGTATTGAACCTTTTTCCCGGCCTGTTCGCCGTAGAGTTCGATCAGTTGCTCTCGACACCGATCGGCAATGGTGGCAAATCGCCTTTTGAATTGGCGGCGTGCTTGTTCCACTCGCGTTTTCTTTTCCTTCGCATTTTTGGGGATACGCGCTGGCGACCCGAGCGCGCCTCCTTCGATGAATTGCGATTCCATGACCATGAGCGCGTCGACCTTCCGTTCGATCACGTCATCGATGGCGACCACGACATCCGCCTGGAATGGGGCTGGTTTCTGGAATCGGTCGTAGGAGTAGAGGAAAATCGGGTTGGTTTTCAAGGGCGGGACATCGGGGCAGAAGAATGGCACGGCGACCATGTAGGCTGAGTCTTGCATGAGCACGCCGGTGTAGCGGTGGTCGGGATGATAGTCATTGGGCCGGTGCCCGATGACGATATCCGCGTTCCACCCACGGATGAGCCGCGTGAAGGTTTTCCGGTTTTCCAGCGTCGGCATCAACTCGCCATCGTGGTTGTCCAGCACTTGAGTTTCGGCGTCCAGGATCTTGGCTGCCTTTTGGACCTCCTGTTTGCGCCGCTGGGCCAGTGGCCCGCCGGCCATTCTCCAGTGACCAATATCGCCGTTGGTGAGGGAGACGAATTTGACGGGATAACCGGCGCGGGACCAAAGAATCGCGGAACCACCGGCGCGAATCTCGCAATCATCTGGATGGGCGCCAAACACAATGATACGGGGTTTTGACCCTTTCGTGTCCTTGGCGGTCCCCGTGGTCTTCGCAAGCTCTTCGCTCACGCTGTGAGCCCGCTTTCCTTGGGAGTCATCCGGCGTGTCCGCCCAGGCGGGGAACGCCCCGAACAAAACCGCCGAAACCCATATCGTTGCCGTGATAACCGAAAACCGAAACAAATAGACTCTTTTCATCAAACAAGTTCCTTGTGATGGACGCCACCAAGATGTTGAATCAGGACCGTGACACCTTGCATCTCCGACACACCGTGCCCCGTGATACGTGTTCCAACGGCCGGTAACAAACCCCGTCTCTCGCTTTCCACGCGCCTTTCACCGCCAATCCAGCTTCTTCCAATGTACCGTCCTGGACAGCCGCTGCAATCGCGCAATGGAAGAAAACCATGATTTCCGTGAACGCTTATGGCGAAATCACGTTCGGCCATTTAGCCTGGTGTGCTGTTCAGATCCCCAGCTGTCCCAAGCCGTCAATCATGCGGAGCACCAGGCCCGAGATGGTGGGGTGGGAGACTTGGAAATGCTCTTCGGCATCGCGGAGTCGTTGTAAGAGCGACTCGGACTGTAACGGCGTGGTGTCCGTTTGCCCCAAAGCGCTGTGAAGCTCGTCCAAGGCTTCTTCCAGCACCTGGCGCGACTCGGCGTCGAGGGGGTCCAACGAGTCGAGTTCCGCTTCTAATTCCTTGACGATTCCCCGAAGTTTCTCGATTCGTTCCGGCATGTGTGATTCCTAGCTGATGGGACGCGTAAACTTGCAATCGCCACCAACGGTGGCTTTCTCGAAGAGCAGGACGCATTCTCTCATAATCATTAGAGCCTATCCAAAAGCCGTCGGGAACTGGCTTATTTCGCGGAGTCTTCGGAGCAAAACGTGCCTGTCCTCCTCTTCCCAGATGGTTTTTGGATAGGCTCTTAACCGGTTGCATGCCCTGCCACTGAAACGTTCGGATTCCGCCTATTCGGTAGGGCGGGGTTGGATTACCGCTCCGAATCGGCTCGTAACGAGGGTTCCAGCGGTCCCAAAGGAGCGTCTGGTCAATGACTGGCCTCCAACTCCATGTCGACCGCGTTTGGCCGCGCGGGGACCTGTGTTGCTCGTGTTGCTACCGGGAGCGTGACCGACGTGGCCTCGCGGGCGGCCAGGGATTTCAGGATGGGACGCACGACCTCGGCGGGGATGGCATAGCAGCCAATGCGGCTGGCGCGGGCGATATTCACGCCAATCGCTTCTCCGTCAAGGTTGACCAGGACGCCACCACATTGGTTGGGAGTAAGCTCGGAGTCGTGTTGCATGGCGGCGGGGAAGAGGAATCGCCGCTTGCTGAGCGGCGTTCCCAGGCCACTTTGAAAACGGGCCCGACGGCTACTGAGTGTATTGGCGACGCTGCCCAGACTCGCGGTGATCCGTTTCTTTTCGCCATGGCGCAGAATCGATAGTTCGATTTCGTCGCCCGGAAGCATTTGGCTGGTTGTGTTGACCATGTCATCGGAGCGTTCCATCGGCTTGCCGTTGGCACGCACAATCACGTCGCCCCGCGAGAGGCCGGCTTCGGCGGCGCCGCTTCCCGGCACCACGTACGTGACCCGGGGGCCTGGCTGGTCCTCGGTCATCTGGATTCCCAGAACGCCGCCTCGTACGCGATGGGACGCGACACTGACGATTCCGATCGCCCGCGGCACCTCGGCCAAACCGGGGGTTACGACCCAGCCCCCGACCGATGGGTCATCCCCATCGCTCCAACGGATCGCGGGTAAATCCTGGGCGGGGATCCTTAGCAGCGCCAAATCGCTGCCGTGATCGATACCGAGTAACCGAGCTGGATGCCGAGTCCCATCACGCAACTGACACACCACCCGTTCGGCGAGTTCACTTCCCTTGGTAACAATCAAACCATCCGGATCGATGATGGTCCCCAGGGCCACCTGTTCGTCGTCGCACAAAACACGGACCATGCATTTGGCCGGAAACGCCACGCTTTCCTGGAACGCCTCCAAGACCGCCGTTTCACTGCGAGCATGGGGGCTGGTCTCGTGCCCCGTCATCGCGGCGGCCAGCTTTTCGAGCCAATGCGTCTGGTTTGGTGGGGCCGGTTTGCTTTCGGAGGAAGGCGCCTGCTTCGTTTCGCCCGGTTCACGGGGGCCAGCAGCAGAGGCCGCTTCGAGCGGGCTGCCGAACACCGCGAGCCCCGCCGACAGGAGAATCACCAAGCGCCACGCGGGCCGCACGGTCAGAAATGCCGCAGTCACGTTCCGTCTCCTCGTTCCGCTCATCGGTTTGTTTCCGGTATCCCAGGTGTATGAAAACTCTCACTCGACCGTTCAACGGTTGGCAATCGATGCCAAGACCACTTGCAGCTCCAACTTCTTGCCGTTTCTGAGTATTTCCACGGTGATTCTGTCACCAGGTTGTCGTTGGTTCACGAACTTTTTCAGGTCATCGAAGGTTTCCACCTGGTGGTCGCCAAGCTGCGTGACCAGATCACCAGGCTGGATGCCGGCTCGTTCCGCTGGCGAGGCCGGTAGGACCGCCGCGATTTTGGCTGCCTCCGTGCCTTCTTCACCCAATACGCCGATCACTGGGCGCCCCACGACATCGATTAGGCTTCCCCAAGAGTCTCCGCGAACCAAGCGAGCCCAGTCATCGCGATAGGTGTCAACGGGGACATGCACGTTCTTCGTGACCTTGCTGCCGATACGGCTATGGACACCGATTACGCGACCTTCCATGTCGAACAAGGGGCCTCCCGAATCGCCGCCCACTAGTTTGCAATCCGTCGTGAGAGCGGACTTGCCGACGGTCAGGACGCGTCCGAAACGGGCGACCGGTTGGCGATCAGGCTGATATCCACCTGGATGTCCCAATGCTAGACACCAGCTGCCTGGCTGCAGGTCCGTGGCTTCTCCCATCTTCGCATACGGCCACTCGACAGGCTTGCCCTCCCGCATTCGCGAATCGATTTTCACCAGAGCCGCGTCCATTCCTTTGTTCATGCCGAGGGTTTGTCCGTGAAGCTTTCGCCCATTGGGCGTGATGACGCGCGCGTCGAGCCCCGCTTGACCCGCCACGTGCGCCGCTGTCAATACGTGGCCCTCTTGGCTTACAAGGACGCCCGAGCCCCGAGTGGCCCCGATTTGCAGGGCCACCGTAACCTGTGTGACGGCTTCGACCAGCGACTGCTGGTGTTGATCCATCAATCGCAGGTCGTCGATGCTGGTTGGTGGCGTGCCCGAGGCGTAGATCCCCTGCAACGCGGCGGAGAGCGTTTGGTCGGTGTCGCCCGCCGTCAGCGAACCCGCCACGCCGAACCCCATGACCGTGAAGGCGGTGATCGCGGCAACCACCCATCGTGTTATACCGGTCGCGGATGACTTTCTCCGTCGTGAGTCCGACCAACGGGAGGACGGCTTGCGTCGGGCCGCTTTCCACC
>JBNJEM010000409.1:0-7234 GCA_051745935.1 Planctomycetota bacterium
GCGCCGAGCGAAATATTCCGGGAGCTCTACGAACGCGACTCCATGGGCCGCGTGAAACTGCGAGGGATCGTACTTTCACGTCTGACCATTGAACTGGACGGCCACCTTGCACACACTCACGTGCGGGCGCGAGACTTCGCCGAGACCGGAGCGGTTCCCAGCGAGACGGAAGATTTCGTGAACATGGCCTTGGTCATTGACGGAATCGAAGTCGCCGTGATGTTGACCGAGCAACCGGTGGGAACCTTCAAGGTCAGCCTCCGTAGCCGGGGCATGGTGGATTGTAGCCAGTTGGCGGTGAGCTTGGGTGGGGGAGGCCACAAAGCGGCGGCCGGAGCCACCCTCAAGGGCTCCTTTGAAAACGTGGAGCGCCGCGTACTTGACGCCGTTCGTCACGCCATGCGGGGCGTGGGGACGCCCATTTAAGAGCCCCGATAGACCTTGGGCAGGGGAAGAATAACGGACCGCCTCTCCGGCCTCTTCCAGTGGCGTGGGGGGGCTGGTCGCCTCGTCGGAAGACTGCGTCGTAGGAGACCTTGGCGGCGTGCATGAGCATGCCATGGGTATCCGGCATCCCCCACCAGGCCTGACGCCTCAACTGCAGCCAGGCTGAATCGATGCCGCTTTTGCAGCTTATACGGTTGCCGGGCAGCCCAGCACAATTTAGAGTTCTAGATTATCCGACACTAACTCAATACGCGTGAGATATACCAGTCGTGGATGACTGTGTCCGCCGCGACTCCGACCAACGGGAGGACGGCTTGCGTCGGGCAGCTTTGCAGCCGGACGACTTCGACCGCCTGAAATATGCCGGTCGCGGATGACTGTGTCCGCCGCGAGTCCGACCAACGGGAGGACGGCTTGCGTCGGGCAGCGTTCCAGCCGGACGCATTCGACCGCCTGAAATATGCCGGTCGCGGATGACTGTGTCCGCCGCGAGTCCGACCAACGGGAGGACGGCTTGCGTCGGGCAGCTTTGCAGCCGGACGACTTCGACCGCCTGAAATACAACAATGCGGGTGGTTGGATGCCGATCGGCCGTTCGGTGGGCTTGTTCACGTCGTCGTTTCCGGGCGGGTGGGGAAGTAACACTGTACAAATTAGGCAAACAAGACTAGATACAAAACATTCTTTCGTTTTCTTCGGCGACAAGGAGGATCGGGTTCACGCTCGGGTGGCCGTTTCCCGCTCGGCTCCTGCTCCCGTCCGGTTCGCTGTTTTTGGGAGGCACGTTCATGGGTTGGCGAGCGGTTGGTGTCGGCATCACGAGCATGTGGCTGTTGGGACTGTGTGGTTGGAACGTCGCGATTGGCGGGGAGGGCACGCGTTTCGCCATGACCCACAGTCGTAGCGAGTACGTGCATTGGATTGAGTTGTATGATGCGAACGACAAGCGCATCGATCCAACGGATCCTGATGCGGCCCCCTATTCGCCGGTTCACACGTGTGGTCGATGTCATGACTACGAGGCCATTGCCCATGGTTATCACTTCAACGCCATGTTGGAGGAGGCGAAACATGGGCGGCGTGGCGAGCCGTGGCTATGGACCGACGACCGGACGGGCACGCACATTCCATTGTCGTACCGGAGCTGGGCCGGCACGTACAATCCGCGTGATCTGGGCATTAGCGCCTGGGACATGGTCTTGAAATTTGGTCGGCACATGCCAGGAGGCGGCCCGGGCGAGCCTTCCAATACCGCGGCGAACAGCCAGGACAAAGTGGTATCGGCTCGCGAACTTGAAAAACAATCGGCGAAAAGCGACGCGGCCGGCCCCGCCGCCCCGCTCGACAACGGCCGCTGGAATCTTTCGGGCGAGTTGGCCATTGACTGCATGATGTGTCATGCTCGTGAAGGGACGTACAGCCCGGAAAAATGGTGGGACGAAGTCTCTAAGCAAAACTTCGCCTGGGCCCCCGCCGCGGCCCTGGGAATAGCGGACATTGACGGTGACGTCTCCCGGTTGAAGGATGTGCCCGCTGAGTCCGAGGCTGAACCAAAAGCCACCGACGGCGACCCGCCCGCAAGCAAGACCGAGCCCGACGGTCCGGATTTACCAAAGACCCACTATCGCCCCGTGCGAATGGACAACGAACAAAAGGTATTTTTTGACGTCGTTCAAAAGCCCTCCGACGACGCCTGCTACTACTGCCATACGACCCGCATGGTGGGAGAAGGCGTTAAGCCGGATTGGACGCATGACCAGGACGTCCATTTGAGGGCCGGTATGTCGTGCACCGATTGCCATCGGCATGGAATCGGACACCACGTCGTGCGGGGGTACGAAGGGGAAGACCATCCGACCGGCGTCAAGGTCGTGACATTGTCGTGTCGGGGCTGCCATTTGGGCGAACAGCCGGAGGCTCGGATCCCGGCCGGCCGTCTCGGCGCTCCCAAGGCACTGCATAAGGGGCTGCCGCCGTTGCATTTGGAGGATTTGTCCTGCACCGCTTGCCATTCCGGTCCGCCGCCTAGCCCCCGGGCTTGGCAGGTGCAAACGGCAATGGCCCATGGTTTGGGGCTCCCGACCCACCACATGGAAGCATTCACTCAGCCTCAAATGGTGGCCCCCGTGATGCTCAGAACCGGCGAAGCGGAAGACGTGTTGTATCCCCATCGCATGGTCTGGCCGGCGTTTTGGGGCGAGATGAAGGGGGAAACCGTCACGCCACTCAATCCAGAAACCGTGTACACCACGCTGCGCCGCACGGTGCGCGTTCGCCGCGGCTCTACCTTTACGGAAACCATGGGAAACGTCAGACTGTCCACCAAACAGAAAATAGAAGTGCTGGGAGAAGAACGCGGCATGGTTCCAGCCTTCGAACTGACCGACGAAGAAAAGGAAATGTTGGAAGAGTACAAGAAATCGACAGCGGCCGAGAGCTTCCGCGAAAAGCTGGGCGAGGCTCTCGCCGAACTCCAATCCATCATCGAGACGGAAGACGCCGAACCTGTCTATGTCGCCGGGGGCCAAGGCTATCGGTTGAGCACGGACCAGGCCCCCCAGAACAAGGCGGAGGATGATGAAGCGGTAACGGTGGAGGTGTTTGAAACGGAAGCAGCAGAGCCTTATGCCTGGAAACTCGCGCACGACGTCCGGCCCGCGAATTGGTCGACGGGATACGCTGGTTGTTATGACTGCCACAGCGTGGACGCTCCGATCTTCGAGGGCGAGGTCACCGCTCGGGGCCCGGCGATCGAACCCGATCCGCCCACCGCGAAAATGGTGGACCTCGCCGGATACGACACCCAACAAATGGACGCCTGGAACCTTTCATTCCAGGGCCGCGCGGCCTTCAAGTGGTTTGGCTTCGCCTGCGCCGGCGTGGTCGCCGTGATCCTCATGTCGTTCGGTTTTCTAGGAGTTATCGGAATCCTGAGAGGGTTTCGACAGAGTTGAATCAGCGAGCCCGATGATACAACACCCAGACGATCGAGGTTTGATTATCGAAGTGCCAAACTAAAGTCGCTTTGGTTTTTGGGGAACCGTTCCCCGGCAAGAGACTGATATCCGCGGACGTTCGCGCGTCCGTTGCACATCTTGAAGGAAGGCTTTTCAAGGTGCAAATGCCACGGGCTTGTGTCGAGGTCGTCTAGCGGCACGCGTGAACGCCTACCTTTTGGGAAACGCTCTTTGGCGGCAAGAGACCTGAATGGTCTTGCTGGGGCTGGGTAAAGTTCTTCGCGGAGCCACGTGTACCGCTGGTCGAACAACCGTGATACACAAGGGGAGGGAACACGCCCCACCACGTCTTGACCGCTCATATTGTTGGATGCTTGAATACTTTTCCGTCATTCGTGATCTTGTGGAGTATAATTCCATGCTTACTGACTTCAACGCCGCCACCGCGGATCTGGTGCACGCGGTGCAAAACGCGTTTCCGGATGTCATGGTGATCGCCTTGTTCGTGACCGCCGCAATCATCCTTCTACATTTCGTGCTGGCGCTGATCGGCCGAAAAACGGCCCCGGCCAAACGCCGCTGGAACCTCTGGGAACGGCTGGTCTATCTGGGCGCGCTGGTCAGTGTGGCGGGACTGGCCTTTACGTCCTTCTACCCCATCCTCACGCTCGGAACCATGCGGCACTGGTGGCTGTTCGCGCACATGTTCGGAGCGGGCGTGCTCGTGGCCGTGCTTCCGTTGATCGCCATCAACTGGGCCGGACCGAGCTGCTTTGGGCATCCCGACTCATCGGAGCAACCGCGCGCCGAGGCCCCCCGGTTTTTCCGCACCACGAAGGTGATGTTTTGGCTGTTTCTGACCAGCGGTTTCGTCGTGGTCCTAACCACGCTCCTGAGCATGGTCCCCATCTTCGGCACCGACGGGATGCATATTCTGCTCGATATCCACCGGTATTCGGGCCTGATCGCCGTGGTCGCTCTCGCATTTCACTTCTATTACGTGCTGTTGCAACGGGCGAGAATCCGATAGCGCATTGGCCCGGCTTAATTCCGGGCTGATGAAAACCCCGGGAAATTGGGGAAACTGGGGCGGCCAGGTTTTTACAGCCCGTAACATTTGGCCAGCAAGCAACTCGCCTCTTCAATGAACTCGGAGGGAAACGGTACAGTGCAACCGGCCCGATTCCCGATCATAGAGATAAGGTTTCGTGTAAAGCACCAGCACACCGAGGGGCCTTGAAAGGATTGACGCGAGCGTATGTGGTGTTCTGCCTGCCAGCAAGACGTACCCGGAGTCGCTGCTTCCAGAGAGGATCGAACCGTCTGTTGCGCCCGCTGTGGCGAAGGGCTGACTTTAGTCCAAGATTCCAGTGCGCGGGACATTCCCTTTGAAGAACTGCCAGAACTGCCAGAATTCGACGACTTGAGCGACTGGGAATTCGATGAGACGCTCCAGGACGCCGAACATCTGGTCCGGCGCATCGCGACCGACGCTCGCGGGGACCAGCACCGAACCGCTTGGAATTCATCTCGCGGCCCGAAATCCGTCTCCGCGACCGGGGACACGGCCGCGTGCAAGGAGGGCGGATGCCAGTCCCCTGCCGAAGCCAGTTGGCCGGTATCGGCGTCTGGGGTCGTACTCCCCTTCGCTCTGGCCGTGTTCGTCTGCGGTGTCGCCTTGATCTCGCTCTCTTTGATCAGCCAGCGCCCCTTGCTCTGGGAACTCGGGGTACCGATGGCGCTAGCCGGACAGGTCGCCGTTCTGGCCGTGGTGGTCTGGCAGTTGAACGCGGCGTGGAACGGCAACCGGGCGACCTTTGTTGCGCTCCATGCCGTGGACGATCAGGTTCGAGAATTACGCAATGATTGGTCCAAAATCCAACGCGCCAACACGGACGCGTTCTACGATCACCTCGCCGAAGGGGCCAGCCCGGAGGTATTACTCGCGGACCTCAAAGACCAAATTGAGGTCCTCTCCGACTACTTGGACCAAACTGAACGGGCCGCCTGAGGACACTCGCCACGAGATTCCGTCCAGCCATGTTTCCGGCTCAGGATAACAGCTTCCGCAGTTCAGACACGCAATCGTCTACCTTTATCCGGCGTTGCTCCAGCGAGTCGCGTTCGCGAATGGTAACGGTGTTATCCGTGAGTGTCTGGCCATCCACGGTGATGCAGTACGGGGTCCCCGCTTCGTCCTGCCGGCGGTACCGGCGGCCAACGGCGCCTTTCTCGTCATAGAAAACGGCGAAATGAGGATTCAGCGCCGTATAGATCTCTTTGGCGATTTCGGGCATGCCATCCTTCTTCACCAAGGGGAAAACGGCGGCTTTGATGGGAGCCAACCGCGGATGGAATTTCATGACGGTGCGCTTCTGCAATTTCCCCTTTTCGTCCGGCGCTTCATCTTCCGTGTAGGCCTCGCACAAGAAGGCCAAGGTGGCCCGGTCGGCCCCCGCCGACGGCTCGATGACATGTGGCACGTACCGCTCGCCAGATATATCATCGCGGTACGTCAGGTCCTTGCCGCTGCCTCGCCACAACGGTTTTCCATCAGGCCCTTTCTCCAGCTCCAGCGGACACGTGTTGGGATCAAGCTTTCCTTCCATATGGCTACGGAGATCAAAATCACCCCGGTGCGCAATCCCCTCCAGTTCGCCAAATTCACCCGACGGCAAAAACGGAAACGCGTATTCGATGTCGGCGGTGCCGGTCGAATAATGGCTCAATTCGTCCGCGTCGTGCTCCCGCAACTGTAGACGCTCACCGGCCAATCCCAACGCGGTGTACCACTGCAGACGCCGGTCGCGCCAAAACTGGTACCACTCATTGGACTCGCTGGGGTGACAAAAGAACTCAATCTCCATTTGCTCGAACTCGCGCGAGCGGAAGGTGAAGTTTCGAGGCGTGATTTCGTTTCGGAAACTCTTGCCGATCTGAGCGATTCCAAAGGGGACCCGAACTCGCGTGCTGTCAACCACGTTCTTAAAGTTCACGAAGATACCTTGAGCCGTTTCCGGACGCAGGTAGGCGGCGTTTTCCTCGCCTCCCAAGGCGCCCACGAACGTCTTGAACATCAGGTTGAACTCACGCGGTTCGGTCAAGGTGCCGAGCTGTTTGGCGTCGGGACCCAACACCCGGGACCGATCATCTACCTCCGGCAACGAAACAAAGTCGCCCTCCCATCGCAGCTGGTCCGCGTCCTTGGCCCGCAACCGGAAGTACTTGAGCGCGCGTTGCCGCACATCCTGTTGTTCCTGGGAGGTCTCGGCAACGGTGGCCACGAAGATCCGTTCGCCTTTGGCCTCAACCCACCTGCCCCGCACCTGATCATAGCGATATCGCCGCTTGCTCTCGAGACAATCCACCATCTCGTCGTGAAACAAATCATAGTGTCCGGAACACTTCCAGACCTGGGGGTGCATGATAATCGTGCAGTCCAACCCCGTCATCTCGTAGGGAGACGGGGCCGACGGCAAACGCATGAGCGAGTTGTGTCCCGTGACCATGTCCCGCCACCAAGTCTCCCGCACGTTGCGCTTCAGTTCGACACCGAGCGGACCGTAATCCCAGAAGCCGTTCAGACCACCATAGATTTCGCTCGACTGGAACAAGAAACCTCGTCGACGACACAGTGAAACCAGCTTGTCCATATCCATGTTCATTATTCATCCGAAATCAAAGGACGATTTCATTTTAGCGGCGCGCGTGAACCACCACGGGACAAGCCCGTGGCATCCATGCGGGCCTTGCGTCTCCAGGCCGTGTAGCGGCACCCGTGAACGGCTACCGCACGGCAAACGCCGCACCCCATTTCCGTTTTCCGTTTC
>JBNJEM010000410.1:0-7215 GCA_051745935.1 Planctomycetota bacterium
TGTGTAGCGGCGAGCGTGAACCACCACGGGACAAGCCCGTGGCATCCATGCGGGCCTTGCGTGTCCAGGCCGTGTAGCGGCACCCGTGAACGGCTACGGCGGGAGGTAAGTGTAGCGGCAAGCGTGAACCACCACGGGACAAGCCCGTGGCATCCATGCGGGCCTTGCGTGTCCAGGCCGTGTAGCGGCACCCGTGAACGGCTACGGCGGGAGGTAACCGGTGTGTAGCGGCGAGCGTGAACCACCACGGGACAAGCCCGTGGCATCCATGCGGGCCTTGCGTGTCCAGGCCGTGTAGCGGCACCCGTGAACGGCTACGGCGGGAGGAACACGAGGCATCCGCTGCCGCCGGTTAACAGAGAGTTTTGCCGTATGTCGCCCGTTTCACGGTTATCAAGCTAGAAAGCCTGATGTACGCGAATTGGCTAAACCGTTACCATTGCAGTTGTGTTTTCACGGCCTGGCCATCCGTCCCTCCCCTTTGCGTTGTTTGGCGTGACGCTGGACTGGTGGCATGGGTTGCCGATTCCGCTCAGGATGGAATCCTGAGGTGAAGCATGCCGTCCTGTTCGAGATCCACGGACGCGCCGAACTGTTTGGACTGCCGATTCAGCGTGTCATGCAACCAACTCACGTCCCGGTCGGAGGGACGATTGAGCTGGAATTGTCGCATCTGGGTCGGTTGCATGCGGAGGGATTTCAAGCGGCCCGTTTCCGGGTCGACGTCGGCCAGATACAGCAGGCTGAGATCGCCTCGGAACGTCTCATGGCCGGAAATGCCTTCGTAGTCGGTAATCAGGTCGCCGCAACCGTACAGAATGAGCCGGTCCCGGTGGACTTCGAGTCCCTTCACGTGATGCGAAGAGTGTCCATGCACGATGTCGACATCGGCCTCTTCGATCAATCGGTGGGCGAACTCGCGCTGCTCCGCCGGGATATCATATCCCCAATTTCCGCCCCAGTGGATTGAAACGACCACGATGTCCGACTCATCGCGGCGGCCCCCGGCGATATGGCGGGCGGTTTCCGCGAATCCTTCTTCGGATAGATGGGGCAGGAGGGCCACGCCGGGGCGATCCTCCTCGGCGGCCCAGGATGGGGGAACGCCGCTGTCGAGCGTCGCCGTGGCGAAGACCACGATCCGGTTGCCGTTACTGGATTGCAGCAGGGCAGGGGACCTGGCTGAACGAAGGTCGGGACCAGCCCCCGCCGTGTTCAGGCCCGCTTGCCGCAGCGAGTTCAGGGTCTCCTCCAACCCGGCATAGCCCCAGTCCAGCACGTGATTGTTCGCCAGGGTGCAGCAATCGATTTTCGCCGCCGTCAGACAGCCCAGGTTGCCGGGGGACATTCGGTAGTGAATCCCTTTGCCCTTGCAAGAATCACCGCTGGTGGTCACGGCGGTTTCCAGATTGACGATGCGGACCTCCGGCGCGATCTCCTGCAGCGTTTCCAGCGCGAATCCCCAAATGTAATCCCCGGAGACCGGCCGGTCGATCCGCCCGCTCGTCTGCTCGGCAAGCCGAACATATTGACGAGCATCCTTGACATAGGGCTCATGCAATCCCGGGGCGGTGGGATGGCCCAGGATCTGATCGATACCGCGTCCCGTCATCACGTCGCCACAGAGGAAAAGGGTCGTCATCTCACCAACCTCATGCCGCGCTTACACGCGATCCTGGAGCCCAGTGGCGCCCGCCGTTTCAGCACAGCTTCGGCAACAGAAAAACCGGTCACCCGCCTCCAAACCATGGCCGATGATTTTCACGCCGCATTGTTCGCACTCGGGCGCCAATGTCGCAATAGCGCATTCGAAACAATCAAACGTGTGGGTCTCGTCGCCAGCCGTGATCACAAAGGCCTTGTCATACTGGTTTCCACACCGTTCACACTTAGCCATGACCAGCTCCCTTTCCTATTCTTCTTCTTTTCGCGTAAACGACAACACCATGTGGGGCGGGACGTGTTTGTGTTTCCCTTGCGTCCCCCCTCTCACTCAGCTCTCCCCCCAAAACGTGCCTTCCTCCGCCGTACGCCGTCGTTTCGATGGGACAACCGGATCGTCGAACATCCCATCGGTTGCAAACGCCGTACCACGTCTCGCTGGGTATGCGAAAGGGCCCTGGCGAGATAGGAAGTTGCGGGTATGGTATATGAGGACTTGCACGACAATGCGTCGCGGCCGCGCGACAAGCTGACGCCCCCCGGGCGAGATTTGGCCGTCCTCGCCTCTGGCCCGCGAGGCGTGCTGGCCGGCACGAGACTTGCGAGCTTTACGAGGCACGTTCACGAATCGGGAGCCCCATGAATGACCGCTGAGCACGAGAACGAGAGCCCCCAAGCATCGAAGCCGCGCCCCGCGAAGGGAACCGTCGCGGCTTGGTGCGTGATTCTCTTCATCACCGTCCGTATCGTCATGCTGCAGGCGTCCCCACCGGGACCCGGAGCAGGCGACGGCAAACTGGGCCAGAGCCTGTTTGAATTTCAGGTCCGATACATGGTGGGGGCGGCCACGCTGCTGGGAGATCAAGGCGAGGGCGTGCTGCGGCAGTACCTTCACGACGTGGAATCAGCGCCGCCTTGGCAACAACTGCGTGTTGGCATCGTGGCCGGTGAGCTATCCGGCCCCGACGCCGCGTTAAAGGAACTGCGCGCGATCAAGGAATCTTCCCAAGCGGGGGACACGCAAGCGGGCGACACCGCCACCCTGGACGTGCTCCTCCGGCTGTATCGCGACTACTCGCAAGACAAGATGTCCGCGCCGTCGGTCAATGAAACGGAGCGGAATCAACTGCAAGCCGAACTTGGGTGGTTCGGCAAGCTAGCCCTGGCGCCCCCGAGCCGGGAAGGTCCGGTTCGAGACCAGGTGGTCTCCGCTGCCCGGAAAACGTTCTACGGGGTCCTCGCGGGTTTCGTGGGGGTTGGACTCGCGGGGCTCCTGGGCCTGTTCGTCCTGATCGTCTTTCTGGCCCTTCTTTTCGGTGACGGGCTCCCGGAATTCAGTCGGTCTCACGGACGCGGCGGCGTCCATGCTGAAACGTTCGCCTGCTGGCTGCTCTTGTTCCTCGCCTTGAACATGGTGGGCGGCGCGTGGTTTGGTTCCAAGGCGGTAATCCCCATCAGCCTCTTTTCCTTGGTGGGAAGCCTGTTGGCGTTGGCGTGGCCCGTGTTTCGCGGCGTCGGTTGGCGGCAACTTCGCGTGGATCTCGGATGGACCATGGGGCGTGGGCTGGTGAGGGAAATGGGGGCCGGGGTGGGCGGTTATGCGATGGCGATTCCCTTGGTGATGCTCAGCCTGCTTCTAACCTTGATTCTGCTTAGCGTCTGGAGCGACGGGATCGAACCCGGCGGGGCCCCCGTCCATCCGGCTGCCCGCTGGCTGGTGGAGGCAAGTTGGTGGCAACGCGCGCAACTCATGTTCCTGGCTTGCGTGGTCGCGCCCGTTCTGGAAGAGACCATGTTTCGTGGCTTTCTATACCGCCATGTCCGGGAAGCAACGGCGGCGATGAACCGCTGGGCGAGCGTGTTGCTTAGCGCGCTGATAACCAGCGTCTTGTTCGCGGTGCTCCATCCGCAGGGCCTATTAGCCGCCCCGGGCATTATCGCGATTGGACTCGCTTTCGCCTTCATGCGGGAATGGCGCGAATCGCTGCTCCCCTCGATGCTGGCCCATGCGTTGAATAACGCCGTCATTATGGTCGCGCTCACCGCCCTCTCGGCGACGTGACGAAACGTCGTTTTATTCTGACTGCGAAGAGACCATTACCCTCGTCATCCGCGGGCGGTTTTCCGGTGACCTGCTGGAAGCCGACGGCGACCCGACGCGCAGGTCTCGGGGCCAAGGGGTCTACCCGGTCAACAAGCGCGATGCGCTGGTGCGGGAGCTCTCTGCCAAGCGTTGGAGAGGCAAGGAACCACCGCTCCCGCCATACTATACGGTCCTGGTGGATCATTAGCGGAAATCTTGGCGAGTATTTTCTGGCCTGGCCAGGCTAGACCGCGGGGGCGGCTTCTTATATCTTCATGGTCTTGAAAGGTTTCTTTTCGCGGCCCAGGGGCCGAAATCCACTGTCCAACCCTCGGATTCTCCAACCGACCATGATCTCACAAGAATACGCCCGCGACGGAATGCCCAAGTTGAATGTCGCGTTCGAGTCCGCGCACCTTTCGTACAGTGCGTTGCCGGTTGATCTATACAACTCCGGCGTGAACCAGATGCTGAGTATCGCGGCGGCCTGCGGACATCGCCTGTACCATTTTTCCATGGCTGATTTATACGAACATGACGGCGTCGGTTACGTTTCAGCCAGTGTTCTGGAGCTGCCGAAGCGATGGTCGGGACCGGCATTGGACGCGTACCAGCATCTTCAAAAGGTGGACCAGCAATCGATTCGGGTGGTGGATGTCCACGTTTGTATTACGCGGGGCGACGACATCCGTACGTGGGATACACCCAACATTGACATCTTGAAAATGTTCGAGCACGCTGGTCTGCTGATGGAGTCCGTCGAAGCCACACTGGCCACTTGTGACAAGTACGGGCTGATGGAGCGGTGTCCGGAGGCGGCCCAGCCCATCACCTTTTCGGCCTCCACCCTTGAGGAGATGCAATCCGCCATTGAACGATTGCCCCAGGACCAGCCTTGGTTCGTGCTGAAAGACCGCTTTGGATACGGGTGCGGGAACCAGGTTCACCGATTGGCCTTTGACGATCCCTATTTGTCCACGCAACTGCACGACTATTTGTCAGCCTACGGATACGTGATTATCCAGGAGTATTGCCCCGGCGTGGCGGAGGGGGACATCGTGGTCACGTTTTGGGAGAACCGGATTCTGGGCGCCATGCGGAGACGGCCGGCGGAAGGCCAGTGGAAGACGAACGCGAGCTTGGGCGCCATCGAGGAACGTCATAGCTTGACGCCCGAGCAGGAAGCGACGGCTTGGACGGTCCGGCGGGCGTTTCCCGAGATCCGGTTGGCCTCGATCGACCTTCTGCCTTCGGGCAAAGCGATCGAAATCAACGCCTTCCCCGGTGGAAACGGGATGCTCAAAACCCATGATATCGAACTCGGAAACATTGTGTTCGCAAAGCTTGAATATGAGGCCCGACAAAGACTGGAAGGACCGTTCCTCCCCCCGTCTCCCGTCGAAGCCGACGAAGCGCCGTCATTGGCTGGGGCTCGCGCCGAAATATTTCCGGTTTACGAGTCGTTTTCGGAACCGTTCAAGGTCTATGATGTTTTGAGCAGCGAGCGGCATGAAGTCGCCATGGAAGACCTGATCGAGTTCATCCCCAAAAGCGATGACTATATTCTTTCCGTTCCACACGCGGGATTATTCCTTTTGGACCGCTATGTCGACCGTTTCGTTCTGGATGAAACAGCGCTGGTGGAGATCGATCTGTTCTCCGACATTCTATTTGAAGGCCTGGATGGCATGCAGATCATCTCGCGGCTGGCCCCGTTTTTCGTGGACATGAACCGCCGCAAACAGGGCAGTGACGACACGAGTCTTCCAGGTCATTTAACAAACCCACCGTATGAATATTACACGATTGATAATACCCTTCTTTTGAGACGCGACTATACCGACGACGAAAAGCGCGACGTCTTGACTTTCTATGATTTGTACCACGATATCACCGAAAACATCATTGACCGGATGAAACGCGAGCGAGGGTACGCCCTGGTCATCGACGGACATTCCATGACATCCAAGGGGCTCGGCAGGGTCTATGATAAAGGGAAGCAACGCGACAACTTCGTGGTGGGCACGCTCCGAGGATCCTCGGCCGACGAACAAATCATCAATGCGTTTGTCGGTGCATTGAAAGACGAGTCGAAGCCTTACGGGCTGGGACTGAGTATTGCCCAGGATCGCCCCTACGCCGGTGGTTTCATCACGAGGCGGCATAGTGATCCCGACGAGGACGTGCATGTCATCCAAATTGAAGTGACCATGGAGACCTACATGTACGAAGCCTCCGAGTCGAACCCAACACTGCGGTACGCCATCAAACCGCATCGGGTCCGCCTCGTGCAGAAGATCCTGGAGCGGGCGATCGCGGCAGCGTGCGAAGCGGCGGAAGCCATCTACGCGTGATCCGCCGCCACGTATGAAGGAATCCGAGACAGCTTCACCTCGCGGCCAGGCTCTACTCGGTACCATCTCTTATCGATTTGAATTGTTTGTTCCGCGTCATTGCGTGCGTCACTCATGTCCATGACCCTGCTTTCCAGTGTTCTGTTGCGTATGATTCTCCCTCGAGAAAAGCGATATTTCAGGTGGTCGGATTCGTCCGGGTGGAAAGCCGCCCGACGCAAGCCGTCCTCCCGTTGGTCGGACTCGCGGCGGACAAAGTCATCCGCGACCGGTATAATTCTTCTGTCGCACAATTTTTCTTTCGAATCGACTGCGGAAAACGTCCAGGATTTCCACGAACTGATTGCCGCCAGTCCAGTGCGCCAGCTCCACTGGGCCAATCTCGCCCCCCCATCAGCCGATGCGTTGCACAGCAAGAAACGACAGGAAGATTTGACGACAGAGAGGTTTTTGTAACACTTCAGTGATCTGACCCGTTACGTCCCACTCAATGTCTGACACCTCACTCATGGACCCTTCCGCACTCGACGTGCTCCACGAAGACAATCATATACTGGCGGTTTGCAAGCCGGCGGGCTTGCCCACCATGGGCGTATCGTCGGATCGACCCAGCTTACTGTCCGTGGCCAAGCAGTATCTCAAGAACAAATACAACAAGCCGGGCAACGTCTATTTGGGCATTGTCAGCCGACTCGACGCCCCGGTGACCGGAGTGGTTCTGATGGCCCGCACGTCGAAAGCCGCCCGCCGTCTGTCCGAGCAATTTCGACAACGGGACATTGACAAACGGTACTGGGCCTTGGTTCAACGCCCTCCAGCACCGCCGTCGGGAACGTGGACCGACTGGCTGCGCAAGGATGAGCGACATCGCAAGGTATTGATCAGTCGTCCCGAAGCGAGCGGCGCTCAGGAAGCGATTCTCTCGTATTGGACACTGGGCATCAAACAATCAGTGGCACAACTCGAAATCGCACTGACAACCGGGCGCAAGCACCAGATTCGAGTGCAACTCTCAGCCCACCGCTGCCCGGTGCTGGGCGACCGCAAGTATGGCAGCCAGGTGCGATTCCCCCACGGCATTGCCCTGCATGCCCGGGAGCTTTGGTTCACGCACCC
>JBNJEM010000411.1:0-7196 GCA_051745935.1 Planctomycetota bacterium
ACGCGGATGACCGCGTCGCAGGTTACGTCCTTCAACGGTTCATCGAGGCGCGTCCTGAAGCTGAACGCCCCCAGCTCGCTGAAGATGCGGCGGAGCGCGTGTGCCGCGTTTCACTCCGACGTTTGGCGTAACGGGTTGGTGCCCCGTGCAAGGTGTTGCTGACTCGAAGACGCTGACGGACACACGTCATTTTTTTGACCGGGACGCCAGTCTCCCATCGCCGTGCGCGCTGCTCGTGATTTCCATCGCGCGTACTGCCTCACCCGTGCCCTCCCGGTCCATCCTCTCGCTCGCTGTCCGCTCACCTTGCCGCCTCGTCGCCTGACATGGCGTCTTCCGGCGGCCATCATGCTCGGCAAATGCTTGGCAAGCTCGCAAACCCACGGCAAGCATCAGGCCAAAAATCAGCATGTCTGCTTTCGGTCTTTCGGCCCTTCCGATACTGCGCGATGAGCTCTACGACGGTCACATCTGGACCCTGACCGTTGGGGGCCAGTCGTCGGCCGCCCGCGATCCACTCTGCGATCAGACGGTCGTATTCCGCCAGGCTCGCACGGCTCTTCCAGGGTCCGAGATAATAATCGTGCCCGTCAATCGTAACGCGGGCTTGGCCAGAGGGGCGATGAAACCGGTACTGCGGGACATAATGGGCCGGGACGTTGGGCATAGCGCGCACTCCTAAACACTGTTGCGGGTATTTACCCGCATCACGCCGTGTTTTCGGTGCCGCACTGCCGACCGTCGGCAGGTGATAAGTGCTTATCTCGGCGAAACTTACAACGAGTGGGCGACACGGGATTCGAACCTGTGACCTCCGCCGTGTGAAGACGGCGCTCTAACCAACTGAGCTAGTCGCCCGGAATCTGGAGAGGCCACCGCGCATGCGACGACCCTCCTGGGGGAGCTGGTCGGCCCGCTGATCATCCAACCAGGCCGACCATCCGCTGATTATAGTTGCGGATCCAGAAACTTCAATCGGGGCGGCCGCGGCCCGAACTGGTTAAAACCCCGGAAATTGGGTGAGCTAGAAGAAATAGATTTGCGGCATTTGTTGCGCGTCCTCGTTTCAAGCACTGGACATCTCTCCAGCCACGCCGTGACGATCATCAGCGGTACTCCAGGTGCATTTCCTCTTCGGGTGTCTTGGTGCCGTAGTAACGGTCGTTGAAATTCTTGAGATCTTCGTAGTCGTCTTCGGGAGTGAGCAGCTTCTTGCCTTCGATGCCGAACGTCTTCGAGATGCGGAGCGTCTTGTGCGTAACCGTCCTGTATAGGCTCAGCAGATCGTTCAGTTCGTCCGGGGGCAGGAAGTTCCAATAGGCGACTTCGCCGCGAAGTTTCTTCTGGTCTGGATGATCGGCGATGATTTGTGCTTCGATGTCGGGATTCATCCGGCGCCTGGGCCAGCCGGAGGAAATCACCAACTCCATTGGCATGACCTTGAAACTAATCCCGGCGGGTGAGTTTATGATGGGGTCGCCGGAGGATGAAGACGACCGCAGCAGTCCCGAAGGTCCTCAACATCGGATCCGGATCACCCAGCCGTTCTACCTGGGCGAGACGGAAGTGACGCAGGGTCAGTGGGAGGCGGTGATGGGGAGTCAGCCGTGGGTGAGTGGAAATGCCGAAGAGGGCAGTGATTACGCGGCGAGCCATATCAGTTGGGAGGATGCGGTGGCGTTCTGTGAGCGTTTGAGCGAGAAAGAGGGACGCACGTATCGCCTACCGACGGAGGCGGAGTGGGAGTATGCGTGTCGGTCGGGGACGAGCACGGCTTATTGTTTTGGAGACGATCCGTCGGAGCTGGGTGAGTACGCGTGGTTTCGAGATATATTTCACGCGGTTGGATTTTTCCGGGTGGAAAGCTGCCCGACGCAAGCCGTCCTCCCGTTGGTCGGACTCGCGGCGGAGAAAGTCATCCGCGACCGGTATAATGCGTGGGACGTGGATGAAAAGTATGCCCACGAGGTGGGGCAAAAGAAATCGAACTCGTTTGGGTTGTACGACATGCACGGTAATGTGTGGGAGTGGTGCGCGGACTGGTACGACTCGGAGTATTATGGTGACTCACCGACCGAGGATCCGTCGGGCCCCACTTCGGGCTCGCTCCGGGTGGGCCGCGGTGGCAGCTGGCGCAGCACTGCCAGGTACTGCCAGTCGTCGAGCCGTAACAGGACCCCCCCGACGTACGGCGGCAACTTCCTGGGCTTTCGTGTGGCCCGAGGTCCGGTGGAGTGAGAGCCGGCGAGAGGGGAGCGGAGGTTGGTCAAGGTTCGTTCCGGACGGATGAAGGTGCGTGGCACCTTTATTGTCGCAAAACACGCAAACTGGACATGAATGCGTCGTTATCCTGATGCAAACCTTCTTCGCGGAATAGTCTTTTGCCCTGACTGCCCAAACCCCTGGGGCATCGGTGCCACGCACCTTTCCCGTCTGATTCATGAGTTGGCACACCTGATCGAATCGAACCATACCTCTGAGTTCTGGAGCATCGTCAGCGATCAGACACCTTCGATAGAACGTGCTCGGACGTGGCTTCGGGAGAACCGGCAAATCCTCGAAGAGGATATAATAGAACAACGCATAGCCTTATGTATAACGACCGGTTCCAGCGGACGGTCGGCAAAAATATCCCACTCCCTTTTTCGTCCACGAGCGGGGCTTGCGCCTCAAACCACTTGGCGGGGCCCGCACATCGTGGTAGCGTAACCTGTGCTATCCCGGCAAAAGGGATTTCTGTAGAAAAACAAGTTCGCAGAGGAAGACCCAAACATAAGGAGACAGTATGCAGGTCAAGATCAAGTCGTTCGACGTGAATATGGATGTGAAGTCCAAGGGGATCGAATTTGAAGTGCGGAAGCCTGGCGGTTCCGCGCAGGTTGGCGACTGCTATCTCACGATGACAGGTCTCATCTGGTGCGAGGGCAAGAAGGCCAAGACAAACGGGCTCAAGATTTCCTGGGACGAATTCCAGGAAATCATGAAATCTGCCGCCGCCAAGAAGGCTGCACTCGAGGCTGCCAAGCTGGCCTGACGGAGCACATCTGCGAACATCACCTTGCACGGTACGCAGTAAGGCCGCGGACGCCCTCACTGCGCCTGTGAAGGTGGGCGTTATCCCCGGTGGGGTGGTTGGCCCGGAAGCGGGCGACAAACTCACCCCGATCATTCACCCTTAAGAGGACCGGATTTTCACATGTGGAGGCCTTCCCGAAAAAGACAACGTGTCTTTGCTCGAGGCTGGGAAGCACATGTGCGTAATCCGGCCCGAGGTAGTTCTCAAGGAACGCCATCCCGGTGTCGTCAAAAGTCCGAAAGGCGAGTACGGTATTACACTGATTCAAGATCGTCTTTGTGACGTTCGCAGTCCTTTGGGAGATCAACAGGCATCCCATTCCGTACTTTCGGCCTTGCAGAATCGCTCGCTCTGCTATTCCGTCCTGAAGGGATCTCCATCATAATTCTGCATGCCACCTCATGGTCAGTATAGGGGGCGAAATCGATTGACGCACCACGGATATGGGCAACTTCATCGCAAACTTTATAGTGGAACGGTTTCCCGGTGAAGACGTCAATCGGCACTGGAAGCTCATCGATTGCGTGGAGAGAATCAGGAAATTGCCCCTGATGGTGATCGGCAAAGTGCCGGATGGCTTTTACGGTCCGTAGAGCGTCTATTCGGCGTGTTACCTCCCGTGCCCCAACGTATGCCAGAGAAGCATCGGGCAACCGCCTTGCATATAGAGGCGGATCCTCCATTGCGTCAAGACGTCGGCACTGCGGCGGCTAACGGTGTTGAGCGCGCCTACGCTGGCCGCATACTGCGACTTGCATCTCTTGCATCGGATGTCGTTGAGAGGATCCTCGACGGGAGTGAGCCGGAAGGCATTAGTTTGGCGAAGCTCCGTGCGAACTTGCCTTTCTTGTGGACAAAGCAGGGAGGGAGTTGGCTCAGCTAGACAGCGGCAGGTACTAACCTCGCCGACGAGTGCGTCTTGCACTGGCGTGTCGTTCACGAATGTCCTCAGGATCAAATCCATGTCTTTCCAATTCCCAAATAATTTCTGGCCTGTGCCTTGCACGAGTCTCAAACTCTGGATTCATGAAAAGAACTTCTTCAAGGTCCGATTGTCGCCCGAGTTCTTGAGCGAGGCCAGCAGCGATTCCAATGACTCCCGGTGCCAAATCACGAGAGAAAACTTCTTTGGCTAATTCGAATGCTGCCTGCTTGTCCCCCGCTTCTAGCTTGAGCTGTATTGCCACACTCGCGAGTTCGCCTCTAAGTCGGCTCGGTGGTATCGCCGCAACCAGTTTGGCCGCATCTTCGTTTCTGCCTAACTTCATTGCTGTACGCGCTGCAATTGCCGTTGCGTTACTTCGCACATCCGGGTCGTCGAACTCCTCGGATTCAAGACACGCATTTGCAATTTCAAAACTCCTTGCGTGCTCGTCTAAATCCTCTAGAAGGTCAGCAAGTCGCACCTTTTCAACGACTGTCAGTTGCCCCGTTGAGTAGGCACGCTCTGCAATTGATACCAAATGAGGAACGTCTACTGCGTTAGTCAGTCGACGATGCCGTTTTCGCAAAAAGCCTTGATGGACGCTAACATCGTTATTGAGCAGGAACCGAGCGACTTGTAACTGAGCCTCTCGGTCACCTGGTACTAAATCCAAGAGACGGACACCAAAAAGTGACGCTTCATCCGAACGTCGCGTTAGTTCGAAGAATCGCATCGCACGACGGTAGACTTCAGGGTGCGGATACAATGTAACCAATTCCCGGATTTTTGCTTCAGCCTCCTTGCTTGGAAAAGGATTAGACAGAAGTCCCATCTCTGTGCGTTCAATCTCTTCACGAATGCTCTCTTGTGCAACTTCAACGTCCAGTCCTTGAAAAAGCTGAATGTAGTTCGCAGCAAGTGCCTCCTCTTTCTGAGTATCGAGCATCGCGACGAACTCCTCTCGCTCGAGCCCCGGACACGAAAACAAGAAGAACAGCCTTGTTTCGTCTACGTCAAACTTTCTGCAGCAAGCCGCTTTCAACTTGTCTACTCCACGAGAAGGCTTCGGTATGCGGCTAACGACTACCTTTGTCTCGACTGGCTTGTTGAGCTTCTTCGCGATTTCGCTTTCACTAATCATCTTCGCAAGGTGCCGGGTCATCTTAACGCTTTCGCTCGCGAGCGATGAAAGGATGACGGTTTCGTCAGCGAGTTGCTGTGTACACAACCCACCGATTTCACTGAACCCCGTGCGGGAATCAACTACGAGTACATCTGGCGCGAGCTCTTCCTCTATTCGTTCCAAGAAGAGCTGAAAGAATGCAACACCACGTTCATCCGAGAACACCTTAGTCCAATTGAGTTCGTTAAGTTTCATGCAATAGTCTGCCCCCAAGTAGTCGCCCGCGGGAATAAGGCCGACCACGCAATCTTTGCGAGGCGAAGAGATTGGTACTTGGCAAAGGACTTCTACGATCGGTCCAGGTTCCGAACCATCTTGCTGGAACTTCAGGATGTAATCGATCAGACCAAGTTGTCCACTGGGGAGCTTGAACCCCGGAAACTTTGAGTCGACACCGGGGGCATCTAGATCAAAGTCCAAGATCACAACCTGGAGACCGAGCTTTGCCAAATAAACGGCGAAATTGGTCGCCGCCAGCGTCCTGCCAACCCCGCCTTTATACGAAAAGAAAGTGATCGTTTTCATGCAACTTCCGTCCTTCCCCAGGTACTGCCTGTGGTCTGAACAAGTTCCAGAACTTCGCGGCACGCAGCCTTCCGGCCATTCCAGTCATTCATCCACGAGTCACCACTCGCCGCGGACCGGTCGTACTCCACGCGTTTTAATCCAGCATTGGCATGGTCGCCCGAAACACTTGAAAGCCCAAATTCAGGGTCTTGAGACTCTCCGCAAAGCGCAGATCTAAGTTGGGGGAATGCGAAGAACGCTCGTAGGAGATTATCCATCGCTCGCGATTGAATCTGCGTTTCATTCAGCCAACGTGACAGCGTGGCTTCTGCAACGCCCAGTCGCGCAGCAGCATCTCTCTGAGACATTCCGATCCGTTTGATCCCATCACGAATTTGTGCAGGGGAAAGCAGCTTCAGGTGCGTGCGAAACGCTTCATTCTCTTGAGCGTCCACCTTCTCGGTAAACACTTTCTCTCCACAGGCTTGACATACCGGAAGCTCAAGCGCCGGAATAGTGAACGAATGAAGTCGGCCATCGTGACGAATTTCTGCTTCGTACTCCATCGTCTGCAAGAATACTTCCTGCTTCCCGCAGTGGCGGCATCGCCAAGGGAATGGGCGTTCGGCGATTGACGCTCGTTTCATCTTTTTTGCCGGCTTATGGGGCATGGATGTTCACCACGAGGACTGTGGATTCGTCGGGAATAAATCGACCCGTATGGTTGAGTCGAGACTCGATGTACACAGGTTTGTCTTGAATTGTGAACCGTAGGTCGTAGTGGAATTCGTAGTCGCACCATTCGGGTCTGGTTTCTCGGACCTCATCGATTTCACCACCCCTATTGACGTAGTCGTGCATCAGGCGGCCAATCTCCTTCAGGGTGATGTTTGACAGCTCGCATTTGACCCAATTGCGCGCCGTTTCCGTTAGCTCGAACTGGATGTAGCCGAAGTTCCAGTTGCCGAGTGCATCCTTGTACGCAGCCAGTCGCGTTGGGTCAGTCAGTGGTGCCACCGGGCCTCCTTGCCAGGAATGTGCGGCGCACCTGCTTGCCTTGCCCCTGTATCGACATTATAGGCCCAAAAATTGATTTACGTCAAGTTCCACGCAACGGATGCCAGGGATGCAATTGACTTACGTCAATCCCATGCGGTCGTGGGAGGCGGACCACCAATGCAAGTCATTTTGTTAAAATGCTTTATGCATGCATCTTTTTTGTCGAATCCCCCTTCTCGGATGTGGTGCGACCAAATTCTCCTGGAGCGCGGGGCACTCGGCGTTACTGCTGCTTTGGACCCCAAGGCTCGCCGAAGCGATCGCGTGACGCAGGTTTGGCGGCGGCTGCCTGCTGGCAGACCACCTGTGAGCGAGCGGTCCAGGCCGCCGCCGCCCAGGCTCAGCGCGTGGGTGGGGTGAGGAAAAACTCCAAGTCGTTGCCATCCATATTGTTGCGCCGTTCGTTTCGCCGGTATTGAGACGAAAGGACCTCTAAGAGACCTAAA
>JBNJEM010000412.1:0-7181 GCA_051745935.1 Planctomycetota bacterium
GAACCCTGAACGAACCCCACCGTGCGTGACCGCGTCGTTCAGACCGCGTTAGTGCACGTCATCGAGCCGATCTTGGACCACACATTCCATGAACGCAGCGATGGCTTCCGTAAGGGGCGTGGCTGTCACCATGCATTGGAACGTGTGGAAGAGCTTCTAACGGCAGGGAACGTCTATGTGGTCGATGCGGACCTTAAGAGCTATTTCGACACGATACCCAAGACCAAGTCAATTCCAGCCACCCTGGGAAACTCTCGGCAACAAGGTATCGGGGAACCCGATTTTGGCACTTTTGCCACCCGTGCCAGGACGCCGCTCCTCTCGCCGGACCGATCGCGTGGCATCTCGGTCACGACCAGGCTTCTGGTAAACCCGCTTGCGCCCTCCACCCCCCGCGGTAAAATGAACTTCCGTACCGGGCCACGGCACGCACACCGGGCGTGAGAGGTTGGTAACCGGGAGATATTGGGGGCAAGCCTGTCCGCCGCCCTCGCTCGTGGCGCGAATCTGGGGCGTGGACGGCGGCGACGAAGGGGCCGGATTGGTGTATACTTCAGGCGGTCGGATGTGTCCGGATGGAAAGCTGCCCGACGCAAGCCGTCCGCCCGTTGGTCGGACTCGCGGCGGACAACGTCATCCGCGACCGGTATGAACGGGGGCCATCATAAGGGATTTGTGATCACGAAGCTAGGATTCTACTTCAGATGGCTAAAGTGTGACCCGTTGTGTTTTCACGGGAAGCTGTCCAACTCGCGCCTCTCGCAACAGAGGGGGGAACGGGCAGGACGGAACCTTGGATTGGAACGGCCAGCAAATTTGGGGAAGGGCGCGTGGCAGACTTAGACATTGAGCAGGTTATCCAAGATTATTTCCCTCGCGTCCACCGGGCGGCCCTGGTCATGTGCGGCAATCCGTGGGATGCCGACGATCTCGCTCAGGAAACATTTCTCGTTTTGGCCCAGCAGCGGGGCCGATTTCGGGGGCAGAGTCAATTGTTCACCTATCTGTACGGAATTCTATTGAACCTCGATCGCCGGGAACGTCGGCGGCAGGGCACTCGGCGGCGGGCATTGCGATTACTGCACGATGAAACGCCTCGGGACTGGGCCGTCCAGCCGGCGGCGGACACGGCGGCGGAGGTTTCCGAATGGAAGGAGAGCCTCTGGTCCCGGGTCGCTCAATTGCCGGATGCACAGCGTGAAACCTTGGTATTGCGATTCAGCGAACAGTTGCGTTACGAGGAAATCGCGGCCGTCTTGGAGTGCCCGCTGGGCACCGTCAAGTCTCGCATCTTCAATGCTTTACAGTCGTTACGGCAAATCCTGCAGTCCGAGTCCCAGGATTTGCACACCACCCCGGCACCCCCCTGTGAGGATTTGACCCGTGCAATTTAGGCAAGCCCCCAGCACCAGCTCGGAAGCGGAAGCCAGCAGCACCCATCACGCTGTTGACAGCGATTCCTTGGATTCCTTGCGTTTGGCCAATCAACTGAGCGCCGAAGCGAGCCATCTTGCCATGGTTTATCCACCGAATCCCGCAGTGCTGGAAGAGTGTGACGGCGTCTGGGCCGCGCCTCGTTCCCGGCGTCGCTGGTGGTGGAGCCGTGCGGGTCGGGCGTGGTGGATCTCCACCTGCGTTGGGGTCTTGTTGGCTGTCGGGGTCGGAACACACCTTGTGCTCTCCCCCTCCGCCCCATCTTCACGGAGGGCCCGCACGCCCCCGGTGAACCACGCCCCGTCAGCGGCGGCAAACCGCGCCGAGTCGGCGGCTGATCCGTCAACCGTGATTTCGCCGGTGATGTTGGTCAGTGAGCTGTCGGACCCGGAGCTTGAAGCGTGGCTCGATCTTCATCGCGATAAAGCGCCAGAGCGGATTGCTTTCTAAACGGCCCCAAGCAAGATGCGTGAGCCTGGCGTCACCGAAAAAATGTTGGAAGCGGCAACCAGTTTCGTGACTGGCTTGCCGACGTGTCAGGGACAGGCCGGTGTCCCTTCATCACGGTCGGCGATTTGAAAGGTTTGGGGGCGAGAGACAGGTTGTTTGAAGCGGCGGGCCCGAGAATGAACGCGACACGATTCCTTACCACTCGGTGGTTATGCCTTTGGCTTTCGGTTATCCTGGTCGGTTGTGCGACTGGGATGTTGCAGGCCCAGCAGGGTCCATCGCTTGAAGGGGCCGCGGCACAACTTCAAAAGACCGTTGTGACCTTGCGGGTACGAAGCGACGCGGGGGGCGACGAGGCGGCGGGGGAAGGGCAACCGGACGCGAAGACCCCCTCGCAGGTAACCGTTTGTTCGGGGGTTCTCCTCGGGGAGGGCCGCCTGGTGACCAGCATGCCTTTGGGAGGAGACGGCTCGATTCGCGTGACCCTGCCTGGTGGCGAGCAATCGGTGGCTCGCGTTCGTGTCGTGGACGAGTATTCCGGGCTGTCGCTCCTGAAAATCAAAAACGAGGAGTTGGAGGGGATCTCCTGCGCGCGCGAATTGCCAAGAATTGGAACATGGGTCGTCAGTGGCGCGGGCTGGGGAGCCGAAGAGGCGGTGATTTCGTTTGGAATGGTCAGCGGGACGGAGGTGGCCGTGCCCCAGACGACATTCCCTCCACTGTTGCGTTGCGACATGCGTATCGCGAAGACATCGAGCGGAGCCGCCGTCACGAACCCGGATGGCGAACTGATTGGAATCGTAGTGCTCACCGACCCGTCTCGCGAACATGGCGGTTGGACCTACGCGGTCCCCGCCGCCCACGTGTTGAGACTCACCCGCACCCTTGACGAATCCAGAAACGAATCTTCGGTTTTGGTCCTCAAACGCCGCCGTCCGGTCGTTGGCATGGTATTGGATGGGGACGGAAACAAGGTGGTGGTCAGCCGCGTACGAGAAGAGAGCCCCGCTTCGAAAGCCGGTATTCAGGTGGGCGACGAGATACTGGCCGCCGGCGGTGTCAAGATCCGCTCGGTCTACCAAGCCCTGCGCCCGGTGCTGCGGAAACAACCGGGCGACCAAATTTCCTTTTTGGTTCGGCGGGGAAACCGCCAAATGACCGTCCCGGTCGTGCTGGGGGGGGGCGTTGAGTTGCCTTCCGCCTCTCCCGTTCATTTGTCTCCATTGGTGCAACCTCAAATCGCCGTGGAAAGTCTGCCCCGGGGCGGTGTGCGCGCGAGTTCCACCGTGGGAGAAGTACGCGAGTTTGGACACTTGCACTTCTCTGATGAAGTTTCCGGGAATTCGGAAAAGGCAACCGAGGCCCGGAAAATTCAGCTGCTAAAGAGAGCACTTGATCGCTACCAAGCCGTTGTGGGTGAACTGAGTCGACAGCTTGAGAGAAGTGAAAAACAACACGAACGCGCGGCGGCTCGCATCGAGGTGCTCGAGAAAAAACTTGAAGAAAGGACGTCAAATGGCAATTCGCACTAGTTACGAGCATGGCCAGTTCTGTTGGATTGATCTCGCCGCCCGAGACATGGACGCGGCCCGGGAGTTTTACCATCAGCTGTTCGGCTGGGAGAGTCCGGATGGCGAAACGCAAGGGACCTCCTACTCGCATTTTGCTTTGGATGGAAAGCGAGTAGCGGGGATGCGTGGGATGAGCGCTGAGATGTTGAATCAAGACCAGCCGTCATGCTGGAACAGCTACATCAACGTGGACGACATTTCGGCTGCGTGCGCCCGGGTTTCCGAGCTGGGCGGCAAAGTCGTGGAGCCGGAGGTCGAGGTACCCGGTGCTGGAACACGAGCGCTCATCCAGGACCCCACGGGCGGACAGGTGGGGTTATGGCGGAAGGGCTCGCATTTCGGCGCTGAACTCACACAAGATTTCCACTGCTGCTGTTGGAACGAGTTGATGACTCGTGACATTGAAACCGCCCGGGACTTTTACGGCCGCCTCTTCAACTGGGAATTCGCCGACTACACCTCGACCGATGCCAAGTATTACGTGGTGAGCCACGCGGGTGAAGAAAGCAGCGGCCTGTTGGAAATGGATGCTCGTTGGGGGGACATGCCGGCCCGGTGGATGGTCTATTTCGCCGTCCAGGGCGTCGATCTGACCGTCGATTTCGTGCGACAGCTGGGAGGCTTCGTTTTAGTACACCCCTTTGATATTCCCGAAGGGCGTTTTGCCATGGTGACCGATGATCAAGGCGGGGCGTTCGATTTGGTGGAAATGAGCGACGAACCAGAAGAGGATGCCGGATAATGCTGTCAGCCTTACTCATCAGTTGCTGCTGGCTCGCCCCAGCGGGAATGCCGGACACACCTGACAGGGCACGAGAGGTTGGCCAGCTGGTGCGCCAACTCGATGACGACCAATGGGCCCGCCGTCAGCAGGCCGAAGACGCGTTGCTCGAAATGGGCCCGGACATCCTCGATCAGCTGCCCCCCGACTCGGCGCGTCTGTCGCCGGAGGCGGAAAGGCGACTGGCTCGAGTCCGCGAACAGCTACAGGTGAAGCATGCGAGACGGGCTACCCAAGCGTCCCGGGTCACCTTGCAGGGAACCATGACATTGGACGAAGCTTTGGGGGCCCTGCAAGAGTCGACGGGTAACCGCATCACGGGGTACTCGCGGTTCTCGGATCGAAAAATCAACGTCCAAGCCCAACAGATTCCGTTTTGGGAGGCTTTGGATCAAGTGCTGGATCAAGCCAATCTGTCCCTCCACCCCTACGGCGCCGGCGAAGCGGGAATCCGTCTCGTGCAGCGAGATGGGGAGGGACCGGATCACGTGGTTGCGGTCGACTACACCGGCATGTTTCGTGTTCAGCCCACCTATGTGTCCGCCACTCGCGATCTGCTCAACCCGTCCATCCAAGGACTTCGCGTGCGTCTCTCGATCGCCTGGGAACCGCGGACCACGCCCATCTCCATCTCCCTGCCGCTGTCCACCATCACGGCCCGCGATGACCGGGGCAACGCCATACAGGTTGACGGTTCCACTGGCCAGCTCAATCCATCCGTCGAAACAAAGGTCTCCTCCGTCGATATCGAACTCCCGCTCGAACTGCCTTCCCGCCAGGCCCACGAAATCGAGTCACTCCAAGGTTGCTTCGAGACAATGATTCCCGGCAGGGTCGAAACCTTTGAGTTTAATGAACTCGACAAGGGGGAACCCCAGCGGAAGCGGTGGGCGGAGGTTACCGTCACGCTGGAGGAGGTGCGGACGAACGGCAATGTCAAGGAATGTAGAGTTCACGTTGCGTATGATGAAGCCTTCAGTGCGTTTGAGTCGCATCGTGGCTGGATCCTCGGAAATGAGGCATTCCTCGTGAATGCGGCCGGCGAACGCATTTCGTCCGAGGGGCGGCGGTTGCTCGGAAAGGACGAAGACAGCGCCCGCACCAGCTTCAAGTTCGTGCTCGATCAACCGCTCTCCGGATGTAAATTCGTCTATCGCGCCCCCTCCCTCATCGTCCGCGAGAACGTCCGATTCGCCTTGAAGAATATCAGCTTACCGTGACGTCCCCGCCGGCTGCGAAGCGGCTATTGTGTCGCCCATGCCGCCGCTCTAAAATGACTCACTTGGCGCGAATCAAAGAGGATGCGAACGTGGCGGAGCATTGATGGCATGAACGGCCAGTACGTGCCGCGGGGCCGTCCGAAGGGGCAGCCAGCCGTCGCGCATCCCACGGCGAGGTGGCGTTTTGGGGAACGGATTCACCGTTTCAACTGGAGGGGACCTCGTGCGGCGCCCGGTTCCGGCGTCCCCGGACCGGTGGCACGGACAGGTGGCACGGGCTGTAAAAAGATACCGAGTTTGCTGTTTCGTTTCGGGCTTTCGAACCCCAGTGCGTGGCAGCCAGAGGAAGGACAACTTGCCATGGCGGATCTCTCCACCACCTACATGGGCATGTCCATGAGCAGCCCCGTGGTCGTGGCGGCGTGTCCACTCTCCGGAAAAGTCGACAACGTCCGGCGGGCGGAGGATGCGGGAGCGGGCGGGCTGGTCATTAAATCCCTGTTTGAAGAGCAAATCCGGCACGAAATGCAAGAGCTGGACGACGCCCTTGAAATCGCCAATTCGTTCGCCGAACCCCTTACCTATCTGCCGCGGATCGAACACGGAGGGACCCGTAGGCATGTTCTGTGGGTGGAAAAAACTCGCCGAGCGGTTTCCATGCCGCTCATCGCCAGCATCAACGCCGTGTCAGCCGGTAACTGGGTCGATTACACGCGCCGGCTGGCCGATACTGGCGTCGACGGAATCGAGCTGAATATGTACGCGGTCGAAACCGACCCCGCGCGCGAAGCGGCTGAAATCGAGGGATCGATGCTCGAAACGCTCGACGCCGTCAAGACGGCCACCCAACTTCCCATCGCGGTGAAATTGAGTCCGTTTTACACCTCCGTCGCCAGCGTGGTTCAAAAGCTGGTCGATCATGGCGCCGCCGCGGCCGTTCTGTTCAATCGCTTCCTGCAGCCGGAGATCGATCCCGACACCGAATCGGTCAAGGTGGATCGCTCCCTCAGCCAACCGTCGGAGCAGCATTTGCCACTGCGTTGGATCGCTCTCCTCTACGGCCGCGTCGACATGGATCTCGCCGCGAACACCGGCATCCACGACGCCAAGGACGTCGCGCGATCGCTGCTTGCCGGAGCCTCCGTCACACAACTCGCTTCCGCTCTCCTGAGCCATGGAATCGACCACGTGACACAGCTCAACACCGAGCTCGCCGCCTGGATGGATTCCCACTCCTACACCAAACTCGACGACTTCCGCGGGCGGGCAAGCCAAATGAAGTTTACAGGAGACCAATCCGCCTTCGAGCGGGCCCAATACCTCGACTACGTCATGACCTCTCAGCGTCCCCGGTAAGGATCGGCTTGTATTGGGTGTACTGCATCGTGAATCACGACCTCGCCGCTCAGCTTTATTGTCAGCTTCAGAGTATCCATGGCAAACCTTTACTCAACGAATTGCGAGATGATCTTTTTGAGAAAGCAGTTCGCTATGCGCGAATTAGAGCGGATTGGCAGCTAGCGAACCCTGATGATCGGCAACAACTCGACGAGCCACGACGGCTTGCTCACACCGCCTTCATCGACACGTGCAACATCCTAGCTCGTGCGATGCGTGAGAAGGGTTTGAATGTTACATGGCGCGAACAGCTTGGCGAGGATCGAAAAACGATCGGTGATTTTGCTTGTTACATTCATTGCTTTCTTGGGCTGGAAGCCCGCTGAT
>JBNJEM010000413.1:0-7172 GCA_051745935.1 Planctomycetota bacterium
ACGGGTAGTACGGTCCACAATTGGCTGACGAGATTAACACTGTTGGGACAGCAGTGTCCCAGGGACGAATCCCCGACTCGCCGGCAAGGCGTAATAGCCACAAAGCCGTCTAATAACTCCAGCAACCAGCCGTTCCAAGTTGCGGTGCCATCCCAAAATCGCCGTCTGCAGCGGTTTTGAGAGGACATCCGAGAAACCAAGCGTCGATGTCGACCGACAGACGGGGGAGATCGAATAGGAATAGGTTGAGAGCCGTGCCGCCTTTCAGCACCAGACGGCTCTTGAGGAACGGGTGTCGACCGAAGCCGGTCAGGATTTACTGCAGACGACAGACCTTTTCCAGAACTTCCACGCGAAAGCCACCTTGTTCGGCTTGCCTTTGGAGGCTCTTGAGCGAAACGTTCATGCCTCCTCCCAGTGCCGCTCGGCAAGCCAGCGGGGTACGATGAGGTTCCAACGCCGAGCAAGGACGTTGTCCGCCGATTTGCTCTGCAGATAGCACGGCTGCCGGGGACGGCCCCGCTCGAGGTTCTTGAAATGCTCCGGTTCGACCATTAGCCTCTGACGGTGTTCCTCCAAGAAATAACCGACTTTGGCCACAGTGGTAGCATTTCCCAGCTCCCTGATCATTCTTTTCCCCACTGTTGTGACGAGCTTTCTCTACTGCAAACTGGTTATGCGGATTGGAGCTGGCCGGAAGTGGATGTTGGTCTCATGTGCGATACTCGCCGTGTACCCAGCGATGCTATCCTTCCGACAGGCCGCATACGTTACGGAAGGAACCGACTCCGTGGCGGCTGGCTTCCTGATGTGCCTCATATTGGGACAAGTCCTGCTTCCTCTCGCCATCGCTTGGTGGTTCTTGCGGCGCAAACCCGACCAGGACCAGTTGCAGTTGGCGGCGTAGGGCACGGGAAAATGGCGAATGCCTGCTGGCTCGATTTGGTGTGACAGCGACTTGCCTAGAGCTACTGTAACCAACGTCGGCTAGTGAAACCCTGCCTAACCACGGGCGGCTCTTCTCGAAAGTCAGACCTATTTCCACCTTCGTGGAAGGTCAATCTCGCTCGTTGGAATTTCCACTTTGGGGACAAGAGGGCCAAGTAGCGGTGGAGAGTTCAACAGCCCGTAACAAAACCCGGTTTCCGCTTCCAAACATCCCTGGATAACAGCAAGCCTGCACGGTTTTGTTATGGGTTCTTATCCAGCACGGCCGCACCGAGTAGCGACTCAAGCGATTCTTCCGTGATTCCTCGGGCGTGTAGATGGACCTCCGTCGATAGCATGTCGGCTGGGGTTACCAAATCGCCCGGGTGACGACCGAATGCCAGGATCGTGTCGGTGGGCGCGTGATAATAGACGTGTTGCCTCTCAGTCGCCGCTGTCGGCTGTCGCCTAAACTCCAGCGACTCAAGCAACAGGAACAGGTTTTGGTAAGTAATTGGCGTTTCAGTCATTGGTGATCCTCAGAACCGGATCGGATTCGTGATACACAGCGGAGCGTCATTCAATTGCAACCGGGCGAGCAGCGCAGCTGCATCGGGTGCCATGAAGACCGCCGGTTGGCCCCGCCGGCCGGCGAGTCGCAGGCTCTCGGGCGTTCGCCCGAGGCCTTGGAACCGCCGCCCTGGGGCGCCGAGCCCTTCTCCTACCAGGACGTCGTGCAACCGGTCCTCGATCGCCAGTGCGTCCGCTGTCACGATGGTGGCGCGGAGGGCGGTGGGCTCGACCTTCGCGGCACCCTCGATAGCGAGCGCGTTCCCGCCTCGTACCGATCGCTGATCGAGGGCGGATGGGTGCACTTTTTTGATTTCGGGTATGGGATGCGACACTTCAAGGCCAAACCGCTTTCCTTCGGCACGGTGAAAAGCCGTCTGTGGAAGATTCTCGAAGACGAGAATCACCGAAACGTTTCCCTCGACGACCACGAAATGCGCGCGGTGAAGGCGTGGGTCGACCTGAACTGTCCCTTGTGGCCTGATTACATTTACCGGCCCGATCGTCCCGCCTCGAAACCACCGGAGTTGACGGCGACCCGGTAGCGCGGACCTACACCGCGCATGCCGCTCGCGGGACCTGTGTGAGAAATGCCCAGAGAGTCATCGTAGTTCACCCGTGTTGATTAGCGTTCTGCCTAACTTCATCATTCGTTAAACTATCCGGTCTTCGCGTGACCGGACAGGGCGCTGCCGATCCGGATCTGAATCCTGACCAGAACGTGGATCTTACGGCGCCGAGGACCGGTAAACAGTATAATTCCGACGAGCCCCCCTGAGGGCAACGAGCAACCAGCGGACGGTTTTTTGTGGGGTCTAGGCCATTTCGGAGTGCAACTCCGCAACCACACGCATTCCAATTGCCGATGCGTATCGCTGCAGCGTCAGCAGCGTGGGGTTCGCGGTTGGATCGTTTTCCAGCCGCGACAGGGCCGAGCGCTTGAGTCCGCTTCTCGCCTCCACATCAGCCAGCGACAACCCCAATCGCTCCCGCTCGGCGCGCAACGCATCAACCATATGACGCACCTGGGCCCGAGAGATGTCCAACGCCCGTTTCCGAATACGGCCTTCGGCCATGATCTCGTCGCGAATCGCTTCCGTTTCCGCTCGCGCCCGGTTCAAGCGTTGCTGTTCATCCGCGGAAAGTTCACGATAGACCCGCTCGCTGGTTGGTTGCTGTTCGTTCATGGCGTGGCCCCCCCAATTCATTAATCCCGGAAAGCTTTTCAGAACCTGTTTGAATGAGGCCGCGGTCGGTTGACCGCCGAATTTGCCAATCCAGTTATGTGGGGAAATGAAACTTCGTCGATTTCGTACGCTGTCACCGCGACAACCTCGTCGTGTCCGATGTATTCGAACACGCATGCAAGGTATTTTCCCGTGGAAGTTTCGCCGAACACGATCGGGCGGCCCGAAGAGCGGCTTGTACGGACGTCTTTCGAGGCCAAGACAACCTCCTCGAACTCCTCCGGCGTCACGCCATGCTGAGCAATGTACTCGGTGATTTCGTCATTCCAGTGGAACAATACGTGCGGCATGCCATTCACTTTAATGTTAACATGCAGGCGGCTGGCGATCCAGTTCAATGGGGCCGCGATCGTACGACTGCGGAATGAGCCGGTTAGCCGGCCTGCGCTCTGCGAGCGAATCAGCTTCAATGGAGCCAGCCTTGCCTTTGAGGGGATCGTGTCATGGCCGGCAGTATAGGGGGTTTGGATGGCTGCTGTGGCGGGACTGGAAACGGAGTTTCGTGAATTCTGAGATTTTGGGTATGGGCTGTCAAGGATCTTCAAGCCAATCATAAGGGGTTTTTAGCGAACTGAAGTAAAGCTCTTCCAGGCAATGACAGCTGGAAAACGGCCCCGCAGAGCGCGCGGATCCCCGTCACGATCCCTACTGGTTCCAACACGTGGCCGAGCGGACTCTGTCCTTGTGGTTAAACGGAGCCAAATCCGGCTTGTCTTGGATTAAAATCACGGCAAGAATCCTTAATTCGACAGCGCCACTTGAGCCCTCCTCCGTAAGCCGAATCGCTGTGTTGGTCAAGACATACGGCGAAATGGACCCCATCCAGCTTGCCTGGATGGTGAATCAGATGGAGAGCTACAGCCTACGCTGCCGCTCCCTCGACGTTCCAGGGACAGGAACGTTGTTTCTGGGGACGGTCGTCTTAGCCCTCCATCTGGTTCACCAACGGCACAAGGCCGTTGGGGTCCAGCAGTTGCGCGAGAAAGTGACGCTGTCCAATTAAGCCGCGGAGACATCCCGTCTTCCACGGCTGCGCGCGTAACTCGTTATACTCAAGTGGGCGACGGTTGCTCGCACGCTGGCTCGTTAGGCTGGCGGAACCGCGGCGACGAAGTTCGCCGAATGTGAAAGAACGATCACGGGGAAGAAGAAACACGATGACCAAGACAAGAATCGCGACGTTAATCGGGTTGTTGGCGCGCGGTCTGTTCGCATCGGCACCGGGCGAGGCGGCGAATAGGGGACACCGCACAGTCACGCAGTTTGTGCCGCATCTTGAGTGGAGCATCGACAACGTGACTTATTCGGGCAATCTTTTTGATGTGGCAGCCACGATTGCCAACGGGCCAGCACGAGCACCACCCACTGGCATTTGCCGGGTATTCTCCGTTGCAGTATACCACCGCTGCTTTACCCTGAACTAGGCAAGAGGCCATTTGAACGTCGAGCGGATCGGGATACGTCGTCCAGTGTTCTGCGATTCGTTGCCAGCCGTCATGATCTCGACCACGTGCAGGGCGTGCTCGTGCGGGGTGAAGTCGTTGAAGCCGCACTGCACGTGCGAGCGTTCCTTCGCCGTTGAACAGCGGCCGGCGTCCGTCCGCGCGACGGTTGCGTCTGTCGAGGGTCTTCGGGTTGGTCCAGGAGCCTCCACGTGGCCTGCCGAAGAGCGTTTCGCGCTACGCCGTGCGACACTTGAGTGAATTTCATCCTCCGATTTAGAAGCGGACAGAAAACCTGCAAACCTCACCGCAAACCCTTGTAATGTGAACGATTTAGCAACGCTTGCCGGAGTTTTCCGTCCGCCTCTAAGGCGGCGCGCAGCGAACCGGGCCCGTCCGGGCGCGACCGCGACAAGCGCCGCTTCTTGGGCAAGTCCGGCCGCTGTCTCGGTCAGGAGACCTTCCAGCCCTTTCGGTACGTTTCGCGAATCAACCCGGGAATCTTATCGCTGCCGCCCTTGGCCACGAGGTTCTCCGCGTCCCACTCGAACCGGCTCTGCGACCGATAGGCCACATTGCCCAGCAGAACCGTCTCCGCCAAGGGGCCCGAGTAGTTGAAGTTGCAGGTCGGCGCCACGTCCGTCTCGCCCTTGGCTGCAAGAATCCATTCCTTGTGGAAGCCCGGCGAATCCGGAATCGTCTCCTCCGGCTTCTGGTAATTGGCGAATTCATCTTCCGGATAGAGCTTTCGCTTTCCAAAACCGCAGACCAGCATGCCTTCGGTGCCAACGAACACGTTGTTCGCGCCGCCCAGGTCCAGTCCCCATTCCGAGGGCACCGAGTGCTTCCCGTGACTCCAGGTCAATTTCACGGGCCCGCGATCGCCGTTGCCCGGAAACTGGAACACGGCACGCATGCTCTTTGGAGTCTTTTCCGGATGCACCTCCGGACCACTTCCTTCGACTGACGTGGGGTACTTCAGGTCCAGAGCCCAGAAGGGAATGTCCAGGATGTGGCATCCCCAGTTGCCCGCCTCGGCCGTGCCGAAGTCCCACCAGAACCGCCAGTTGTACGGGCAATACGCCGGGCTGTAATCGCGGTATTCGGCCGGACCGAGCCACAGGTCCCAGTCCAGGTGCGGCGGCACGGGCGGGAACTCGGTCGGATCGCTCGGCATGCCGCGACTGCCACCTTGCCAGGAATGCACCTCCTTGACCTCACCAATCGCCTTGGCCTTGATCAATTCGACAACGCGATGGATGTTCCCGATCGTATGCCGTTGCACACCCAGCTGCGTGGCGACGCCTTTTTCCCGCGCGAGGTCCGTCATCCGCCGCGATTCCCACACGTTGTGGGCCATCGGCTTCTCGCAGTAGAGATGCTTCCCGCGCTCCAGCGCCATCATCGACGGATGGAAGTGCGTATGGTCCGGCGTGCTGACCACCACCGCGTCGATCTTCTTCTCCATGTCGTCGAACATCTTCCGGAAATCGTGATACTTTCGCGCCTTCGGAAACCGCTCGAACCGCGAACCGGCCCTTTTCTCGTCCACGTCGCACAGGGCCACGATGTTCTCGCCTGACACTCCGCCGACGTTGGCGCCGCCGCGGCCGCCAACACCAATGCAGGCGACGTTCAGTTTTCCATTGGCGCTCTGCCCGCGCGCCCCGCGGGCGCTCGTGCCGAGCCAGTAGCCCGCCAGCAGCGCGGACGAAGTCTTTAAAGCGTCCCGTCGGGTGATTTTGCCAGTCATAACGTACCTCCAAATTAGCCGTCGTGGATTTGTAAATACGTGGGCGAAGGCTCCGTCGCCCCCGCCGCATTCCGGTCGTCCAAAACGCGGCAAGCGCGGTCATTCCGCCAGCTTGCTCTCCGCCTGGCCGCCGCAATCCTGACCCGTGTAGATATTGTACCACGCCCGGATGAACTCTACCGGCGGCACCTCACCACTCCCCTGTATAGACATGTTTAGTCAATTGTCATCGCCAGAATCGTTTTTTCCGAAACACAGGACTTCGCCAGCGGCGAAGTGTAGGCGTTCGTTTTCGAGCCAGTCGTCCATGATTCAATCGCCTAACTATGTACTCATATGCGCCACGCAAGGGAACAAACCCGGCGGGCGTCCCGCAAAATAATGCGCGGCATCACATCCGCCGTTTATCACACAAGCCAAGCGGTGGCTAGACTTTGCGCCTTATGGCCAATCGGCCGAACCCGGATTATTCGCGCATCGGAGGTGCACGATAGCGATTCAGCCGGGGTCGAGAAATACCATCCGCGAGTCCTCGCGCGTTAATCGTGCGTAATGCCGTCGCTACTCGAGCACATCGCCGACGCGAAAATCCTTGACATGGCTCTTCTCCTTGTTTGCCACCCGGACGCATAATCGTAGGCGGCTGTCAACAGCCATCGGTAAGCTTGTCGAAGCGTCTCAGCAAAGGACCACGCCGTGCGAGACGCGTCGAACCGCCACCGATGAACCTTAAGACGTCTCTGTCCGTCCCAGGCTCTTGCCGTTGGTGGCAAAAGCTGACTTTCGCTTCAGTAGCGCCGCGAACCAGAAGAAGCGGGCCTGGTTGTGTTGTGGCCATTGATTCCCTTCGGGACTTTGCGCAGGCTCGTTAGCCCGATTTCATGCTCAACCCGGTATGTTGATTTCGCGGACGTTCGCACGCACATATTGAGGAAAGGCTTTTCGAGGTGCAAATGCCACGGGCTTGTCCCGTGGTTCGTTACGTTCCACGCTACCGACGGCCAGGAGTGGTGTGTCTGGCCGGTTTGTAGCGGCGAGCGTGAGCCACCACGGGACAAGCCCGTGGCATCCATGCGGGCTCCCGTATCCAGGCGGTGGAGGGGCCCCCGTGAACGGCTAACAATATCGCGGAAGAGGCAATTCGATTTGTTGTGATTGATCGGCATGTAACGCAAGGATCTCGAAGTGAAGCGGGGCAGCGCTGGCTGGAACGTATTTGGACGACCATTGCCA
>JBNJEM010000414.1:0-7170 GCA_051745935.1 Planctomycetota bacterium
GGCTGCTCGACTGGACCGCCCGGTTGATCCAATCCGGCGAGCGGTCCACGATCCCCAAGGACCTCGCCGCGATCTTGGATCACATGAACATCGAGCAAGCGGCTTGGTTGGACACGGTGCGGGGGTATGACGAGCTGTTCGGTCACGTGGTCGGTTCGCGTGCCTCTATGGGCGAGGCGGCCAGGCGGATGGAGACGTCCAAAATGAAAGGCGCCACGGCCAGCCGCCGCGTGTTCAAGTAGCCGATATCTTCGGGATCGGTTGCCGGCCGTTCGCCTCCACGGTTGTACTGAACGGCCAGCCATCGGTCCAACCCGCTGCATTTCCAAGACAGTCGGCGCCCATGTGCCATTTTTTGACTGCGACGCCAGTCCCACGTCGCCGTGCGCGCCACAGGTGAGTTCCATCGCCCGTTTACCATTGCTTCCTCCCGGTTTGGACGGTTTTCTCGCCCACTTTCACCCCGCGTCCTCCACGTTCCCCTTTCCGGCGACTATCAGTTGCTCACAATGCGTGACGAACCCGCTACAATCAGGCTATCAATCAGGGTGTGCTTTTGGGAAACTTTTGGAGGCGGAAACCAGGTTTTGTGACGGACTGTAAAATGCACCACCACGTTCAAGCATCACTCAGGTCGCGATGTCGACTCAGGATTCCGGTGATTGCCGAAGTCGCACGGCGCGCAGGGCTGCCTTGGCCGCTTGCCTGATAGCGGGATTGCGACTTTTGTAGGCTTGACGGAGCACGGAAATGCACTCCTCGGTCCCGCATTCGCCGAGCAGTGTGACGGCGGCGAGGGAGATCTCCGGGTCGTTTGATGGCGCAACGGTAATCAGCGCTTCTTCCGCCACGGCCCCCATGGCGCGAAGACACTCACGAGCCTCGTTTTTATCAAAAACGTCACCAAGCTTTCGAGCCACCGGAAGAGCAGCCCGAGGATCCTTCAGTTCGCCGAGTGTGCGATATACCTCCTTGCGGACGACCTGGGTTCCGCGGTCCCCCAGCAATCGCAACAACACGTCCACACTGCCGGCGTCTCCCCAAGCGGCCAGGGCTCGCAACGCTTCTTCCCGGGAAAAGGGGGTATTGCCTTCAGCCAACTGATTCAAGGTCTGCACGATCGCTTCACGTTCCGACTCACTGACGCTTTCTGGATCCGTGCGCGCCAACTCTTGAATCACTTCGCGTTGTTCCAAGGGATTGGACGTGGACAGGCGACTAAGGAAGGCGCCGCTTTGAGTATTATCCGCGTTGTCGCCCGTGGACGGATTAGTAACGGCAAAGGTGTTGTCGGAGGCTTGCTTCGCCACCTGCGGCGGATTTGAGACGCCGGCCTCGGCTTTCCACTGCTCGAACTTCGCTCGCAGTTCTTCCTCTCCACCGTACTCCAGCTCTAGAGCACCGTCATCCAGCGATCCGGCCGCCGGGTCTTGTGGCCCGTAGCCAGCGGCGTCGGACGAAGGGTCGCTGCCAGGGCCGGTGCTCAGTTCGCCAGCATTTCCCACCTCACCGGAAAACTGGCCTAGCCAGGCGATTGCTCGGGGGATTCCGTGCGAGATCATCGGATCATAGTGTCCACCGCTGTGCACCTCCGCCAGCGTCACCGGTTTTCCGGCATCGCGCAACCGATCGGCAAAGGCCATGGATTGGCTGTACGAGACGACGGAATCATCATGGGCATGAAACAAAAATACCGGACACTGGATCCGTGATTCGTTGGCCCGCGGCGAGGCCAAATCCAGCAACGCGTCGAGATTATTGATCCGCCGCCGAAGGATCGGCAGCATTTCCTTCACACTCCGTTCCACGTCGGAGACCGGGGCATACGCGATGCAAGCCTTGAGTCGAGGTTCGTTGGCAGCCAACAGCAAAGATTGCTGACCGCCCGAACTGTGTCCTGCCGAGAACAACTTCTCCGGATCGACTTCCGGAATTCTTGCCAACGCGAACTCGATCGCATTGCGGGCGTTGGTCAACCCGACCCGCGCCGCGGTGAACTGCTCTATCGCCTTCATGTATTGCCGGTCCGACGCACCGTCTGGGTTCGGCAAATACCCGTCGATTTCATAGGCCACCACGACAAAGCCGGCTTCGGCGTAAGGAATATGCTCCGGCTGGTCCGCCGCCCCAAGTTCCATACCGGTAAAGGGAACAGCACCGGCGCTGGCGATAAACACGCAGGGTAGCGACCGGGGGGCATGATCTCCCTCGGGCGTATAGACAAACAGTTTGCTGGCAGAGCCCGGCTGACCGGTTGGCACTGGCAAACGCACCTCCCGGAAATCCACGCCCGGCGCGATTTCCCTGGCCGGCCCTAAATCGGGAAACGAGGGAAGCGGTTCACTGGCCAATTGCTCGGCCCCGGGCAGATCCAAGTCGCGGGACGGAACGTGGGCCCCCACAAACAATGTCATCAGACCCACCGTGACCAGGGAGTAGAAAACGGCCGTTGGCCGGAAGAAGCCAAACCGAGCCACACAATAGATAAACCCGATAATTGGACCGATGATCAGCCCGACACCGACAACCGCGCCGAACGCCGTCGCCACCCAGCGTTCACCCAATTGCCCGCGGACAGACATCCGGACCAGTACCCGAATGACGAAGGCACCAATCAGAAGCAGTCCGGTTCCGCACGTCGCCGCGATCTGGGATCCGGCGTTCCCCTTGGTCTTCTTGGACTTACGGTTCCCGCCGGGAAACACCAGGCCACAACCCGCGATCGCCAGGCCAATTACCAAGAGGACGCCCGCGGCGATCGGATGGCCCGTCAAGACAGACACGAGAGAAGCCAGCACGCCGAACGCCGCGACCACGGCACTGGGCCAAAAAGCCACCAGTTTTCCAGGCCAAGGCCCCTTGTCGCGTCCACGAGCCTTCTGGAAGGAAGGCCGCAACGGCCGAGCCTGCCCCGACGATTCCAACGCGCCGATCCCTAGCGGATCCGACTCCTGCATCAACGGCTGCCCGCTCCCTGGACCAGCATTCCCAACACCCTTGCCTGACCGTGCAGGTGCTCCACTTAGCAAATCGTCCCCCTGCATGCCCCGGTCTTCGGTACCGGCCAGCAATCCGCCTTGGCCGTCACCAAACCCGGCTTCGGCTGCACTCACCGCACGCGGATCAGGTATTTCAATCGGAGAGCCACAACTGGGACACTTGACGCGTTTGCCGGCCAACTGAGCTTTCGCCTTGAAACGCTGCCTACACTGACGACATCGAACTTGAATGGAACTCATAAGCACCCCATCACGAAACCGCCGTCCGGATTCCAGCCCGTTGACAGCCTGGTTCTTACAGTCCGCCACCACGCCCATCCGGCGAGCGAATAGTTGCAACAACGTCACGAATCAACAATGTCGAAAGAGAGCTTGGCGATGCTCGCGGCCCGCATGACACACGGCGGGATTGGGATGCCCATCCTCTGTCAAAACACGCTTTCGATGCTCAAGCACTCAAGCACTCAAGAGGGCGCAGCACGAAGTGAGCCGTCATTTGCCTCGACAGCTACAAAACTACTAAAAAACCTAGTCGCTTGCAAGCAAAACACGCAACCTGCCGAAACAAGAACGTAACCACTCAGAAGTAGAGACTGAAAGAACCGCCAATTAACGCTGATAAACGCAAATAGTCAAGTAATTAGCAGAAGCAGACGCCCGTTCCACTGCCTCGACGCATGTAGCCCGTGGCCGATCTCACGGGATTCAAGTACCGCTGTTAATGACGCCTTCGCCCTCTGTCGCGACAGCATGGTCTGAATTCAGCCGCGAATCTGCCTCGTATCAGCGTTCATTAGCGGACATCAGCGGTTTCCCTGCTACTCACCGTGGACGCCCGCACGGGCACTTGTTACCGGTCACGCGGATTTTGCCGGGTGGGGAATCCATCACCTGCCTCGAACATGCGGCCGAAACCGGTAATGGCCGCCACCAGCATCACCAGGGCGAGGAACCAGCCGTGCAGCACGAACGGCCGGATTTCGGTTGGCGACACCACCTTCAAAAACTCGTACTTGGGAGCCAGGTTTTGGATGGTCTGATAGCCGATCAACACTCGGGGCTTTCGCGGCTGAAACACGTCCGCAAGGGCGCTGTGCGGGGAAGAAACCCGGGGCATGGAAATATTCCCTGCAGTTGCGTAACGATTGAAGTAGGACGGGTCTCCAGGCCCGTCTGTTGGCGCGCGAAACCGACTTTGATTCACTGTCTGCAAAGTTCACGAAACGTGAAGTCTGCAAACATCCGAAAGATGACCATTTTCCACTGTGATAGACGGGCCTGGAGACCCGTCCTACGCATTCCTTTTTGCAACGTTGGGGTATTCTCTACCGGGGCTGTATTCGGCACCGGGGGCGGGGCGTCTGGCTCCAGACGTGCTGCAGCGGCGTCGGTGCCTTCCGAAGCGACTGTGTCGCTGCTCATGCGATTCCATTTCAACTCCTCCTCCGCCCGTTTAACATCGATGCCTATCAAAAAGGGGGAGAATTCAGCTTTCAGATCAACGGACAGGAGGTTTTCAAGACCCGCCTGGGCGACTTCATCCATGGGCCGAATGCCGATGACGACTGGCCCGCTTGCGTTCGTGCGCGCGGGGTACGAGTACACGCGGCGGATGACTGAATCCCGGCGTCTGATGGAGCGAGTGGAGGAGGACGACGACGCGGAGGCGGCTGAGCGAATCCGCGCCAACACGCGCCGAATCCAGGAGATTCAGGAGCAGTTCCCCCACGCGTTCAATGGCTACGTGGAACCGGGCAAGCACCGGGTCAGCGATTACCACCTGGAAGATTGATGGAGACAGCTCGCCGTGTCGGGCTTGGACCGTAGGCTTGCACCGGCCGGACAGTCCCCATTAAATCCTGGACTGGCCAGCAGGTCGCAGCCACATTTGCATTGTCCAAGGAGGAAACACGGTGAACATGCGCCGGCGGTGCTGTTTTCGGCGCTGTTAGAGCGCACTAGCGGATACCCTCCAAGCCATCACCAATTTCCAACTATTGCAATGGAGATGAAAGATGGCTTGGGAAATGTCCATTTCCGCAGAGGGCTGGCAGGAGATCAGGGAAAAGCTCGACGACCGGTCTCGTGAGGCTCGCCGAGCAATGTTTTCGGCCAAAATGCCCGTGAACCACGAAATGCTACAGAGCCGTTTCCCGAAGCCTTTCGCGAAATCGCTACGCAGGTTAACGTAGGGAACTGCAGCCCCAACACCGCCAACATCGCCGTTCGCGAAGGCGGCGACTACGTGCTAACCGTAACATGGTCGGACGGCGTCAGTCGCCATTTTCCGATTGACTCTACCAAGGAGTCCCACATCGCCATCACCGCCAAGAGGCCGAGTTATTGACAAGGAAATCCGGTGAATCCATTCGTAGGGCCTTACTCCCTTGGCAGAGAAACCATGCGCAAAACTGGCAGCAGATGTGTCTCGGGCATGAACGCATCCGGTGGACTGGGGGACACCGAGGGAGCGGCAGAGTTTGGCGCTGGCGATGATGGCCGCTTGTCCCAGTATGGTCAAATAGTATTCTGTCGAGTGGAGGAGGATTTAGAACAGCCCATCCACGACAGAAGCCCGGCGTTGGAGGCTCATCCGGACAAGAGGCCCAAAGAGATCGCCGACCTGCTGCAAGCCGAGGGCTGAAACGTGAAGCCTGAATCGGTGATCGACACCGCCACGCTCAAGAACAAACGACAGATCTTCAGACGCACACGAGGGTTATGGAAGATGAAGCACAACTCGGCACTTTCCGGCTTTCAGAATGGTTTTATCATTCTTGAACGTACCTTCTCCCAGGACGACTCCCGTCCTTCCATCGGCATCGCCAACCTGCACGCCAAGGTCCCTGGTATGGAAGCCAACAAAGACAAAATGCTGCGCGTTTTGGAGGTTTTCAAGGCCAAGAAAGTGAACGTCGCGATCTTTCCCGAGTTGTGCGTTTCCGGATACTTCTGGCAGGATGAATCGAAGTGTCGGCGTTACATGGATCAAGCGGTCATCGAGAATCATACAGACTGGGTGGAACAGGAACTCAAGCCTTGTCTCGATAATCACTTGGAATGCATTGTTTTCAACGGTCTCCGCCAAGGGCCGAACAACAAATACTTCAACACGACCTTCCTTGTCAGCGAGACGCACGACTACACCAATCAGGAAGAGAGTTACGACAAGATATTTCTCCCGCCTCTGGAGGGTGTTTTTACGAATTCAGGCAAACACGATCGGCTCCTGGCGGAATCGAAATATGGCCGGTTTGGTTTCACCACCTGTTATGACATTATGTTCTCTCATTTGGTTTTGGAGTATGCGAAGATCGATCAGGTGGATGCGATTATTCAAATCGCTTCCTGGAGATCATTGGGTCGCCGGGATTACCCTGTTATAAACGTGGGCACCGATACGTATTACGGCGATCTTTGGAATATGGTCCTGCCGGCGACTGCGGCAACCAATCAGGTCTGGCTCATTGCATGTAATGCCGTAGGCGAACATGGCCTATCCGGCGCTCATTTTTGGGGCGGCTCCGGTCTCTGGGCGCCTTCAGGCATGAAAATACTGCAAGCTTCGAATATCCACGAAGAGCTGCTGATCATACACAATGTCGATATCAAGGGCCAAAGAGCACTTGAAAAAGACGACTTTGATTATGCCTTCGATTTTTCCGCCGTTTATCGGCCCATCGAGGGCAAGCGTGCCTTTACGAGGGTATAGCCGTTTAGGCCACTGGAAAGAAAAGCCGCCGACCTAGACGACCCCCGGTGCCCGAACTGCCGCGCCAGGATAGCTACGCGATACGAATCCCTCGAACGAAGACACACAAACTCTGTGTCCTATCCGATGAGAATGCATCACCGAAAGGAGACTTTTATGCCCCGTATTGATTTCGGTGTGATTCGCCGAGAGGTCAGCATGGAACAGGTGTTGAGATTGCCGCGGTTTGAACCCGTTCGTCGCGTGGGAGACCCGCTGCGCGGGCCCTGTCCAATCCATGGAGCGTCGTCACACACCAGCCGCTCGTTCGCGGCTCACTTGCGCAAGGGACGGTACGACTGTCATACGTGCCACTCCGGCGGCAACCAGCTCGATCTCTGGGCCGCCGCGCACCGGATGCGTCTGTATGACGCGGCAGTTTTACTTTGCCACACGATCGGCCGCGAGGTACCCTGGGTT
>JBNJEM010000415.1:0-7163 GCA_051745935.1 Planctomycetota bacterium
GGTCGCGAAATCTTCCACTCTTCAATCAAGCACGCGCGACAAACTCGGGACAACCCACTTGTTCTATTTTGTCCGATTTTCGGGTTTGTCATCAGCCCAGGGACGGGCCCGGCCGAACCGCTACGTCACGGCCACGCTGAACCACCCATTGTAGGCAGTCCGTCACGAGATGCGGTGCAGTTCCCCGATTCAGGGAGACCGTGTAGAATTCAGCTTGGGTGCGGGAGGGGTTGCCGGGTTGAATCGGTTTTAGGGGGGCGAATGCAAGGCGTGTGCGGCTTTGGCGAACTGGCACGGCTAAGCGGCCTCGACGGAGGCTCCACCGCTGACCGGAGGCGGGATTTGGATTTGTCGGGTATCGAGAGGGCCTTTAGAATACTATGTTTCAATAGTTGGGAATTCGGCGAAGCGGGCCAGTTCTGAACGAAAACGGCTGATTGAAATACCAAAGGAGAACTGCCGGTGCAGACCAACATTTCAGCGAGACATGGTCATCTGAGCGCGCGCACACAAGAACGAATCACGGAAAAGGTGGAAAAACTGAACCGATACTTTGATCGATTGACGGCAATTCAGGTCACCGCTGATTTGGAGCACCGGGACAACCCGTGGGTGGAACTCAAGGTGTCGGTGGAACACGCGGAGCCGTTGGTTGCCACGGATCAATCGGGGGATCTGATGAGTTCGCTGGATGGGTCGCTTCACAAGATCGAACAGCAGATTCGTCGACACAAGGACAAGCGGCGGGAGCGCCGCCGATCGCCGCACAAACACTTGGAAATCCCGGCGGAAAGTGAGCTGGAATCCGAATAAAGCGGTCGGCGAACAGTGGCCGCGCGGCAGCGCGGCGACGAAATGGGCAACCAGCGAAATGGGCAACCAGCCTGGGGGCATAACGGGTGAAAGGAAGAGGGTGAAATGAAGTTCGCGGACTTTATTCGGGTGCAAGCCATCAAAGCCGACCTTACGGCACATGATAAGGAAGGCGTGATCAGAGAACTCGTGACTGGACTTGTGGAATCCAACGACATTTCCGCTGACGAGCAAGAGAGCATCGTCAAGGCCATCATGAAACGGGAGGAGCTGGGCACGACGGGCATCGGGCGGGGAGTCGCGGTGCCTCATACAAAGCATCCCAGCGTGGATCGCCTGATTGGCACGGTGGGGGTCAGTGCGGAGGGCGTGGATTTCGATAGCCTGGACGGTGAAGATGTCCAGCTTTTCTTCCTACTCGTCTCGCCTTCCGGTCGTCCAGGGCACCACTTGCGAGCATTGGAAAGGATTTCTCGGCAGTTACGAGACGACACCTTCGCCCGTTTTTTGAAGCAGGCGAAAACGGTGGAGGATGTACAGCAACTGCTGGAAGAGGCGGACAACAACCAGTTCGTTTCCTAGGGAGCAACGGGCCGAACGCTCCCGCGGGTGGGGGCGGAATGGCGTGGGAGACGGTTCTTCCAGGCAGGCCGCGCGGGTGGGACGCGGTCTCGGGAAACAAACCCGATCGAATTAGTTTGGACCAGTTTCTTAGAGCAGTAAAAGCAGATGGGTAGCTATCGTTCAAGCCGACGAGTAACCGTGCTGAACCCGCAAGGGCTGCATTTGCGCGCGGCGGACATGATTGTGCGAGCGGCAAAGCAGTTCGAATCGAGGATTGAAATCATACAGGGCGAGGAACAGTTCGACGGCAAGAGCATCTTATCGCTGTTGACTTTAGGGGCTGAACAAGGAACACAATTGTTGGTGCGGACTGATGGCCCTGATGCCGAGGAGGCATTAACGGCGTTAGCCGCTCTGTTTGCGCGAGGGTTTGACGAGGCGACGGTATCCGAAGCCGCCAAGGACTCTCAATCAAACGGGTAATTGATGAACTCACGGAGAATCCAGGCAAAAGCTGGCGGTTCCAGCGGCATCCGGGAGCGTCCTCTAAGAAACAAGTTGGTTTAGCCGAGTGGCCCGGGAAGCAGGCTTGATCCGCGATGGTTTATCGGCGAGTGGCGGATTGAGAGCGAAGACAACCTATCACGCGCCGGGCCAATCGGTTAAAGTACTACCAAAATGCCCGAACAAAACCGTTTCAGGGTCCTACCTTCAAAGAAGTACTGGAACCGGGATTCAGTTTTGTTACTGGCGGAAACACAACAACTAAATGGTATTGGCGGTCTGGTTGCCCCTGTACCCGGCGGTCGCTGGTGTCGCAGCTGAAGCGGATCCAGCTGGCGAACGCGAAGCCGGAGGGGGGGTGGCACCGCCAGCATGAACAATGCAGGCACTGCAGGGAATTGCCGTTTCAGCCGGTATTGCCATTGGCGAGGCCTTGGTGATTGAAAACGAGGGCATTGCGATCTCTCGTCGCACCATTGCCCCCGACGCCATTGATGCCGAGCTCGCGCGTCTCGACGCGGCGATCAAGGCTGTTTCGATCGACATTGATCGGGACAGGCAGATGATCACGGACCAGCTCGGCCAAACGTGTGGCACCATCTTCGCGGCTCATCGCCAAATGATCGAGGATGAGCAGCTTCACGAGGAGCTGGAGCGGGAAATCCGCAACCAGGTTTCTCCGGAATTAGCCGTTCATCACGCTTTGCGACGCTATGCGCGTGTTTTTCAAGACATGGAAAACGCGTACTTGGCGGAGCGCGCCCAGGATCTATTCGACTTGGAGGAACGATTACTGGGACATCTCTTGGACCGCCGGCAAATCGATCAGGTCGAGCTGAAGGCCCCCACCATTGTCCTCGCTCACGATCTCACGCCAAGCGAAACGGCCAGACTGGATCGCAAGTGGGTGGTGGGATTCGTCACGGAGGCGGGGGGTGAAGGCAGCCACACGGCCATCTTGGCGAAGGGACTGGAACTGCCGGCGGTGGTGGGCACCGGCCCGTCGTTGATCGACGTCGCCAACGGAGATTTGGTGATTGTCGATGGAGACCACGGCGTGGTGTTAATCGACCCGGAGGAACACACCGTCGCGGAATACCATGAACAGATTGCGCGCCGCTCCTCGCAGATGGCCGAGCTGGCCAGTCTTCGCGACCTGCCGTGCGAAACCGTTGACGGTCACAAGTTCAAACTTCTGGCGAACATCGAATTCCCCCACGAGATATCGGCCTGCCAACGGCGAAACGCCGCTGGAATTGGGCTGTATCGAACGGAGTTCCTCTATTTAAGCGCCGAACGCGAGCCCACGGAAGAGGATCACTACGAGTCGTACTGCGAGGTGGTCCGGGCCATGGGAGATCGACCGGTGGTCATTCGGACCCTGGACCTGGGCGCGGATAAAATGGGGCAAGGGCAACCGGTCAGTGACGAACACAACCCGTTCCTCGGTCTCCGCAGCATCCGCTTGTCGCTCCGAAACGTCGACCTCTTCCGCACGCAGCTCCGCGCAATCCTTCGCGCCAGCGCTCTGGGAAACGTCAAAATCCTGTTGCCGTTGATCGCCACCTTGTCCGAACTGCGTCAGGCCAAGCTGTTTTTGCGTGAAACCATGGAGGATCTGGACGACGCCGGCGTTGCGTTCGATCGCGATATTCCCATCGGCATGATGGTGGAAGTACCCTCCGCGGTCGTGATGATCGAACATTTCCTGCGGGAAGTCGATTTTATCAGCGTAGGCACCAATGACTTGATTCAGTATGCCTTGGCGGTCGATCGCAGCAACAAGGAAGTGGCGGATCTATATCAGGGCAGCGACCCCGCCGTCGTGCGTTTAATTGCCAAAAGCGTGGCCGCGGCGCGAGCGGCGGGCATACCGGCGAGCGTGTGCGGCCAGATGAGCGGCACGCCGCACTTTGCCATCTTGTTTCTCGGCCTCGGGCTGACCGAGTTCAGCCTGCCATCCAGCACCATCCTGGAAATCAAACGGGTTCTTCGCGGTGTAACGCTCGAACGATGCCAGCGCATCGCGGAGATTGCGTTGCAGATGGAAACGGCCCATGAAATCGACACTTTCTTGAAGGAGGAATTAAAGAAGATGGTCCCGGAACTTATTTCGTGAGGCTCCGTGTGTCCCTGGCGGCCCCGGTTGGAGCAAAAGACCACCGCGCGGAGCCCCCAAGTGGGCCAAGGAGATGGGCCTTCTTTCCGGGATTGTGTTGTACGTATCACGCGTATCGCGAAAGGAGTTTTCCGCTCCGAGCCCGACCAGGCGGAGGACCGACGGCGCGGGTGGCGTCCCAAGGGGAACCCTCGAACCGGCGGCATTACAACGTCGATTCAACGAATTCAACGAACTGAAATCCCAAGACCATCGTTCCCCGCGATACGCCTTTCTCACGAATGATTTTCCCAGGAGTCGTTACTGACGTGTCCACGCTCGCCGACCCCTCAACACCTGACTGTCAACGTCTGCGGATTCGCTTCCGCAAGACCGGGGATGCGCGATGGATTAGCCACCGCGATCTGATGCGGGCCGTCGAGCGGCTGTGTCGACGGGCGGGGCTCAAACCGCGCATGAGCGAGGGATTTCATCCAAAACCGAAATTGAGCTTTCCGTCCGCTCTCGCGCTGGGCATCGAAGGGCTTGACGAAGTCATGGAACTTCAACTGGTCGAACCGGTCGAACCGGCGGAACTGGCGCGACGACTCAACGCCTTCGCGCCCCCCGGGCTGACCGTTACAGCGGCCACAGCCCTCGCGCCGGGAGAACGTAAAACGAAAATTCGTTCCATGCAGTACCAGTTCCCGGTCCCCGATCAGTGGCGCGCCCATGCGCGAACGGCAATAGAGAACATGAAAGCGGCTACAACGTTACCGATATACCGTGATGGCCGCCAGCACCCCATCGATATTTTGGCCAACCTCGCCTCCATTGAATTCAGCAACGGCGTCCTTTACTTTCGCTTGCGCGCCACCGATCAAGCGGCGGCACGGCCTCGCGATCTCCTAGAGACGCTTGGGTTGCGCGATCTGGAACAACAGGGACAATTCCTGACACGATCGAATGTCGAGGTGGTTTCGTGAATGAAACAAAGGCCAACCTGAACCAATTGCCAGTTCGCGGGCCATCGCGAAATGGTTTGATAAATCAATCGGCTGAACATTCGCCAGGCAATCCGTGCACTCGCGGACCCCGCGAATCAGCTTTGACCAACACAAGGCAGAGTCAGTTACATGAAAAAGGAAATTCTCATCAACGTTTCGCAACCGGAAGAATGCCGGATTGCAATCATTGAAGACGGACTGCTGGAAGAACTCTATATCGAACGAGCCAGCCAAGATAGTTACGTTGGCAACATCTACAAAGGGCGAATTGTCAATCTGGAACCCAGTATCCAGGCTGCCTTCGTGGATTTCGGGGTCGGCCGCAACGGGTTCCTGCATATCAGCGACGTCGAACCGCAGTACTACCGGCAGGGCGGATATGACCCCCAACACGTTGCCGACTCGGATCGTGAACCGCCCGAGGAACCATCCGGTGAGAACGAACACGAAAAACGATCGGATCACTCGCGCCCACGCCGCCGCCACGGCCATCGCCCCCGCACCAAACCCCCCATCCAAGAAATCTTCAAACGAGGCGACGAAGTCCTGGTCCAAGTCATCAAGGAGGGACTTGGGGCCAAAGGCCCCACCCTCTCAACCTACATCAGTATTCCGGGCCGCTACCTGGTTCTCATGCCGGCCTTGGGTCGGGTCGGCGTGTCCCGAAAAATCGAAGACGAGAACAAGCGGCGGAAGTTGCGCGACACCCTGCTCGAATTGAACCCTCCGCGGAATGTCGGGTTCATCGTTCGCACGGCCGGCCAAGACCGAACCAAAAAGGAACTCTCTCGCGACCTCGCCTACCTGCTGCGACTCTGGAAAGTCATCGTACGCCGAATCCGAAAGAATTCCGCGCCCATCGATATCTACGAAGAAAGCGACATGATCACCCGCACGATCCGTGATATCTTCACCAATGATGTCAACGTGATCTACGTGGACGAAGAGTCGGCTCACGAACGGGCCAAGGAATTCCTGCAACTCGTCATGCCCCGACACGTGGGCCGGTTGAGACTCTACTGCGGAAAAGAACCGTTGTTCCACAAGTATAAGCTGGAAGCGGAAATCGCGCGTATCCACAAACGCGAAGTCCCCCTCAACAACGGCGGATCCATCGTCATCGACCCGACGGAAGCACTCGTGGCCATCGATGTCAACAGTGGCAGCTTCCGTACCGATGAGTCGGCGGAGGAAACCGCGTATCAATTGAACCTGAAAGCGGCGAAGGAAATCGCTCGGCAACTGCGGCTACGCGACCTTGGTGGAGTCATTGTCAATGACTTCATCGATATGCGCAAGGAAAAACATCGCCGCAACCTCGAACGCGCGCTGCGTGATGCGTTCAAGCGAGATCGAGCCCGGACCAAAATACTCCGCACCAGCCCCTTTGGGCTCATCGAAATGACGCGGCAGCGGATTCGCCCCAGTTTGAAACGAAGTATTTACACGGATTGCCCGTGCTGCAACGGTCGTGGAACCGTGAAAACCAACGAAAGCATGTCCATCGAAGTCATGCGAATGCTGCTGCTCGCCTGCCAGAAACCGAATGTCGCCACCATCACGGTCCGGGTCAACGACCAGGTCGGAGCCTACCTCAATAACAAGAAACGCCAAGAAATCATGGCCATGGAACAATCAAACGAGCTCAGCGTCCAGGTGCTCGGCAGCGAGTTCTACTATCCGGAACATCTGGAACTCGATTGCCGTGACGCCAATGGCGAGGAACTCACGTTGCTCTGAACCGGACGCTCGGCCGGCCGTGAGGGGGGGACGGAGAACGCCAGGCCCGTGCAAACTGTTTCGGTCGCGGATGACGTTCTCCGCCGCGAGTCCGACCAACGGGAGGACGATTTGCGCCGGACAGCTTTCCACCCGGAAAAATCCAACCGCCTGAAATATACGGTCGAGGCCCTTCGGATGCCACAAGAGGCTCACCGATGGCAGGACGGCCCCACGGATGAAGAAAAAGGGATGAGGAAAGGGGTGAAATATTGGGAGTTCTCCCGCTGTTTGCCCGTTGCCACCGCCAACGGCGTCCGTGCCGGTCTCCCCCGTCGTCCCGTTGATCCCTTCGGCCTGGGGGTGAGGAAAAACTCCAAGTCGTTGCCATCCATATTGTTGCGCCGTTCGTTTCGCCGGTATTGAGACGAAAGGACCTCTAAGAGACCTAAAAAACC
>JBNJEM010000416.1:0-7162 GCA_051745935.1 Planctomycetota bacterium
ACCGCAAGGCTCCGGCCCCACCGGCATCGACCACTGCGCCGCCTACGACCCGAACCGCGACCGCATCTACTACTATCAGCGCGACGGAGACGAGCACCAGGAGAACTTCCTGATCTACGACGTCAAGACAGACGAGTGGCGTCGCCCTCGCGCGGACGGGACCGGGCCTCCGGCGGCCACGTCGCACGACTCAATCTTCGCCTTCGACACCGCCAACGACCGCCTCGTCCTCATCCGCGTTCCCCGCCACCGCGGAGACGGCGGAGACCGCCGACGCGGCGTGTACGCCTACGATCCGCAAACCAACGCCTGGGCCGAGCCGCGGCCGCTGCCCGACGAGGTCGAGCGCGGCATCAAGAACGGCCGCTACGGCGGATACGACCCGGTCAGCAACGCCTACTACTGCCACTTCGCCAGCGACAGCCGCGACGACGGAACGATGTGGGTGTACCGCTACGGCAGGAAAGCTCCGGAGTGAATCCGCGGTGGCTCGGACCTTACTATGGATGAGCTGTACGACTTGTGGCGACTCGAACATCCGACCCCAGATGAGCTCGACGAGAAGATGCGGGCTGTTCAAGCTGCCCTCGACGATTTTGAAAACGGAGACCGCGGAGTGCCTCTGGAGGAAGCGATCCGGGAAATCAGAAAGAAGCACAACCTTCCGGCCGATGCATGACCTTTCACGTCCGCGGCCTTCGCAAAGTCCGCCAGGATGTTGGCTCCATCCTGAACTGGCTGATTCACGAACGCAAGACAACGCAAGGGGCTTCCGCTTGGCTGAGCGCTTACGAGGAAGCTGCCGAGGGGGCTGGCCACGTCAGCCAACGCTCACGCCCCAGCCCCCGAGAATGCGTTTGTTCGTCGCGTCATTGCAGCGGTGAGTACGTTGTGTCAGTCGTCATATGCAAGCCCCCGAAGCGTCGGGCCATCAAGGGTGATGTGCCACAACCGAAACTCATCGCCGGGGTGGTCAAGGAAGATCATACATGTATTGGGTTGGTCCGGCCACAAGACATTGATCTTGCGGCCCAGCCGGATGGCGATGTTCGCCGGGTGGCAAGTCGTCGGCGCGATGGTGCGTGAAGACGTCCGACATCGGCGGCTCGCGGCACCGACTGCAATTTGCCCGAACCGGCAGCGGCCCACAATCCCTTCTTCATCCACACCTTCATCTTCGGCAACACGTTCGAGTACGTGGGCGACGAAGCCCATCGGCCCCCGGCCGTGGTCACCTGGGGGACGCTGCCCGAGACGACCTTGATCAGCTTCGGCCCGAAGCTGCCGCTCCGCCGGCCGGAAGGGTGGATCGAGCGCTCGCGGCTGTGGCTGGCGAACAACCGTTACCGCGGCGTGCAGGAGCGCCACCGCGACCTGGCGGCGTCGGCCGCGAACTTCGCCACCAAGGATCAATACGAGAAAAGCCGAGAGCGGTTGCCTTCTCACAAGAAAGCCGATGCCATCGAACCGTATCTGGACTGGAGCCGGCCCGCACCACCGGAGACAGACACCGTGATCCCCGTCGGCGGCGCAAACGCCGAGCCGATCGCCCTGCCCTGCTGGTTCCCCCAACTGAAACTGGAGGAGCTGCCCGAAAGCGTCAAGGTCGCGTGGCCGTACCGCCCAATGCCAGCTTGGCTGAAAAGCCGGGAGATCGGTTCGCGGGGCCGCGGAGATTCCGACTGAAGCCGTGATACTGGGGACCGTCCGGAGACGTCGATTCGGCAACTTTGCCGTCCACCGCCAGATGCGTCAGAAACGTCGCGACTTCCTCATTTCCCATCTCCAATGGATGCCGCTTGTTGTGGAAAAGGATAAAGCGGCGAATCCAATGCACGCAAGCCCTGTCCTCGGCGCGCCCAAATCGGCAACTTATTCTGAAGCAGCCTCTAAGCCAACCCAAGACGGTCGAGTTCTGCGTCAAAGTCGAGGCGATTGACGATTCTGATGCCGTTGTAGCTTTCAAGGTCGAGGAGATGTTTATCTTCCGTGACAATATGGATTGCTTTTGCCTCCAAAGCAGCGGCAACGATTTTGTCGTCTTTGGGATCAGCGGGGACAGCCCCGTGGGCTTGGCGGCGACCAGCTATGGCTAACGTTTTGGCTGGCAGGTCTTGGCCCACGAACTCATCAATGTCATCGTCGGGCAGCTCCAGCCAGCGGCGCAGAGCAGACTTATGCCGTAACCTGTCGGCCACCTCAGCCAAGATTTGCGGGGATAACGCCACCCGCCAGCCAGCCCGATCCAAGCGGTCAAGAAGGCGCGTCGAGTGACTGGCCGGCAGAAGAAGCGGAATCAGAACGTTCGTATCGAACACCACGACCGGTCTTGGCATCGTGCCTCCAGCTATGGTTAGTCGTCTTCGAGAATGACTCGGACGATGTCATCCTCCGTGACGCCATGTTTTTTTATCGCCTGGCCGGTTTTCTGGCGGAGGCGATCGAGCGATTGCTCGGCTTGCTGTTTTTCCGCAGGCGTACTTTCCCGGTAGGGGATAAAGCTTCCGCAAGGCTGCCCGCTTTCGTCTTCAATGACCAAAGTATCACCAGCGACGACCTGGGTGAGGAACGAGCGAACAGCGTCGTTGAGTTCATTGAGTCGGATCTTACGCATATCAGCACTGTAGGGTGTTTGAGGAGAAAGAGCAAGAGTCTCTTTGATTATAGTGGATGGCGGAGCCAGACCAAGAAAAAAATCACCGGTGGCGGAAAAGGGGTGGCGCGTCAGGAACCTTTTTCTGTGAAATCCCCCATGACAAACACAACGATCGGAGTCGATCCACCGCGGCGTTACACGATCGTTGGACGCCCGTCCGCAAGACTTGTGTCAAGAATACCCAGAGAGCCAACTCGGGCGGTGTGGACCGCGTCCTCGCCCTGACCGAACCCGGCGTCGTTGGCCGCGAACGTGCCACCCAAGCTCAAGAGCCAATCCTGTTTGGTTGCGGCCGATCGCAGCGAGGCTGCAAACTCAAGACACTCAAGAAGTCTACGCAGTTCCGGGATGCACGCTTTTTGCGAAAAAACGTATTGTGGGCATAGGCGGGAATGACGGAATGCTGGCGGAGGCACCTGGAACAGAAGCAGCACCTCGAAGGCAGCTGTCGCCACACAGTCCACAACGAGTGGTGAATTCGCGAAGGAGACTTACTGCCCAGATGCGGAATCCTGCTCGGCCTCGGACTCGCGGCGTTCGGCAGCCTTGATCGCTTCATAGACTTCACGCCGGTGAACCGACACCTCCCTGGGGGCTTCCACACCGAGCCGCACCTTATCACCCCGCACCTCAACCACGGTAACGACAATATCGTCCCTGATAATGATGCTCTGGTCTTTCTTGCGCGACAGTACAAGCATGGGACTTGGTTCCTGCGAGTGATTCCTATACTGCAACCGGAGAGGAACGACGGAAAACATCCGAGCGTTTCTTCGCGCGCACATACTGTAAGCGCCGGCGTCCTCCCTCAAACTGGGACCGCTCAAACCCATGGATCTGCAGCGGTCGTGGGATAATCTACCTGGATCATAAAAAGACTAGGTCCGCTGCGGAGCCGTATTCCCCCTCCGGACCCCGGATTTTGCGCACCAAAGCCTCACACCGATACGGATGTAACGATTAGGAAAGCCTGCACACCCAAACTCAAGAATTTTATTACTCAAAGTGTAAACGTTTCACGTCCTTCGAACGGCCCAGACGCTGGAAAAGCCCTGGTTTCAGGTCGTGTCCAGGTGGATCGAATTGGAACCCGTGACCGGTGCCGTCCTGGCCGCGAAGGCCCCGAAAGCCGGGCTTTACCAGCTAATCGAGACATGAAGCTTACAGTTTGAGTTACTACCTGAACAACGCCGCGAATGCCCCCCCCCAAAAAGAGGCGTGAGACGGGTGATCGCACCCGTCCTGCCCGCTCGTGACAGGGTTGCGCGCTGTGCCGATAGGCTGCAGCGCGAGGTCCGTGCATCGCGGCAGGGGCTATGCCCTTCACGCTGTTCTGCTTTTGTGAAGCGCACGGCTCCGTGGTGCGGCGCGTGAAAAACTCTTACGAAAGAGCCGAACTCTGATGTGACTGCTCGTCGTGCTCGGCATCTTTCCGTTTGCAGACAGATACATCCGGCGGATAATCGATACTCAAATGAACGGTGTCGCCTTCTACGTCGACGACCGTGACTACGATATCATCAGCGATGACCACGCTTTCTCCACTGGTGCGGGGAATAACGATCATCGGTTACCTCCAGGGTTGGTTTGTGGACTCGTTTCAAGCCACAGGCCACGCGACCCCCGGACGACTGCCCGCTTTCTGGTCAAATGGCCTGCACTCACACTATTCCCATGTTGGCCACCCCGGCTAACCTATCCGAGATCGCTGCAATGTCAAGCGGGTGATCCCCTTCTATTTGCCACAAAAATTGCGGGCAGCACGGAACGTGGCGGAAAAATCAGCGAAAACACTTCTTGAGTGGCGATACAACGAGCGGAAGCCCGCTACCGTATCCGGCTCTAAACCTTGAGTCCGTCCAGATCTACTTCCAGCCGTTGATTTGATTTCAGCAACTCGTCCATCGTCATGCGGCCTTTCCGAAGGCAAGCCTCGCGCCCCATGATCGTGGCCAGGCAGCTTGAGATTGCCAGGGGAACCGTGTCATTCGTGGCATCGGGCTGGGTGATCTTCTCGTGAAAGGTGGCGATATTTCGAATCGCCCCGGCCGCGTACAAATTCTCGATGGCGCCGCCCGCATAGTGTTTCGGACCGCCGCGAATCAAGGCGCGGCCGCCATACCCGATGACCATGTAAGCCTCTCCCAAAAACTCACATGTCGCCAACGGGTCTCCGGGCCCCGTGAGGCCTCGGGAGTGGCGTCCCGTGTGGGTCCAGATCAATCCATCGTCGAACTCGTAAATGATTCCGAACATATCATGGCTGTCGCCGTGCGGGTTGGGGCGCGCGACGCGGGACACCCCCACCGCCGCCACGGGGGTTTTGCCCAACACCCACATCATCGCTTGTATCGGATGAATGCAGGCGTTGACGTGATAGGAACCACCAATCGCCACGTCGTTCACCCAGACCAACGATCGGAGCCGGCTTTCAATCGTCTCCGTCAACGGCGGGTCGCTGAAGAGCCCCCCGTAATAGAAGCTCTTGACCATCCGCACGCTGCCCAAGGCCCCCTCGCCATAACGCTTGGCACACTCCTGGACATGCGGATCGGTGGGCATCTGATAATCGACCAGGAAACACTGTTTCCGTTCGGTCGCCTTTTTGGCATCCGCTTCGACCTGCAAACAGCCAGGCACGTCAACGGCCACCGGCTTGGCCAGGTAGACGTGGAGGCCCGCATCAACGGCCGCGCGAACATGTTCGGGGAAGAAACATGGAGGCGTTTCAAGCGCGACGGCCTCCACGCCACTTTCGACCAGTTCGCGATATCCGGACAACCCCGAAAAACGTCGCGCCGAGTCAACTCCCAACGCATCGCCCGCCGCATCCGCCACTGACTGAAAATAGTCAGCCACGGCGTGGATTTCATAACCGCCGTGTTTCTGAAACAGTCCCGCGATCCACTTTCCACGACCACCACAACCGACCACGCCTAGCTTTATCGCCCGGCTTCGGGAATCCCGATTCGCCCCTTGGCTCCGCACGGGCTTCGGCACCACCAGTGACGCTGCCGCCGCCGCCCCGCCCGCGATAAACGCGCGGCGTCCAAGCGGCCCGGCGCAGCCTGATTTCAGATTGAACTCCGTCAAGGACATAAGATCGCGAGCTCCAATACTACCTGGATTTCAAGATGACCGATCACCAAAAACCTCGCCAAACAACCCCCTCCATCTTATCCGCATTCACCGTCCAGGTGCAAACCCCGCGGCAGATGAAAAAAACGGTAGCCGTTCCCGGGTGCCGCCACGGGGCCTGGACACGGGCGCCCGCATGGATGCCACCGGCTAGTATCGTGGTCCCTTATGTTCCACGCGCAAGCAGGGGATCGTTGCCGAAGAGCTTCGCCCCGAGGAGTTTGTCATGCGTTCGGTCGGGCGTGGTCTGTATATCGTGGGCGACGAGGACGAGGGTGACCCGCTTAGCCGGCACAACTCGAAGTGCGGGACCTTGTTCGGCGTCTACCCGCACATCACACCCGGATGGATGCGGACCTTCATGGCAGACTGGGCCTACAGCTGTGACAAAGCGCGGGACGAGCTGGGCTATCGTCCCACGCCTCTGGGCAAGGCTTTGCGCATGACGTACGAATGGCTGAAGCGTATCCGAGGTAAAGAATGAGTAGCCCCGAGAGTACATCCTCAAGTCCGATCCGCTGGCTCAAGCCCGACCAGGTTCGGCCGAGCCTCATTCTTCTCTCGGCCACTGCATTGACGCTCGTCCGGCGTTACTTCGGATAGCCGACCTACGCAGGTCAAAAATTCGTGCCGAGTCCGAACCACCCCCAAACCCCTTGCCGCCTCCGGCACCCGTTGGCCCTGAAAGCAGCACGCGGTAGAGTAGAATGATTGCGAATCGAGTGCCTGTGCAAGAAAGTGGTCGATGAAGAAAGTCACACCAAGCAACTACAAGAAAGACAAATTATACTGTCCGGTGGCTCGTGCCGTTCACGAGATCATGCAGGCCGATCACGTGGTCAGACCGGTTGAAGTGCTGATGCGGATGCAGCGTCTGAGCAAGCAGGACTATGAGGATTGGCGGTTCGCTCGCATTCCGTATCTGGAGCGTGTGCTGGTGGGAAATCTCAGCAAACTCAATCGCATCCTGCGCATACTCCGTATTCATGCCGAATCCATGGGGCTCGTTGCCTCGCATACCGAGTATCGGAAATGGGGTAAGGGCAAGAAGCGCATCGTCTTGCGATTCTCCAAGTCACGTGATCCGAAAATTGAAAAAGCCTATTCGACGCACTATGTCGCGAGGGGTGAAAGGAAGCGGCAGGCCGATGCGCAACCCGGCGTTGGCAACGGATCGACGTCTCCAAGCGACAGAGAACGCAAGGCCGCGAACGACCTTTTCCTTCGGTGAGGCGCGCGGGCGTATCATTTGCCGTGCTTCGCTCGTTTGGCGTTCTGACGGGCGTCGGCGGCGCGGGTCACTTCCAAGTGCTGCTGGAGCGCCTGCCGCAGGTGATCGTAGACCGCCTGCAAGTCCCGCGGAACCGC
>JBNJEM010000417.1:0-7128 GCA_051745935.1 Planctomycetota bacterium
TGGCTCAGCCAATTGAATTCGACGCCGATGCTCGCGCGGAATTCGATGAGGCATTCAATTGGTATGCCCAACGAAGTGTTGCAGCCGCGATTGGTTTTGTCTCTGCGGTTGATGTCGCGATCGAATCAATCCTGGCAGATCCAAATCGTTTCGTGCATACCTATGCTGGTTGTCAAGTGTGCCGGTTGAAGCGTTACCGGTATTGTGTCGTCTACTATCAGACTGACGTTACAATCCATGTGGTGGCCATTGCTCATGCAAAGCGACGGCCGGGATACTGGCATAACCGAATATGACGCCCGAACAACGATTTGGCCAACAAAGAACACAGTCGCGAACAAATCAAGACGTTGACGCGAGTTCGTGACTGCATTGACAATCGCATAAGTAGACTAACACATCCAACTGCTTCAACCTGCTTCAACAAAGAGGCCGGACCCCTTTGATCAAATGGCCGCCGATCCCAACGGGGCTCACCCGGACCGCGGCGCGTCACCCGCCTCTTGGGAATTGGATTCGCCTCGTGCCGCGTCGGCTTCTTCCAATGCCTTGTCGGTACTGCGAGGGTCAACGTCGCGGCAGGTGGCCGTAAGCCGGTCGGCAATGTCGCCCATTTCATTCCGCCACTGCTCCGGAGGCAGATCGGGAGGGCTGAGCTGCGTGAGTTCTCCGACCAGAAGAATCAAACGGAGCAAATGCCGAAAGATGACGCCTTCTTGTTTTTGCAGCCGTTTACTGGTAATGAACTTGTTGAAATTACCGCCATACTCCAACAGCTCGCCAGCCGCCCACACGCTCCGGGTGCGCAAGTCATGTACCCCCGGGAAATCATAGTCGAACCACATGCGAAGCTTGTCGGCCAGCTTTAGCACATGGACCTTATCCTCCTCGTAAAAGGCACGCGGCCCCTCGGCTTCCTCCTGTTCCTCGGCGGCCCCCAGTTGTTCGGCCGTCGCCAATCCCAACTGCAAAAGATGCACGTCCAGCCGCGTGGTGGCCAAAGGGCCGGGAGGCAGCTCTTCCTGGTCCGGTACATGAAGATGGTAGCCAACCGAGGGTGGCATTTCCAAGACACTTTCCAGCGCCTGAATCCGCTCTTGCTGATTGGCGATCCCTAGCTGATTGACCAAGAAGACCCCGTACAGTGGATTGACGCCGCGGATCAACAACAGCTTGGACAATTCAGGCGTCGGATAGGCATAGTGCGGGCGGTAGTCTTGGTCCTGAACATTCGCTTTACCGCTGGAATCCCCGTCGGCACCGGATAAGTCAAGACCGCCCGTCTCCTCCGCCTGCTCGCTCTTGGGTGGCTCCGGGTCAAGCGTCACATACCCACCGGTCCACAGCGTCATGAGCATGCGGTCGACCATTTTTTGACTGGCCTCGAGGCGTTTGCCCGACAACAACCGCTTGCTCACTAGTTCCCGGATCTTGTCGACGCGAGGTGAGGCGTCGAGCCAGTAGGCGAGCAATCGCCAGGGCAGGTTACCGCGGCTGGCGAGCTTGCGCGGTGACGCGGATTGAAGCTTCTCGAACTGCCCCTCCGTCCAATACTGTTGCGTGGAACGGCGTCGCGGCATCTTCTTCTTCAATGCCTTTTTCGCCTTCCGCAATCCCGGGTCCCGCGTATCCTCCGGAATGCTGTCGTACTTCTCTCGCCATCGAGCCAACTTCACGTCATCTTCGTGGGCCAGGGCAAAGACGAAACCTTGCGTGTCGAATTGAGGGCGTCCCGCCCGCCCGAAGATCTGGTGGGCGCTGCTGGGATCAATAACCTTTTTGTCTCCCGGAGGGCCTTTCAGCAGGCCGGGCAAGACCGCGCTGCGGGCGGGCAAGTTAATCCCCGCCGACAAGGTCTCCGTGCAGATCGTCAATGCCAACAGCTTGCGCTGGAAAAGACTCTCCACGATCCGTTTGTACTTGGGTAATATGCCGGCATGATGCACGCCGACGCCTCGCAGCAAAAGCTGCCGCAGCTTGGGACCAGCACCCTGCGACCAATCGAATTCCTCCAACTGCTCCACCAACGCCTTCTGCTGATCATCACTGATCAACTTCCGTCCCTTCACTTGCTCGGCGACATTCCAACACATGTCGCGATTGAAGCAAAACACCAAAGCCGGCGTCTTCCGCGACTCCTCGTCCCCCCGTGCCATCGACTCGAGAAACTCGTTCAACAGCATGTCGCCTACCCACTGGTACGTGAGTGGCACTTTACGCTCGTCACTCTGAATCAGCTCCAACCGTCGATTGTGATTGTGCGAGAGCCAATTGAGGAACTCCAGACTATTTCCCACCGTCGCGGACAACAGCAAGGTGCGGACATGCGCGGGAAGCAGCCCCAAGGACAACTCCCATACAATGCCACGTTCCGGGTCATTGAAGCTATGGAATTCATCCATGACCACCGCACTGACATCGGAAAAATCGAACGCGCTTGAATGGAGCAAACGATTGAATAGGATTTCGGCCACCACCACCAGGATTCTAGCGTCTGGATTCACTCGCCGGTTACCGGTGACCAACCCAACATCCTCCGCTCGAAATCCCCACTCCACTGCCGCCCGTTGCATCTCCTGGAACTTCTGGTCCGTTAATGCGATCAGTGGCGTGGTATAGTACGCCTTCGTGCCCTCGTGCAACGCCTCGAACAGCGCCGCCTCCGCAATCAGCGTCTTGCCGGTCCCCGTCGGGGCGCACACCAATACCCCTTGATCCGCCGTGAACCAGGATAACAAGGCTTCTTCTTGCATCGGGTACGGCTCGTACGGCAATTGCTCCAAATACATCGCCGCCAATTGATCGCGTGTCAGTTCTCGCGAAGACATGCTCATCTCAAACCACGTATCGTACCAGTCAATTTTCTTCCTTGCGCTCCCGTTCCCGTCGTTTGACTGAGCTTAAACACTTCCCCCGCCACATGATAGGGCGCTTCGACCCCGCGCCACCCAGGCACCGGAATGACCGGCGACGCCCACCCCCGGCGCGACGTGCGTCTGATTCGGGCCTTGGTGCGTGGTGCGTGGTGCTTGGTGCGTGGTGCTTGGTGCGGGGTGCGAGGTGCGGGGTGCATGGTGGTTGGTGGTTGGTGGTTCGGAGTTCTCTGACGGCTGTTTCGGGGGGTGGACCTTCCGTTCGGCAACGGTGAAAGACCGTTGCATCGTTTGCATTCACGAAGATTGGCCATTAGAATTCCTGTCAGTAAACTTTTATCCGTTATCAGGTTCCGTCCGTGGAACGGAGAAGCCTGGAACACGCTGGGAAGCCTGGAACACGCTGGGCGGGGAGACGGGCCACTTTCGAGGGCACCCGGTTCCCTGCGATTGGAGCCTTGAAGATCAGGCTCAACGTGTCGGCCATTCACGGCGGGGAGTCGGTCGGCGTGTTCGAAGTCCGGCTGTATTTGGCTGGATATACCGGTCGCGGATGACGGTGTCCGCCGCGAGTCCGACCAACGGGAGGACGGCTTGCGTCGAGCCGGTTTCCACACGGACGAATCCGACCGCCTGAAGTATAACGAGTAGGGCACGATGGCATATCGCAGATGAAAAGGAGGGCGGGTCGTGGACAGAAGACGGTTCCTCAGGGGCATGGGCGCGGCCGGAGCGCTGGTTTTGAATGATGTGGGGGCCGGGGTTCTGAGAGCGGGTACGCATGGAAGCACCGTCCTCTTGGAGGCCGAAAACTTCCACGAGAAGGGCGGCTGGGTGGTGGACCAGCAGTTCATGGACCAGATGGGCTCTCCCATCCTGCTGGCTCACGGCCTGGGCAAGCCCGTGCGGGATGCTACCCACGTGGTAAACCTTCCCCAGTCGGGTCGCTACCGGGTGTGGGTCCGCACGCGTAACTGGGTGGCGCCGTGGAACGCGAAGCCGGCGCCGGGCCGCTTCCGCGTGCTGGTGAACAGGCGCCCGCTGGACCCGGTTTTCGGCACGCAAGGGCGGCAGTGGCACTGGCAGGACGGCGGCATGGTGGAGGTCGGCTCGGGGCCCGCCACCGTGGCTCTGCGGGACCTGACGGGCTTTGACGGTCGTTGCGATGCGATCGTACTGTCCACCGACTCGGGGTTTCGCCCCCCCAGCGAGGGCAGGAGGCTTGAGCAGTTCCGCCGCGAGGCGGGCGGCATACGGGAGCCATCGGGAACCGAGAGCTACGATCTGGTGATCGTGGGGGGCGGGGTCGCCGGAACAGCGGCGGCCATCACGTCGGCCCGGCTTGGAGCCAGAACCGCGCTGGTGCAGGACCGGCCCGTCCTGGGCGGCAACAACAGCTCCGAAGTGCGAGTCAACGCGGGCGGTGGAATACTGCTGGACCCGTATCCGGAACTGGGCAAGGTGGTCCGCGCGATTACCTGCACGGCCCACGACAAGGGCTGCCATGCCTGTCACAATGCCGATCCCGGGGAAAGATACATTGACGAACAACTGTTGCGCGTGGCGGGACGGGAAAAGAATCTGGACCTGCACCTGAACATGCGGGCCACCGAGGTGACCATGGACGAGAACCGCATCACCTCCATCACCGCCCGCCATACGCACTCCGGAATCGAAAAAAAGTTCTCGGCTCCGCTGTTTGCCGACTGCACCGGCGATGCCAACCTGGGCTACATGGCCGGCGCCGACTTCCGCGTGGGACGCGAGGGGCGGAAGCAGACCGGCGAGTCAATGGCCCCGAAGAAGGCGGACGACATGACAATGGGTTGCTCGACGCTGTGGAACTCGCGAGAAGCCGACACACCGGTGGAATTTCCAAAATGTCCGTGGGCCCTGCGGTTTGACGAGGATACGGCGCGCGAACAAACCAAGGGCAGCTGGAGGTGGGAGGCCGGATATCATCGCGACATGATAACCGAACTGGAACACATCCGGGACTACCTGTGGCGGGCCGTCTATGGTAACTGGGCCTACTTGAAGCAAAACCGTGAGACTTTCTCGCACCGCGAGCTGAACTGGCTGGCCTACGTGGCGGGCAAACGCGAGTCTCGCCGGCTGCTGGGCGATGTCATCCTCGACCAGCTCGATATCGACGCAGCGAAACAGTATCCTGATGCCTGCGTGACGGCCACGTGGGGCATCGACCTGCACCATCCGAACCCTCGGAACGCGGAGAACTTTCCGGAACCGTTCTGGGCCGATAATATCCACCCTCATCACGCCCCGTATCCAATACCTTACCGCTGCCTGTATTCCCGCAACGTCGAAAACCTGTTCATGGCCGGCCGCGATATCAGCGTGACGCACGTGGCACTGGGCACCGTGCGTCTGCAGCGCACGACGGGCATGATGGGCGAGGTCGTCGGCATGGCGGGTTCACTGTGTAGCCGGGAGGGCCTCACCCCCCGCGAGCTCTACCGGGGGAACCTGGCGGAGCTGACCGAACTCATGCGGGAGGGCGCCGGAAGCGGTGGCTGAACGCGGACTCGGACCAGTCCGGCGAAACCGACCGAGTCGGTCCCAAAGACGCCCACCGAGCCGGCCATCGTGGAGAAGGAAAAGCTCGCCCGCGTCACATCGGGGAAATTCTCATGTGATCGTCACCCCCCGCGCGGCGCACATCTTTTTGTCTAACAAGTCATTTCAGGACAAAAACATGCCAGACAAAAAGATCGTTTTTTTATCCAAAACCTTCAGTGGCTACGCTTCCGCGATTGAAACCCCCTAACTGGTCGTGTGTATAGGTGTTCTCCCATGCGCGATTCCAATTGCTTCCCTTGCTTCCAGTCGGTATGATCACACGAAGGCATGAGAGCATGAACGCTCACGCCGTGGGTCGTGTACATTCGGTTTGCGATCATCGAAACAACGCGGAGTTACGAATCCTACCGGTCGATAGATACGGACGCATAAGATGGGTCTTCTGAGTGGTTTTGAGCACATTGTTCGTGAACAAGAGCCTTTGGCGCCGTATACGTGGCTTCGATTAGGGGGGGAGGCCGAGTATTTCGCGGAGCCGACTTCCCTGGCGGAACTAAGCTCGCTCGTACGGCATTGTCGCGAGCATGAATTACCGATCCATGTTCTCGGTGGGGGCTCGAAGCTGCTCATTCGAGATCACGGCGTACCGGGATTAGTGGTCCACTTGGCAACCCCCGCGTTTTCGGAAATCAAAGTCGACGGTCACGAGGTCACCGCCGGTGCCGGGGCCAAGTTAGGGCACGTTATTTCCATTGCCGTGCGCGAGGGTCTGGCCGGTTTAGAGCATCTAGTCGGGATTCCTGGCACCATCGGCGGGGCGCTGCGAGGCAATGCCGGAACTGAAAACCATGATATTGGACAGTGGACGAAATGGGCCAAAGTAATGACGCGGGGCGGGAATATCGTGGAACATCAACGCGACGATCTGCGGTTTGCATATCGGTATAGCAGCTTGGATGAACTGGTGATACTGCAGGCCGGGCTCTCGCTTGAAGCCGAAGATCGGACGGACCTCGTAAAGCGCATGCAGACTTTGTGGATTGTGAGGCGATCGAGACAACCTTCCAGTGAAAAGAATGTGGGGCGGATCTTCAAGAATCCGACCGGAATGCAGGCTTGCGAATTGATCGAGCAGGCCGGATTGAAAGGCACGAAAATCGGCGGAGCGGAAATCAGTGAACAGGACGCCAATAATGTGGTGGCGGGCGCCCACGCAAGCAGCGACGAAGTGCTGCGGCTCGTCGAACTGGTCCAACTCCAAGTCCGCGAACGATTGGGAGTCGAGCTGGAAATGGATATCGAGATTTGGTAGATAAGAGCCAGAATGGAGTGGATTCGAGCTATTCTTCAGGCGGTGGGATCTGTTAGGGGTGGAAAGCTGCTCGACGCAAGCCGTCCTCCCGTTGGTCGGACTCGCGGCGAACAAAGTCATTCGCGACCGGCATAACGGCGGTGGGATCTGTTAGGGTGGAAAGCTGCTCGACGCAAGCCGTCCTCCCGTTGGTCGGACTCGCGGCGAACAAAGTCATTCGCGACCGGCATAACGGCGGTTTCCCCTTCGCCCAGACGTCCTCGATCCATCAATAGCTGGCCGTGGCCCGCCGGGTGAGAACATTGACGTTCCACGCCGGGCCCGCGTTGAAGAAGCCTTGTACCGTCAGGGAGGATGGTCATGGGAGCGAAAAACAAACCACATTGGTGGCATCGCATTCCA
>JBNJEM010000418.1:0-7120 GCA_051745935.1 Planctomycetota bacterium
TAGAAGCTTGCAGACGGTCGTCTTTCGATCCACCACGTATACGGTATCCCCCACGTCGAGGCCAAGCCGTTGCATGTCGGACGGATCGATGCGGGCCAAGCCGCGTCCCACGTCCTTGCCGCTTGACTCGCTAACCTTCAATGTAATTTCAGAGGCGATAGTGGAAGATTCCGACATGTCTCGAGTGCCCTTTCCGACGAATGAATCGATCGTGTACTATCGCCTCAAACGGATTTGAAGAATGCCGTTCTTACAGTCCCACTCTGGTTCCTCTCCGGAAAACGACCGCGGAAGGGGAATTTCCTTCTGGTAGCTGATCTTGCCACACCGAGCCGAAAGTTCGAGCCGATCGTCCGCTAGTTCCAGGGTGACATCGTCCTTGCCAACGCCGGGCAGTTCCGCTAGCACAAGGACGTGATCGTCCTCTTCATGGATGTCCACCAGTGGTTCCCGAGTATCCTCTTGCGACGAGGGCTCCGCCGCTCGCGGGCGAACACTGCCGAACGGCTCGACCTTCAGTTCCTCCTCGCCTTGCTCCCCGAGCCCAGTTTTGACGTGGATGCCGTACACGCCACGGAGTTTTCCACCGGCATCCTTGAATTCCCCTGACTGCGAAAGCTTTTCGCCGGCCTCGGCCAACTCACCCAACTTCTCGACCAGTCCACCGAGCCCCCCGAGAATGCCCCCCAAGTTAAATGAAGGGTTACCGGTGTTCTTCGGCGAATCCGAATCCCGGGATGGCTGGCCCTTTGTGTCGTCCGGTTGGACTTTTGCCATTATTGGCTCCTTTTCTTTTCCGCCATCCGCGCCTGCACTGACACCGTGGAGGGTGGGCTCCGGCAGCGTTTGTTTCACTGCCTTGGCGGGGTGAATTATCAACATTGCGATCAGGCAACCAGCTGCCCAACTAACGTACGTTCCGCAATGGCATCTTCGCCGATCAAGATCGCTCAAACTTCTATTTCGGCATTGCCGCATCGGATCTGTGGCAAAACCCAACATTACCAGGCATCCCGCTGTTGCCTCGACCGCCATGGGAAGCTGCAATCGCGCCAAACGCTAAAAACGCCCGCGTCGTGCACGGAAGGCCCCTTTCGCGGCTGCCGGAATAAAAATGACCGACCGTTTGACAGGGGCCGATGGCGACCTAAAGTTTCAGCAAGCGACACAGAGGTTCGGGCATACCGAACGATCGTCGCCGGGCACCTTCGTTGGCATCGCATCGCCGCGTGGTTAACCCGATCTGGCTTCAATAACGCCGAAGACAAGCTGCAGAATCCCGGCGGATGCGACGAAGGTAATTGTATCGCTGCGGTTGATCGGCAGAGTGTGGCCGAGTCTATATTCCTGGGTGATGTCAGCCCGGGTTTGGTTTGTTCGCTTTTTCGAGTAAGGAGTTGTTTCCATGGCGAATGTGCAGAATTCCACTGATTCGTCCAGTTTGGCCGAAGTAGTGGATCGTATCTTGGACAAAGGTATCGTGGTTGACGCCTGGGCGAAAGTATCACTGGTCGGCATCGAACTGTTGTCGGTCGAGGCCCGAGTAGTCATTGCCAGCGTCGAGACCTATTTGAAGTACGCCGAAGCAGTTGGCTTGACCGCCGCCGCCGCGGCACCTGCCTAAAGCACCGGTCCAGGCACGGATCCACCGTCACACGGAAGTTCCCCGCTCGGAGGAAGGCTGCTTATCCGGTGATCGCTGGTCCGGCCGGCACGGGTAGGTTAGCCTCCTTCCGAAGCGGATTGATTCCAGCGGATGCGAACTTTGGGAGGCGCTTATCCGATCTCCCGCCGTCCAGTCGAAAACAGAAAAGGACACCGATATGGCACACTTCACCGACGATTTCACCAACCTGCGACGGGGCGTGGACCAGTGGCGGGAAGATCGCCAACGCAGCTTGGATCGGACTCGCCAGCACGTCCAACAGATGGCCCATGGCGTACGGGAACAGTTGGCGGGATTCCAGGAGGAGTTTCGACAGATGCGAGGGCAGGTCGCGGAATCCGCGGCGCGGATCAGAAAAGAGCTGAATGAACTCAAAACGGATCTGAAAAGCGGCGGGAGCGAGTTCCGAAAGGAATCGCCGCCGCGCTGAGTTCGTCTTGCCGTGGCGCTGGACGAAGGAGACTCCGCGGCTCGACGCAAGCCGTCCTCCCGTTGGTCGGACTCGCGGCGGACAAAGTCATCCGCGACCTGTATGAATTCCCTTTGGGCAACGAAGCGAGTTGATGAGGAGATAGGGCATGGAACACGGGGGAAGCCAACGGGTAATCCATCACAAGGTGGTGCATGCCCCGGATCGGATATGGTCCAAGGCGAGTGAAACGTTCGTGGTGACTCCGCGAATCGAGGAGCTGACGGAGCGTACCCTCGCGTACCTTGACGCCGGTTATCCAGTGAATCTGTCCGGTCCAGCCGGCACGGGAAAGACCACGCTCGCGTTGCACGTGGCCTCCAAGCTGGGGCAGCCAACCACGCTGATCCATGGGGACGACGAATTCGGCAGTTCCGACCTGGTGGGCAACGAGACCGGATATCGCAAAAACCGGTTGGTTGACAACTACATCCATTCGGTTCGCAAGGAAGAGGAAACGATGCGAACCCTCTGGAGCGACAATCGACTGACCACGGCTTGTCGCCACGGCCACACACTCGTGTATGACGAATTCACTCGCACTCGCCCCGAAGCGAACAATGTGCTGCTGAGCGTACTAGGCCAAGGGCTATTGAGCCTGCCCAAGCTCCGGTACGCCGGGGAAGGGTACATCAAGGTACATCCGGCATTTCGGGCGATATTCACGTCCAACCCGGAGGAGTACGCCGGTATTCACAAGAGCCAGGACGCCTTGATGGACCGGTTGATCCGTATCCACGTGGATTACTACGATCGGGACACCGAAGTGGCGATCGCCGCCCGACGCAGCGGCACTTCCGAAGCAAACGCGGCACGCGTGGTCGACATGGTTCGGCGTTTCCGGGCGGACGGACGGCGCGGGCATCGGCCAAGTATTCGGTCCTCGATCATGATTGCTCGCGTGGTCACCCGCGCGGGCGCGTCGTTCCACGCACTCGATCCAGTCTTTCAGCATACCTGTCGCGACGTGCTCAGGCTGGACGCCGTCAACGGCGCCGGCAACGGATTACCCCCCGAACTGGAAGCGGCGGACGAGGATTTGGTGAACGCGGGGTAGCGTGTTGGCACGGCACGCCGCCACTCGGATTGACGGTTTCGAAACAGAACAGGAAAGCAAGGAACGCCTCCCATGAAGTCAAAGCCGCGTAGAAGCTTGAAAAACATTCGCACCATGTCGGAACGCGCCGGCGACGCGCACAATTCACAGCGAAAGTACCTGACGCTGGCAACCCTGGAACTGAAAAAGTCGCGATGCGAAAAGGAAAAGCGGAGCGCCGAGGAACGCCTTGAAAGCGTCGGCCGCCGGATGGCTGAAATCGAACGGCAGCAGGCTGGTATTCTGGCAACGGGCGAAGCCGAACTCGCGAATCGCGCCGCGGCCAATGATTCAGCCTTGACACCGGACCCCGGGCCCCAAACCCAACAAGGCTTCAGTCTAACCTACTGACACCAAGGGATTCCGCGACAAGCGGCGTAGGAGATTGAAAATGACCCCGAGCGAAAACGACATTGGACAACCGACTCTTATTGACGCGCGCAACGCCGTCTGCCAGTTCCTGGAAGCGGCGCTGCCCGAAGTTGGACGAGTTGATGTCACCAGGATCGCCGCGCTTGAGAAAGGCAAAGTGGCCTGGGAGGCGGAGGCCGATGTGTGGCAACCCAACGCGACTCTAAGAACACTGGGAATTCGAACGCGACGACCAGTGCTCGACCATCAACGATATTTGATCCGGCTCGACGCCTTGCTGAACGTGTTGGCGTACGAACTGGCGGCGCCGGTCGGGAAGGACGCATGAGAATCTCCAGGATGTTGAAAGGACTGGCTCTATGAAATTGAATTGTATTTCCTGCGGCCACACCGTTGATATGCGTGACAGCTACGACGACTATGAAGGACAAGTTAAATGCTTCGTCTGTGGGGGCTTGATGGCGATCCGAAGCCAAGATGGCCAAATCAAGCGGGTTGAGCTCGTGCCGCGCCCATGCCGCGGCAGGGATTCCGTGTTGCCGGAGAGCGCCAGCATGTAGGCGGTGCCGGCGCGCCGCCAGTGAATACACCTCGGAGAAGCTTTCTTCAGGAGGAAACAGCGTGACCATTACCACCAACGCAGCCGAGGTGGGGCTGTATCTTTACGGCATGACCCTCGCGGAACAGGCTTCGCCGATTGACACCTCCGGCGTTGAGAGCACCGAGGTTGAGCAGATTGTCGAGGGCGCTGTATCAGCGATCATCGCCCGCGTGAGCAGACGGAAAATCCGCCCTCGGCGGTCAAACCTGACCGCGCATCATCAGGTGCTGCGCGAGTTGACCGAACGGGGCCCGGTTCTACCCGTCGCCTTCGGTACCATTGCCGGTAATGAAGAGCGATTGCGCGAGTTGATCCAAGAAAACCAGGACGTTTTGGTCCAGCAACTCAAGCGGCTCCAAGGCAAGGTGGAGATGGGCCTGAGCGTGTATTGGGACACCGCCAACATCTTTGAATACTTCGTGGCGACACACGGGGAGCTTGAGCGGATGCGGGACCGCATGTTCCGGCCAGGGCGGACCCCCACATTCGACGAGAAGGTCGAGATGGGCAAGCTGTTCGAGTCGCTGTTGCAGGAGAGTCGGCAGCGCCACACCGACCAAGTCATTCAGGCTCTATCACCATACTGCGTGGACATTCGCGACATCGATCCGGGCGAGGAGAAAATGATCATGAAGTTGGCGTGCCTGGTGGAAAGGAATCGGCAGCCGGAATGGCAAAAAGGGATCGAGGCAGTCGCCTGCCAGTTCGATAACCATTACTGCTTCAAGTACACGGGGCCCTGGGCCCCTCACAACTTCGTCGACGTTGACCTCAGTCTCGCGCCCGCGTAGCCCCATTGGCCCGGATGGCGGGTGCCGAGTTCCTGACGAGAACCCGACCAAAAGGATATTGTCCGGGGATCGGGAAGCCGCGATATAAGGCGAGGAGGACATCGTCCATGACCTCCCAGCCGCGTGCATCGGAACGGTTTGATTACATTCGTGCCACTTCATTCATAATAATATGAATTACACAGGAAGAACCTCCCATGTTCCTAGCGGACGACATCTTACTCGCTCCTTTCAAAGGCTTGGTAGCCCTGTCTCGCCAGGTTCAGGACGCGGCGCGTCAGGACTTGGAGACACGGAAAAGCGATCTAATGACCGCCTTGGCCCAACTCCACAAACAACTCGAATCGGGTGAAATCGGCGAGACGGAATTCAACATCCAGGAATCGCAGCTGTTGGAACGGCTCGATGAAATCGAAAACACACTGGATCCGGGTGCCTAGTCGGAAGAGTCCAGGCGTTTGCCGCCGCGTAACCGTTCACGGGAAAGAGACTGATGTCCGCGGACGTTCGCACGTCCGTTGCACATACTGAGAAACGGCTTTTCGAGGTGCAAATGCCACGGGCTTGTCCCCTGGTCCGTTACGTTCCACGCTACCGACGGGCAGCAGTGGTGTGTCTGAGCGGTTCGTGGCGGCGAACATGAACCACCACGGGACAAGACCGTGGCATCCATGCGGTCTATGCGTCTCCCGGCCGTGTAGCGGCGCCCGTGAACGGCTACGCCGCCGCTGACCATCGCCTCGCCTGAAGGAAAGGAATCGCCATGGAACCCCAAGCCGACGTTGCCGAGTACGAGGATTGTACCGTGCTCGAACTCGTCGATCGTCTCTTGAATCAAGGGGTCGTGCTGTCCGGTGATCTGGCCATCTCCGTCGCCGATATCGAACTGATCTACGCACGCCTGCAATTAAGCCTCTCCTCGGTGGAAACCGCCCGCCAAGCCGGCTGGTACACGCGAATGCGGACCCCCTCCGGTGCCCAGCCGGTACGGCAACACGGCTGAGGAGCACGTGCTCTTTCCCCATCGGATATCGCCCATGACGAATTGCAACAAACTGTTTCCCGACCTGACCGGAGCCGAACCGGATGCTCAGTCACCCGTGGAGGACATGTTGGGCGACTTGCCATCCAAGATCAAACTCGAACCGGAAAACGTGCGTAATGGCCTGGCTCAACTGGTCCTGTCCATCGTCGAATTGCTCCGGGAATTGCTGGAACGGCAAGCGCTGCGGCGGATAGATTCCGGTTCACTCACCACGGCCGAGGTCGAACGCGTGGGTGAGACATTCCTCCAGCTCGCGGAGGAAATCGAAAAGCTAAAGGAATACTTCAGTTTCACCGATGAAGACCTTAATCTGGACCTCGGTCCACTTGGTCGGTTGCGCTAGCGAAGGAGGGGCGAAGATCATGGCTCAAGCACGGCAGATAACTCGAAGCACCCATGGGGACAGCCTCGCGGATATCATGGAGCGGGTTCTCACCACCGGAGTGGTTATCGCGGGTGACATTCGGATCAAGCTGTGTGACGTGGAACTTTTGAGCATCCAGCTTCGTTTGTTGATCTGTTCCGTCGAGAAAGCACGAGAGCTTGGCATAAGCTGGTGGTGGGAGGAACAGCCATCCTCAGCCGATCCGCCGTCGAACCTTGACAACGCCCGAACTCCTCTTTCCGTCTCCGATGCCTCGGCCCGAAAGCCTCTTCCCGTATCGGATACCTCGGCCCGGAACCCGTGGGAAGAGTACAAGAACTTCCGGGAGTTCAAGCGATCGCAATACGCGATGCGTGCCTCGGAAAAAGGATCCGGCTAAACTTCGACACGAAGCCAGTTCAGCGACATGCTGGGAACAGGAAGTCCCGGCAGGCGTAGTGAGGCGCCGTAACTTGTTCGACGTTCCAGGAGGGAACCGATGCAGCGGAATTCGAGTGAGGCGCGTATCGCCCCAACGACCTCAGGGGCTCTTCACCGTCCGAAGTTGGCGATCGGGATTATTCTGACAAGTGCCGTCCTCGCGGCCACGCCCCAACTCACCGCTGGTGTCAACGTATCCCCGAGCGTAAGCACCTCTCTTGAGATGCACGGGGACTATATCAGCACTGGCGTCAGCAATAACGGAACCTTGGGCG
>JBNJEM010000419.1:0-7118 GCA_051745935.1 Planctomycetota bacterium
CACCGGTCAGACACACCACTGCTGGTGGTCGGTAGCGTGGAACGTAACGGACCACGGGACAAGCCCGTGGCATGTGCAGCTTCAAAACCCTTCCTTGAAAATGTGCTACACACCGGTCAGACACACCACTGCTGGTGGTCGGTAGCGTGGAACGTAACGGACCACGGGACAAGCCCGTGGCATGTGCAGCTTCAAAACCCTTCCTTGAAGATGTGCGACGGAAGTGCGAGCATGCGGGGATATGAGCCGCTTTCCCGTGAACGGTTACCAACCGGGAAACCGGGCGCGAAGCAGGAGGATCCATCCCGCAGCGGTCGTTGCTCACGGAAAGACTTGCCTTATCCGTTTCTTTGGTGATCGTATGAGGTATACCAGTAATAGACCGCAACAGGGGAAGCGAGCTGACGCGGCGCCGTTGCCGCGGGACCTTGCGGCGAACTCTTGAGAGGGTGAATCACGGAAAACCATGCGAATCCTTGTAACAGGTGGAGCGGGCTACATTGGTAGCCACACGTGTGTCGAGCTGCTGAATGCCGGTTACGAAATCGTGGCGGTGGACAACTTGAGCAACAGTAAGCTCGAGTCGCTGCGACGCGTCGAGCGGTTAACGGGCAAATCGCTGGAGTTCCACAAGACTGACTTGCTCGACAAAGTCGGCTTGGGGGCCGCCTTTGCTGCCCGAAAGACCGACGCCGTGGTTCACTTCGCCGCACTCAAAGCCGTTGGCGAGTCGGTGGAGAAGCCCCTGGAGTACTACTGGAACAACGTGGCCGGCACGATCAGCCTCTTGGATGTCATGCGCCGGCACGGCTGCCAAAACCTGGTCTACAGTTCGTCCTGTACCGTGTACGGAGAACCTCGCGAAGTTCCCATTACCGAAGACCACCCCACCGCCGCCGCCGAAAGCCCCTACGGCTGGTCAAAACTGATGACCGAACAGGTGATGCGGGACGTCCACGCCGCCGACTCAGCATGGAACTTCGCGATGCTCCGATACTTCAACCCGGTGGGAGCCCATCCGAGTGGCATGATCGGCGAGGACCCGCATGGAATTCCCAATAACTTAATGCCGTATATTACTCAAGTCGCGGTGGGACGATTGGAGAAACTGCGGGTCTTCGGAGACGATTATCCCACCCCTGACGGGACCGGCATTCGTGATTACATCCACGTTGTCGATTTGGCCAAAGCCCACGTCCGCGCCGTGGAAAAGTTGTTCACCGACCCAGGGGTCCTGACCTGTAATCTAGGGACCGGCCAGGGCTCCAGCGTGCTGGACGTGGTGTCCGCGTTTGAAAAAGCAACGGGGATCCAGGTTCCCTACGAGGTGGTGAGCCGCCGGCCGGGCGATGTCGTGGCCGCGTACGCGGACCCCACCAAGGCAAAAGCCGAACTCGGCTGGACCGCCCAGTTCGATCTCGCCGCGATGTGTCGGGATGGCTGGAATTGGCAGCGGAAGAACCCGGACGGGTTTCCGGATGACTCCGGATGAGAAGGATATCTTTCAGGCGGTTGGATTTTTCCCCCGTGGAAAGCTGCCCGACGCAAGCCGTCCTCCCGTTGGTCGGACTCGCGGCGGAGAAAGTCATCCGCGACCGGTATAACTTGGATTAAGCCGTCCGCCGTTCGCTTCACCCCAGCGCGGGCCCGGTGCCCTCGTGCAAACGTCCGCCGACGGGTATTCGCCAGTCCGTATTATGCTCTCGCTCGACCCGATGCCATAGGTCTGTCACCGGCAGTCGGAGCTTCGGAGTTTCGGAGAATTATCGTGCCGCGGCCGTCAATGTTTGGAGACCGACCACGAGATGATCGCGAGATGGCCGTTTCGCGCGCGGGTGGGCAAGGCATCCGTCCGTCGATTAACGCCACCCCCCATTCCGGGTAGTCGATATCATGGCCCCGAGCGCCGCCGGTTGCAATGTTCTGGCTAATCAGTAGCATGATGGGCTACACGCGGCGCACTTGGTTATGGGGAATATAGGTAAAATAGAAAAAATGAAACGCGACGAATTTCGGAAGCTAACGGATTCACGACTGGTCATTCTTGATGGCGCGACGGGAACGGAGCTCTTGCGGGCCGGCATGCCCACGGAAGCGTGCCCGGAGAAGTGGGTGCTGGAGCATCCCGATGTTCTGATTGATTTACAGCGGGCTTACGCGGAGGCGGGCAGCGATATTGTCTACGCGTGTACGTTCGGAGCCAACCGATTCCGCTTACAGCGATACGGCATCTCGGCCGACGTGGTGGAAATGAACCAAGAGTTGGTGGCATTGTCCCGTAAGGCCGTGGACGATCGGCTGGTTTTTGGTGACATCGCGCCCAGCGGCACGTTCGTGGAGCCGTTGGGGGACGTGCCGTTTGGCGAGGCGGTTGAAGTGTGTCGCCAGCAGGTGCGTGGACTGCTCAAAGGCGGGGTGGATGGATTCACCGTGGAGACCATGGTGGACGTTCAGGAGGCCCGGGCGGCCATTATCGCCATTCGCGAACTGTGCGACTTGCCCATCATGGTCAGCATGACCCTGGATCACTCCGGTCGAGCGTTGGGTGGCGCCGACTTGTTGAATGCCGTTGTTGTCCTTCAGGCGTTGGGAGCCGACGCGGTCGGTTGTAATTGTTCCACCGGACCAGCGGATCTGATTCACAGTGTTCGCGAAGCCAAATCCTCGGCGGCGGTCCCGCTGCTGGCCAAGCCCAATGCGGGGATGCCGATCGGCGAAGGAAGGAGCATCGAGTTCGACATTGACGCGGACGAGTTCGCGTCTTATGTGCCGGAGTTCGTCCGCCGGGGCGTGAATTTGCTGGGCGGTTGCTGCGGCACCAATCCCGAATACATCAGAAAAATCCGGGAACGGGCGCAATCGTGCAAAGTAAAGCCGCCGAAAGTGCAGAGCGTGAGTGCCGTGACCTCGTCGCGTTCCACCGTTTTCATGGGGATTGATCGTCCGCTCACCATTATTGGGGAGCGGATCAACCCGACGGGCAAAAAGAAGCTGCAGGCCCAACTCAAGGAAGAAAAGCTGGACCTGGTTCGCAAGCTGGCGATTGAACAGACCGAACGCGGCGCCGCGCTGCTGGATGTAAACGTGGGACTAGCCGATATCGACCAAGTCAAGATGATGCGACGGGCTGTCGAGACGCTTTCGCAACTTACCGGCTCGCCGCTGTGTATCGATACCACGGATCCAGAAGTGCTGGAGGAAGCGCTGCGAATGTATCCCGGCCGGGCATTGGTCAATTCCATCTCCGCGGAGAAGGAACGTCTCGAGACCCACCTGCCGATCGCCGCCAAGTATGGCGCGATGATCATCGTGCTGCCCATGGCCGGCGTCACCATGCCGCTGGACGTACCCTCCCGAATCAAGGCGGCCGAACAGGTGTTGGAGGCGGCGGCCAGCCACGGATACCGCCCCGAGGACGTGGTAATCGACGCGTTCATGCTCGCGGCGAGTTCCCATCCGGACGCGGCGCGTCAGACCTTGGAGACCATCGAGTGGATCACCCGCGAAATTGGCGCGAACAGTGTTATCGGACTGTCCAACGTCAGCTTCGGGTTGCCTGGCCGGGAGTGGTTGAACGCCAGTTTCCTCTCCATGGCGGTCGGCCGGGGATTGACCAGTGTTATCGCCAATCCGAAGGACCGGCTGGTGATGGCCAGCAAATACACGGCCGACGCGCTGTGGGGGCGGGACGAATACTGCATGGAGTATCTGCGATACTACCGAGCCATTCTACAGCGCCACGCCGTGGTGCATCGCGGCGGCCCCGAGGAATATCAGAAGATGTTTGCCGAGGAGGACGAGGCGGCAATTGAAACCGTCGAGAACCCGGAAGAGATTGTCGAGGAGGCGCTCTCGCGCCGTGTCGGAGAAACCGGCCTGCTCGGTGCCGAGGATTCGGAAGAGTAATCGCTCCCGCCAAAGGAATTCAGTATCGGAACGTGTCAGCGGCGGGATTGGTGATCACGAAGCTAGGATTCTACTTCAGACGGCCAAAGTGTTACGGCTTTTCAAAATACGAATGCCAGGGGACAAGCCCGTAACGTCCATGCAGGCTCTCCTGGCTAGGCCGTCTCGCGGCCCCCGCGAACGACTACGCCACCGGACGGGCCGAGCTGGCCTTCCGGCGAGGTCGTTTTATCCGAGCCCGGCGCTTAGCCGAGAGCCTTGATTGCCAGCGGCTGGCTCTTGGCGGTTCGCCCCTGGCCGTCGACCGACACGACGACATAACGGTGAGCGGCTTGATCCGCGAGGGTTTCTTCGAAGCTGAACGGGGTTTTGGTCAGCTGGGGTTTGTGCGGGATCCTGGAAACTTCGCGGCCATCCCGTTGGACGCTGTAGTGGTGGATGGGCGCGTCGGCCGCGTAGGCCGTGTGCCACGAGACGCTCGCCGTCCGCGAATCACCGCGCACGGTTTGTTCGGCCTTTGCTGCTCGCGGCGGCCCCAGTGGCTGGGCGGACTGCTGAAAGTAGTTGGTCTGGCCCGCGTGCATGGAAGCAGCCATTTGCTCCACGTCTCGCCGTTCCTTGTCGTCCAGCGGCGTCTCAAGCCGCGCGGCGGCCAGATTCCGCTGCAATTGGCACCGACTCGGTTCCTTGTCGACGTGGCCGATCCCGATAATCGCCGTCGAAAGTCCCGGAACGGAAAGGGCGTATTGAATCAAGGGCGCGCTCGGAACCTTGTCCGACCCTACCGTTCGAACGACTTTCGGGTCCAAGTGTGTCCAACCCGGTTTTCGGCCGAACATTACACCGTCGGCGAAAACCTTCATGCCGATCACCCCCATCCCTTTGGCGGCCGCGACCGGAATCGCATTGTACTGGTGGTTGAAATAAAGGTGATCATTGGCATTGATCGAAACCAGCATCGCGTCAAGAAGCTCGTGTTCGTCGCGTTGGATGCACTCCATCAACACGGGCGAGCTGTAATGGCCCGTGATGCCAATATGGCGAATACGGCGTTCCTCGTTCGGATTCAGCCCCGTTGAATTCGTCCCGTCTCGATAGTCACGCAGAGCCGCCAGGGCACCAATATGGCGCGACGAGGGATCCGGTTTCTCGAGTCCCACGTAAACCGCGTCCACTTCTTCCATGAAATTCAAGTTATGGATTTGGAACAAATCCAGGTAGGCATCGTCGGAGTACTTGCCATTTTCATCCCCGAAGATTTGGGCGAGCGTCCGCTTGAGATCATCAATCGCGGTGGATCCCGATGGCCCCTGAGTCCCTTCGACATTCGGTGCCGAACGGGGCATGTACCCTTTGGCCATTCGGAGCATCGTCTTACTGGCCAGGAAGACCCGGCGGCGTTTTGACGCCTCGTAGTTCGCGAGTCCCGGCACCAGGCCCAGTCGCCGAAAGGCTTTGCCGTAATTCAGTTGACTGTCGTCGTAGACGTTCGACGTGTCGAAATAGTTCACCCCCCGGCGATACGCCTCCAGGATGATCCGTACTGGATCGACATCCGGCGGGGTCCACTGCAAGCTGGCTTGTCCCCCCAACCCCATGGTGGTCACCTGGAAATCCGCGCGGCCCAGCGACCGTGTCGCCAGGTTCTCCTCGACCGCCCCGCCGCGCGTCGCCAGCGGGCTGGCTAGCACTCCCATTCCAGCCGCTCCAGCTTGGACAAACTCTCGACGTGTCAACCGCTTACTATCCTGGTCCATGGTTCGCCTCGCGTGAATCTAACAGCCCGCAACAAAACGTGGTTCCCGTTCGCCGCCAAACCCCCTTCGATTACGGGACATCGGCATGGTTTTATATTTCAGGCGGTTGAATTTTTCCGGATGGAACGCCGCCCGACGCAAGCCGTCCTCCCGTTGGTCGGACTCGCGGCGGAGAAAGTCATCCGCGACCAGTATATTATGGGGTCTTAGTCTTCCATGCTCAATGCGTCGGAGGTGCGTCTTTTTTCGACGGAAAGCCGCGAACAGTTACTACTGCTACTACTATAATGAATTCTTGTTGTGCATGAGAGATCCGGCTAGGGAAGGTTCGGGGAGCCGTGGCGCGGAATTCGTCCAATCCCGCGAACTGGCCCCTCCCTTCAAGGCACGTTTTTCTGCATATCTTTCAGGCGGTTGGATTTTCCCCCGTGGAAAGCTGCCCGACGCAAGCCGTCCTCCCGTTGGTCGGACTCGCGGCGGAGAAAGTCATCCGCGACCGGTATAATTGCCAGATAACGAGAACATCACATGATCAAAAGCAAAAGCAAAAGCAAAAGGAATGAGAGATTGTTGGGCCGTGTCGCGTTTGGACTCGTGCTGGGGCTCGCGTCCGTGGCTTGGGCTGGAGAAGGCCAGAAGCCGGATATCGAACCCGCGCGCTTTGACCCCGTGATTCGCGAGGTGGAAGGTTGGACCGTTCACGTGGAACCGGCGTTGATCGATGGAAAACACGCCGAAGAGGGAGCCAAGGCGCTCTCCATGCTGGCGAACCACTTGCAGCGCATCAAGATTCTGGTGTCGGAGGAGCCGTTGGCCAAACTTCAAACCTTTGAATTTTGGGTGGAACATGACCATCCGCGGATCGGCGGAATGACCTATCACCCCAGCAAACAGTGGCTCATCGGACACCATCACGACCGGCGGTTGGCGCAGAAGATTCACATTGCTCGCGCCAATCAGCTCTTTTCGAGACACCAAATGCTCAAACATCCGGCCGTGATCCTCCACGAACTCGCCCATGCCTACCATCACCAGGTCCTGGGCTTCGATGATCCCGAGATCCGGTCGACCTATGAGCAAGCGAAGCAGTCTGGCTGCTATGAGGAGGTTCTGCTTTACACGGGCAAGAACGTACGGCATTACGCGATGACCGATCATAAGGAATACTTCGCTGAAGGGACGGAAGCGTATTTTTACCGCAACGACTTTTACCCGTTCGTGCGAGCGGAGCTCAAGGAATTCGACCCCGCGTTGCACGAGCTTCTCAAGAATATCTGGGGACCGGCTGAGTAACCCTTCCGACTTCGAAATCCCATTTCTCTTTCGTCGATAGCCCCGTATAATCGTAACCGTTCACGGGTAAAAGACTGATGTCCGCGGGGGTTCGCACGTCCGTTGCACATTTGAGGAAAGGCTTTTCGAGGTGCAAATGCCACGGGCTTGTCCCGTGGTGGT
>JBNJEM010000420.1:0-7110 GCA_051745935.1 Planctomycetota bacterium
ATGTGAGATCTTCAAACAACCGCAAAAAGACATTTATGCGCTGTAAAAGACGGGCCTGGAGACCCGTCCTACGCCGTCTTTATGCAACAATAGGGTTTAGTCGGTTATATTTCAGGCGGTTGGATTTTTCCGCGTGGAAAGCTGCCCGACGCAAGCCGTCCTCCCGTTGGTCGGACTCGCGGCGGAGAAAGTCATCCGCGACCGGTATAAAGCGTTACGAATCGTCGAAAAATCCCCACCAGCGCTTGCAGCCATCCGAGTTTTCGGTCAGAATCTTTGTTCAGTTACCCTGCCACAGTCGCCTTAGGCGATCGGCGCGGGTTGCATCGACGCCTAGTCACTTGCGGATGACCCGTTTTACAGCCCGTAACAGAACCCAGATTCCGCTTCCAAAACGCCTTGGATGAGAGGAAATCCGAACGGTTTTGTTATGGCTTTTCCTGGATGGAGCTTGGCGGCCGTGGTGCGTGCCAGTATTGAGGAACAGCGAAGTTACTATGAGACGGCGGCGCGGCAGTTCGACGCTGGGCACGCCGGAAACCGGGCGAACCGGTGTCATCGGTCGAAGATCGTTCGCATCCGCCAGCAACTCGCGCTCACCGGTGGTGAACACGTATTGGAGGTGGGGACGGGTACTGGCCTGCATGCGGCGTGGTTGCTGGACATGTGTCCCGTTCATTACATGGGCGTGGATATCTCAGCGGAAATGCTGGAGATAGCCCGGTCGCGACTCGGCAATTCCGTGTCGCTGGTCGAGTCACCGGCCGAGGAGCTGCCTTTCGGGCCGCGGAGCTTTGATGCCGTCTACTGTAGCGGAACGTTGCACCATGTAAGCGACGCGGCTGGAGCGATACGCGAAATGGCACGCGTCCTGAAAGCGAACGGCCGGGCGGTGATTTGCGAGCCGAATCCCTGGAATCCGATCAACTTGAGCCGATGGACGACGAACCGGTTGGAACGGGGACAGCGAGACATGCGAGTTGGAAGACTGCGCGAGTGGTGCGAACGCGCCGGGCTCTCCGCCGAAGGCGCTGATTTCTTCAACTTCACCCCGCCGGTTCCCCGCAGCTTCTCTTGCGTCTTCGACGCCGTGGACCGCTGGGCTTCGAAGGTCCGCGGTCTGCGTCGGATCGCTTCCATGGTAATGATTACGGCACGCAAGCCCGGGTGACGCCGAGGGGAAGTCGGGCCGCCCCGGCGGCACTGGGCTGGCCAAAATCCCGGAAATTGGGTAGCCTAGTGGAAGTAGGCTTATAGCATTTGTTGCGAGTCCTCGTTTCCAACACTGGATGTCTCCCCACCCACGCCGTGACGATCATTAGCGGTGCTCCAGGTGCCATGATAGCCCACGGATGGCAGGACGGACCCACGGATGAAGAAACGGAAGACGCCGCGCGGCTTTTTTCACGCGTGAGCCCCGTCCGCCGTGTTCCCGTAACCGTTCACGGACAGGAGACTGATGTCCCCGGACGTTCGCACGTCCGCTGCACATATTCAGGAAAGGCGTTTCGAGGTGCAAATGCCACGGGCTTGTCCCGTGGTCCGTTACGTTCCACGCTACCGACGGGCAGGAGTGGTGTGTCTGGCCGGTATGTAGCGGCGAGCGTGAACCACCACGGGACAAGCCCGTGGCATCCATGCGGGCCTTGCGTGTCCAGGCCGTGTAGCGGCCTCCGTGAACGGCTACGTGTTCCCTTTGGTCCTTTCAGTCCCTGAGGTCCTTGATTCGACGCGGGCAAGGACGCAAGGCGCAACAAAACGGGCTACAAGGCCTAGAGTTTTTCGCCATCCCACGGCGGGACCCTCTCCGGTGTGGACGTTCGGATGGGAAGACGTTGCTCCCTTGCACCGGACCGGGGGCGCTGGCCAGTCTGGGAGGCGTATCATGCTTCAAATGGAATGGGAAAGACCAATTGCGCATTTTGATGCTCAACCATGAGTGCCCTCCGATTGGCGGAGGGTCTGGCGTCGCAATGAAGCATCTGGCTGAGCAATTGGCGCGGATGGATCATGCGGTTGAGATCTTAACGGTCGGGATTCGCCGCGAGCAGTGTCATGATTCAGGCGTGGAGGTGGTCCGGTTTCCAATCTATTTGCGTCAAGGCAACCTGGCGGGGCTCCGCAGCTGGTTGTCGTTTCTGGTTCGGGCTCCCGGTGAACTTCGCGGCGCGGTGCGACGTTTCCAACCCGATGTGGTCAACTCGCATTTCGTCTTCCCCGCCGGGTACGTTGTTTCTCGACACGCCCGCGGGGTGCCACACGTGACGAGTGTCGTGGGGGCTGACATCCATGATCCGACGCGCCGGGTTTCGGCGGACGCGAACTGGCTGGTGCGCGCCGCATGTGGCAGCGCGGTGCGGCACGCTCGATGCGTAACCAGCCCCAGTACCGATCTGACCCGCCGGACGCGGGCGCTCTTCCCATCGGCGGAGGTGCGAACCATCCCGTGGGGCGTTCCGATGTTCTCCGTGCCGCCCAGGAGCCGGGAGCGGTTGGGCTTGCGGAAGGACGCGATCGTGATTTGTTCCCTCGGCCGCCTCGTCCCCCGGAAACGGTTCCATGATCTGCTTCGAGCCGCTGGGCGAATGCAAAATGACCGCGTGCAAGTCGTGCTGATGGGGTCGGGGCCCGCGGAGGGCGAACTCCGCTCGCTGGCGGAGTCTCTGGGAATCATGTCGCGAGTGGTCTTCACGGGCCGCGTGAGCGACGAGGACAAGGCCGCGTATCTTCAGGCCGCCGACATGTTCTGTTTGACGAGTGAGCACGAGGGATTTGGCTTGGTGTACCTGGAGGCGATGGGCCTCGGCTGTCCGGCAATTGCGTCGAACGTCGGGGGACAGAATCATATCATCCGGGACGGCGTCGACGGATACCTGGTTGAGGTGGGGAACATCGAGCAGCTCGCGGAACGGTTGAACCGGCTGGTGGGTGACGAGCGGTTGCTTCGTCGAATGGCGCAAGCCGCGCGCGGGCGAGCCGCGGAGTTCTCGCCCGAGGCTACAGCCGCGAAGTTCATCAGCGTTTTTGCCGAGGCTTAGAACCCCGGCCCACAAGCCCGTCTTCCCGGAACCAGCCAACGGCGGTTCCGCGGACGAACAATACAAGGGCGCGACCGTGAGACGCGACAACGGGACGCGGGCGTTCTGCTCGTGCCCCTGGCGTTAGACAAGCACGCGGGCACCGGTTACAATCGGCGATTAGCGACAGGATGACCTTATGGAAACGAGGGCGCGCCAACGGCTCCGTGGGGAAGGCATGTGGAGGAAATGGCATGAACCGTGGTTGCCCTGTTCTGAATGCGGTCGTTGCAGAACCTCCGGGACGGCTTGCCAATCCGGCGGACAACCTGTCCCGTCGGCGGAGTCGCGCGGACGGAACAAAGAATGAAGGTAACACTTTAGCCATCTGAAGTAGAATACTAGCTTCGTGATCAAGAATCCTTTATGACGTACCCTGTTTAACCGCAAGGCCAGAGTCCGCTCGGCCACGTGGTGGAATCGACATGGGGTTGTCCAGCGGACGGCGGCCTGCGCGCTATCCACGGGCTTGTTAAAGCCCTGACCGCCCCGGAAAGCCTTACTTCAGTTCGCTAAAAAGTTACGAATGAAGATTGTGTCTCCGCCCACTTTCATGGAGAAACCCATGCGAATCCAGATCGCGGCTTGTTCGGTTGTATTAACGACGTTTGTGAGTGTCATCACGCCCCCCGGCATCGTCCGCGCCGACCAAATGCCCGTGAACCTCGCCCCCCAGGCAAAGGTCTCCGCCAGCAGCGAGTTCAGCGAAGGCTACCGGGCGGAGATGGCCACGAGCGGCGTGATTCCATCCGATTTCCAGCAGGATCAGGATTGGGCGGTTCGGGGGACACAAAAGGGGTGGTTCGAGTTCACGTGGGAGAACCCCGTCGAAGTGGCCCAGGTTATCTACTACGCCCGGGTCACGAGTCGCTTGTTGGAATGCTTCAAGGAATACGAGGTCTACCTCGACGGCAGCGAGAAGCCGGTCGTCAGGGGAACCTTGCAGCGTCGCCGCGGGGCGCAAAGGATCGAGTTCCCCAAGCAGAGGGCGAGGTCGATTCGCATTGAGTTCCTCTCGGCCTATCCCGACTCGCCCAACCCCGGCGCGGCCGAGATCGCGGTGTACGCGTCGCCGGTCTCCGAGGAACTTCTGGCCGAGATGCGGATCCCGCCCGAGGAGAAGACGGCCGAGGCGAAGGCACTGCGCCGCGAAATGCTGGCGGGGAAGCTCGGCTTCCGGGATATCCTGGTCGTCAAACGCAAGCCGCTCGATATCTCTCACGTTTACGTCTATCACGTTGAAGGCTTTCGGCCCGGCGGCGGGCTGTATGTGGTCACGCCCACCGAGGACGGGGTCGAGGAACGCTGCCTTTTCGACGCCGGCGAGGGCATGATCACCACGGCGGATCTCTCGTATGACGGACAGGAAATCATCTTCGCGCTGCGCCGCGGCGGACATGTGGCGTCGCGGCCGGTGGCTCACATCGAAGACATTTCCCGTTATGAGGCGGAAGAGGCGAATTACCACGTTTTCAAGATCAACATCGACGGCACGGGACTCGAGCAACTTACCCACGGCAACTACAACAATCTCGATCCCTGCTGGCTGCCCGACGGGGGGATCGCGTTCATCTCCGACCGCAAGCCGGCCTATGCCTACTGTTACGTGGTCACCTCGCCCGTGCTGTATCGGATGGAGGCGGACGGCTCGAACCAGAAGCGGCTCTCGGCCAACTACCTGATGGACTTCACCCCCTCGGCGCTCAATGACGGACGGATCATCTACACGCGGTGGGAGTACGTGGACCGGGCCGCGTGTCCGATCCAGAGTCTTTGGGCAATCAATCCCGACGGCACGGGGCTGACGGGCTTCTACGGGAATCGCGTGATCTCGCCCGGCACGTTCATGGACGCCCAGCCGGTCCCGGGCTCTGGCCGGATCCTGGCCACGGCCACGAACCACAACGGTTCCTGCCGCGGCGGTATCGTTGCCATCGATCCCTCGAAGGGCGCCAACGCGCCCGAGGCGGTTCGCAACCTTACGCCCGAGATCGACATCCATGCCCACCGGCTCGGCGGCGGGCCGTGGGGCAATGGGATGCTCGACTGCCGCATCGGCGGAACCTACGAAAAGCCGATGCCGATCAGCGAGGATCGCTTCCTCGTCTCCAAGGGCGGCACGATCCAGCTTCGCGACTTCGACGGCAACGCGAGGTCGCTGGTCTTTCCGGACGACGACATGGGCTACTATTGCCCCATGCCGGTCCGGTCGACTCCGCGTCCGCCGGTGGTAACGGGGATGGTGATGGATCGGGACGCCGAGTTGCCGGCGGACGGCAGCGTCTCCGGCGCCTGGTCCACCGTTTACATGCAGGACGTTTACAACGGGCTCGAGCCGCACGTGAAACGAGGCGAGATCGAGCGGATCGCCGTCGTCCAGGAGATTGAAAAAAGCACGCACACGCCGCAGAACAACAAGCAGCTTGATGGGTCCGGCATGCGAAACATCGCGGTCTTCGGATTCCAGTTCCCGCTGGTCTCTTGCGGCGCCACCTACGCCCCGAAGAAGCTGTGGGGCTTCGCCGATGTGGCGGAAGACGGCAGCGCCGCGTTTCGCGTGCCTTCGGAGGTGCCGATCTATTTCCTGGCCTTGGATGGTGAGGGCCGCGCGCTGCAGCGGATGCGATCCTTCACCCATATGATGCCGGGTGAAGTGCAAGGATGCGTCGGATGTCACGCGGACCGCAACTCGGCCGTCGCCCATGGCCGGATGCCTGCCCCCATGGGTAACACGGTCCAGGACCTGCAAACTCCGAAGTGGGGCGTGAAAGGTTTCAGCTATCCGGAAGTGGTCCAGGGTGTGTTCGATCGCAACTGCATCGAGTGTCACAACGAGCGGGAGCAGCCGGGCGGTGTCGACCTGACCGGCGACATGACCGATTTCTTCAACGTCTCCTACGATGTCCTCTGCCGCACCGGCACGCAGGCCGAGAACGACTGGAGGCGGCACGGGAGCCCGTCGGGGCCCGAGTACGACGAGGTCCGCGGCATGAGCCCTTATACCGAATGGATCTGGACGATTAACGGCGCCGGGCACAACGTGCTCGAAATCGCGCCCCGCCGCTGGGGCAGCCCGGCCAGCCTGCTCGCCGAGATCATCCGCGGCGGTCACCCGGACGAGGACGGCCAACCACGGGTGAACGTGTCCGACGAGGATCGCCGCCGCGTTTACCTGTGGCTCGATTTGAACGTGCCCTACTACGGCACGTCCTCCTCGAGCCACAAAGCACGGCTAGGGGCCCGCCGGATGATGCCGTCCGAACTCGACGCGACGCTCGACGAAGTCGCCGCTCGCCGCTGTAACAGCTGCCACGCGGAGGGAATCCCGCGGAAATTCTACACCCGGGTGATGAAGCCCGAGAACAACAATTTCCTCCTCGCGCCGCTGGCCGAATCCGCCGGCGGGACGCAACAATGCGGCAAGCCCGTGTTCCAGTCCCGGGACGACCCCGACTACCAGCGGATCCTCAACACATTTGAACCCGTCCGCCAGTTGTTGCAGGAGCGGCCCCGGGCGGACATGGAGGAGTTTTCCGCGATCTGTGATTGAGCAAGAGGTATTTGCGCCGAGTTCCCGGCTTTTGCTTGGAACTGTCCAGAAACACGGCAGTATCTCTTTACTCAAACCAAGCTCAAGACCCCATCCTGTTTGGTTGCGGCCGAGCGAGGCGGCGCCAGTTAACCGCGAGGCCCTTGCGAAGATTAAAGGCGACGGAAATTGTAACCGTTCAGGGGCACAACTACTGATATCCGCGGACGTTCGTACGTCCGTTGCACCTATTGAGGAAAGGCTTTTCGAGGTACAAATGCCACGGGCTTGTCCCGTGGTCCGTTACGTTTCACGCTACGACGGCCAAAAGTGGTGTGTCTGGCCGGTTTGTAGCGGCGAGCGTGAACCACCACGGGACAAGCCCGTGGCATCCATGCGGGCCAAGCCGGTTTGTAGCGGCGAGCGTGAACCACCACGGGACAAGCCCGTGGCATCCATGCGGGCCAAGCCGGTTTGTAGCGGCGAGCGTGAACCACCACGGGA
>JBNJEM010000421.1:0-7104 GCA_051745935.1 Planctomycetota bacterium
GCTGGCGGCCCACCGGAAGGAACTGCTTCTGCATCGAGGCAAATCCGTCGACAATATCCGGGAAGATCGGGCCTGCCGCACCAAGCTGGCCGTGGAACCAGACGGCGACTTCGAGAAGTTGTTTACCCAGTGGGATCGATTCGGCTGGCATCGCGTTACCGTCTATGGCGATCTCAAAGAGCCTCTCGTTGAAATGGCCAACATGCTCGATTGGAAGATCACGGAAGAGGCCTAGAAGCGCTTTCCGAACGGGTTGGCGATCACTTTATTGACACCGCATATTAGGTGGATCATGAACCTAGAAGAACTCTTGCAGTGGGCGAGGCAAATCAGTCGGTGGAACCACGGGCCGTGGGGAAATCCGGCGACCGATTGGCTATGGGCGCTGGTTGTTGCCTTCTTGGCATTTCTTGTGTTGAGAATTGGCGTGAGGTATGTCAAACGCCACGTGAAGCGAGTGACCACGGCAACCACCACCGGCTGGGACGATGGCATCACGGAAACGATGCAGGTCACCAAGGGCTGGTTTCTCCTGTTGATCGCCATTTACGCCGGATCCTGGGTGCTCCACCTGCCTGAGAAGGCGCGAGAGATCGTGGAAACAGTCGCCATCTTGGCCCTATTGCTGCAAGCGGCATTGTGGGGCACCAAGCTGTTGAAGTTCGCGATCGAGCATTATATGAGTCAGCGACGCGAAACCGATCCGGCGCTGGCGACAACCGTGTCGGCGATGAGTTTCATCGGCAACCTGGTTCTCTGGTCCGTGGTGCTCATGCTCGCCTTGGACAACATGGGAATGGACGTCACGGCGTTGATCGCTGGCCTGGGCGTGGGCGGCATCGCGGTGGCTCTGGCAGCCCAAAACATTCTGGGCGATCTGTTCGCATCGCTTAGTATCGTGCTCGATAAGCCGTTCGTGTTGGGTGATTTCATCATTGTCGGCGATCAGATGGGCACCGTCCAGAAAGTCGGGCTGAAGACAACGCGAGTGCAATCGCTTTCCGGCGAGCAATTAGTCTTCGCCAACGCCGACCTGTTGCAAAGCCGCATTCGCAATTTCCAGCGAATGCAGGAGCGTCGCGTGGTCTTCACGATTGGGGTAATCTACGAAACCCCACGGCTAAAACTCGTGGAGATCCCGCGGATCATTCGCGGCGTCGTCGAATCCCAGGAAAACACTTCGTTCGATCGTTCACACTTCAAGGAGTTCGGCGACTTTGCTCTGAACTTCGAAACCGTGTACTACGTTCAGGTCCCCGACTACAATGTCTACATGGACGTGCAACAGGCCATCAATCTGGCCCTCTTCGAGAAGTTCGCCGCCGAAGGCATCGAGTTCGCCTATCCCACGCAGAAGCTGTACATGGAACGGGCCGCGCCAGACGCTCCCCAAGGTGCGTGACGGCCAGCGGGCCGTCGCGCTGGCCGTGAGTTTGTTCCTGCTGCTCGCCCTCGCGCTTTCCCCGTTCGTTTCCGAAGATCAGGATGTTCCGTCAACGGGTCCTGCTGAACCCGGTGGCAGTCCGCGAGCCATGCCGCCGGGTGCCGGAAGCATGGAGCAATGGCGGATTATGCGCGACGCTCAACGAGATACCGACCGTACCCTTGATGATGCATATCGCGATCAGCGGGACTCGTTTAACCAGCAAAGCGAAACGTATCGCCGCGGCAGGTACGATTGGTCCGGCGACGACCGAGCACGGGATTGAGCCCTAGCGCGACCTGTTCCTCATTCGTCATTCCTTCGTGTCTTCGTCATTCATCATTCGTGCTTCTCCCCGCGGTATTTCGGGTTTCGGGCTTCGGGCTTCATTCCCTTGAATCCCTGTTTCGAAATCACGCTCGGGCATTTAGAGGTTTCCCTCTCGGTAGGCTTGATAGCGGCGGGCGACATCGCCCGTGGTGGCGTCGCCGTTATGTATGAGCAAGCCAACACGCTGATCGTAGCTCTCGCCGTCCGCAATAGTGAACTTCGCCTTATGGAAACCTTGCGGGCCGCGCGGCCCCCAGGTGCCATAATCGCGAGTCAGCCAAAGATGCGGCGGGTTCTTGGAGGGGTGGATGAAACAGGCCATCCCCTCCCACTCGCTTCCGTCGCCGCGGGGGGCCGAGTAATCCACCCACGTCGCCCGCTGGTTGTGGGTGCCGGCCTGGTTCACGCCCCCTTCACTGTTCACGATCCTGCCACCTCCCCGCCGCACGTTGAACGTGTCGTTCATCCGAATGTAGGGGATGGCATAGTGCGAGGTGTCGCGGGTGATGGTCACGTCGCCGTAGGCCGCCTCGAGTTGAAAAGAGAAATCGAGGAAATACTCCCCCTCGCCCAGGGCGCGAACGCGATAATGCCGCAGTTCGTCGAGCAGTTTGACATCGCCGTCCATCCAGGTCATCCGTTCATCGAACTCCGCCGAGTCGCCTTCCGTTTTCACGCGAGAAAACTCCACATGGTCCACCCGCGTGGTGTACGGTGCCACGGGCCACTTTGATTTCTCTTTGTCCTTTACGCCGGAGTAGAGCGACGTGTAGATATTCGCTTTTTTCGATCGCCCCTCCAGCCGAACTCGTTCGTCGGCAACCCAAAACGAACGGTGATGGGGGTACGGCTCGGTGATTTCCACCGTCATCGCCCGACCCGTGGGGCTGTTGAACGGGTAGAAATGCGGCAGATCGACCGACGGACCGTGGCGGTACACGAAAGCCGTTTGCCCGTCAACCGTCAGGGTCAACCGTCCGGCGTCGTCATCGATGTCGATCGTGATACGATCAGTCGCTGGCTCGTCAGCACGGCCGTCACGGTGCGCGAACAGACAAACCACTGCCAGAAACAGCAATATACCGGTCGCGGATGACTTTCTCCGCCGCGAGTCCGACCAACGGGAGGACGGCTTGCGTCGGGCGGCTTTCCACCCGGAAACATCCAACCGCCTGAAATAAACACGAAGGTGCCAAAACATGATAGAAACTCTCGATTAAAGGATCGGCGAAGGAATAAGGGGTTGTAAAAAGAAATAACTGTCTGATTCAAGCAGTTCGAGTGATGTTCCCAGCTCGGGCCAGCGGAGACTCAGGTTGCTCGTTCCATCACGGCGGTTACCCGCGATGCATGAGATGCCCCGGGCTGGTCCCGGGGAGTTTCACGTTTTTCGCCATGGGTGGCGCGCGCAACCGCGTTATTAGCGAGGAAGGTAATCATCCCTCGGACAAGCCGAGGGCATTGGGCCGACGCCCGGTAGCCCGGGTCACGCGACACATATTGATTTTCCGCTGTCGAGCGGAATTGCCTACACGTCCGGCCATTCGTAGCCTTTGCGAATCGGGCGGGTCAGCATGTCGTTCGCTTCGGCGTCGTCGACGAACTGTTCGGTGTCCGGATCCCACTTCAGATTGCGGCCCAGCAGGCGGGCGATGTTGAGCAAGTGGCAGACCGAAGCGCTGCGATGCCCCAGCTCCACGTCGGCGATGGGGCGTTTGCCCGAGGCGGCGCATTCCAACCAGTTGCCCACGTGACTCTGGTTTTGCTTTGGATGCTCTTTGAGTAATTCCTTGGCCAACTCCGCCGGATTCGAGGTCAGTCGGCCGCGAAAGACTTCCATCTTCGCCTTCTCGCCGACGAAGATGCCCCCGCCCCGGTTCCCGTTGTCCAAGCGAACCGTGATGCCGTTGGCGTAGCGGTAGCTCAGTCGCGGCCGCGAACAGATACGGTTGCCACGACTCCGGTCTTCCGGCTTGTCGTAGGTTGGCAGTTCCAAGGCCGGGCCATCCACCAGGATTTCGGTTGGTCCGGTCGTGTCGAGCCCCAGTGCCCACTGAATCTGATCGAACCCATGGGTGCCCCACCCGGTCATCTCGCCGCCGCTGTACGGACGAAACGACAGCCACCCGGGGCGGCCTCGCGGAACGTAAAGCTCGCGGTTGAAGGGGACCACGGGCGTCGGACCGCACCACATTTCCCAGTCGATGCCGGCGGGAACCGGCTCCTCCGGAAGATCGCCGAGCCAGGGGCTTTCGTAGTTGGCGGCCACCACTTCCTTGATTTTTCCCAACCCGCCGTCTCGGATGAATTCGCATCCAATGTAATTCTCGCGCTGCGAGCGTTGTTGGGACCCCGTCTGAAACGCGATGCCGGTGCGCCGCGCGGCCTTGACCATCAGCCGGCCTTCCGGGATGGTTAATGTCAGCGGCTTTTCCGCGTAGACATGCTTTCCGGCCAACGCGGCGCCGATGCAGATGTTCGCTCGCCAATGCTCGGGCGTGGCCGTCGTGATGGCGTCGACGTCCTTCCGGTCGAGCACGTCGCGGTAGTCCTGATAGACGTCCTTCACGCCCGCCGCCTTGGCAATCTTTTCAGCTCGAGGTCGATTCACGTCACAAACGCAGATCGGTTGCGTCAGCGAATGCCCCGCGGCACGGCGAAAGACGCCGCTCCCCTGCCGGCCGACGCCAACACCAGCCACCCCGATCCGCTCGTTCGCCCCCGGCCTGTCGCCTTGAGCCAAGGCACTTCGCGGGATGATCGTCGGGGCGGCAACGGCGGCGGACACCGCCGCGCTCTTGCGCAGAAATCCACGGCGGGTCAGTTGATTTGTTTTGTACATTACATGGTCTCCTGTTAACTTTAATGAATACTACAAATGATAACGGAATTCGTGGTCCAAGCGTATACCGGCGAACGATCCAGCGTGAATTTGGAGATGTTTCGGTTTCGGTGACCGTTCACGGGCAGGAGACTGATGTCCGCGGACGTTCGCGCGTCCGTTGCACATATTGAGGAAAGGCTTTTCGAGGTGCAAATGCCACGGGCTTGTCCCGTGGTCCGTTACGTTCCACGCTACCGACGGCCAGGAGTGGTGTGTCTGGCCGGTTTGTAGCGGCGAACGTGAACCACCACGGGACAAGCCCGTGGCATCCATGCGGGCCTTGCGTGTCCAGGTCATGTAGCGGCACCCGTGAACGGCTACCGGTTTCGGAACTTCAAGGCTCCTTATAACAGTGGATGTAGCTTTGGTTCGAAGTCGCTCACATGGCTGGGCAACTATCTGCTGCTCGAACCGGCCCTGACTGCCATGGTCACAATTGCGGCATCGAGTACCATCATGGCACTGATGACCAGCGTGAAAAGCCAGCCGAAATAGGCGGCCATCAGGGGAAGCAGGGGAATTTTCACAGCGCGGCATCCGAGGAAATTAGCCAGATGGAAGTCGGAGACACCTTTTTCGCGCAGTTCGTTCAAAAACGGATACCAGGCATGAATCGGCCCCATCGACAAGATGCCCGCAAGGCTGGATAGACCCTATTGTTGCATAAAGACGGCGTAGGACGGGTCTCCAGGCCCGTCTTTTACAGCGCATAAATGTCTTTTTGCGGTTGTTTGAAGCTCTCACATTTCGTGAGATCCGCGGACACCAGATCAAGTACGATTTCGTACTTGAAAAGACGGGCCTGGAGACCCGTCCTACATATACTGTTTGCAACGTTAGGGTAGAAACAATGCTTTGGCGCCCCGCCCTTGGCCGAGATATCGCTTCACCTGGTCTGGTCTGACCAGAAGATTGACCCCGATCATCGCGGAGCACGCTACAATCAACGCGGGAGCGATCGGCGGCAATACTCGTCCGCTCGCCCTCAAGGCCGTCACGGCGCGGAATGGATCCACGAGGCCGATGACGCCATAGACGATGGCCGAGCTCATGCGGCCGGGCGTTTCTGGAGCATCGGCAACAGATCGGCCTGACCATTTTCCGTGCAGGCGGTGCACCGAGTGTAGGCGTCAAGCCAAACTATCGACCATTGGTTTCTCGCTCGGTCAGCTGTTTTGGACTTCCTCAACGGGCCGTTTTCCGCGTTTCTCCAGGCCCGGCCCGGCTAGGGCGCCACGGCGACCTCACCTGCCAACCCCCGACGAACCCACGATATATCGTGCATCCTCCATTATGTCGTGGCTTTTGGTGTACGGGCGCGGCTGGAACAGTGGTCGGCACTGGAGGGCAAACCGGGGCTGTCGCTCGAGTTACTCGCGGTTGCTTGGTCTCTCGCGCGGCTTGGCACATGAATTGCACTCTTCGGTGCGGTAATTGCAAGAGAAGGAGAGCGAATGATTCACGCGAGTCTGCGAGTGGTGGTGCCGACCGAGAAGCGTCCGGAGGCCGCGCGGCTCGTCCGCTCGCTGTTAGGCCCCACGAGTGCTGAACCAGGATGTATCCATTGTGGTTCGTACACGGATTTCCAAAACGAGAGCGTATTGTGTTACGTCGAGGATTGGGAGACCGAGGAGGATCTGCGGCGACACATCCGGTCCCGTGATTACCGGAAGTTCTTGGCTCTGATGGACTTATCGAGCGAGCCGCCAGATTTGAAATTTCAGAGGGTATCGGAGACACTTGGGATTGAGTACTTGGCGCGGGTTCGTCTTGAGACTAAACACGAACAAAAACGGTAGAACGAATCCCTTGGGTGGCTGCTCAAGGGTAGGCTCTCGATGCGGAGCCCGGTTTTCGGCCCATAAAACGGTGTCTCAGCCGTGTCTCCAACCGGATACGCGGTGTGATACGGAGTGGAAATTCATATCTGAAAGGATGGATGGACATGTTCAACGCGAGAATTCAAGAGGCCTTTAACGACCAGCTCAATGCGGAGCTTTACTCCGCGTATCTGTATTTGTCGATGTCAGCATACTTTGATTCCCAAAATCTCGCCGGCATGGCGAGCTGGATGCGGATCCAGGCGCGGGAGGAGCTGAGTCACGCGATGAAGTTTTTTGATTTCATCAATGAGCGCGACGGGCGAGTCGTGCTGCGACAGCTTGACGTCCCGAAGAGCAAGTGGGATTCGGCACTGAACGTGTTCGAGGAAGCGTTGGGCCACGAGGAGAAGGTCACCGCGTCGATTAACCACTTGGTGGACCTGGCATTGACTGAGAAGGATCATGCGTCAAACACCTTTCTCCAGTGGTTCGTCACCGAGCAGATCGAGGAGGAGTCGAACGCGAAATCCATCGTGGACAAGCTGAAAATGGTTGGAGACAATCCCGTGGCATTGTATATGGTCGACGGGCAACTCGGTCAACGCGTCGCGCCGGCGGCGGATTCGACCTCGGAGTAAGGCGGG
>JBNJEM010000422.1:0-7088 GCA_051745935.1 Planctomycetota bacterium
CGCCGCGGGCTGGGCCGAGGGGGGACGGATCGGCAGCGTGGGGGCCTGGGACGGGATCGGCGGGGTGATCCGGGCCGAGCACTCCATCGGCACCGTCCGGGCCGGCGGTCCGGTCACGGCGCCGGTGATCGCGCCCCACGTCGGGTCGATCGTCGAGAACGATTCGACCATCGAAACGGACCATCCCTGGCCCGACTTGCCGGCCTCGATCGTGGATGAGATACTGACCGAGGGCGGGGCGGCCTACGCCGACGTGCTGGCCGCCCGGGACGAGGTGGCGGCGGACATCGCCGATCAGTTGGCCGAGTTCGCCGCCGACAAGGCCGCCGCGCTGGACCGGCTGGCCCAGGCACGGGCCGCCACCGACGCGGCCATCACCGAGACGAGTGATTCAATGTCTCTTGAAGCGGAAGTTCTAGGGCTGTTAGCAAAGGTTCCGGCGCCTCCCAACGAGGACACGCCACCCGGCGCGACAGAAAGCGACATGGCAGGATTCGAAGAGCGGATTGGATTGAGGGTTCCGACAAAACTGCGTGCTTGGCTCCTTGCGAGCAATGGGCCGTGTGTTGGTCCTGGAGGCGTGTTCGGAATCGAACCACGGCGGGAGGCCCTAGATATTGAACGGTTAATGGCACTACGCCCGATCTGGCACGAGAAAGGATGGATACCGGTTGCAGGCGATGGATGCGGAAACTACTACGTGGTTCCGTGCAGAGGTGAGTTCGGAGAAGGCGAACCGGTCATGTTCATTGATACGATGGAGGACGATTCCGTTCCTGCGTACATCGCCGCATCCGATATGTGGCGATTTCTGAGATTTTTGTTCAAGAAAGAGCTGAACGAATCCAAGTGGCCCTACGATCGCGATGAGGTGCTGAAAGCTGACCCGGACATCGTGACCTTCCGTGATGTGCCCTTGCCGTGGAATGCGGGTTGATGCCGGTGGCCCGCGTGCCGGTGCCAGCCGCGCGTTGTGGCTTCCCGTTGCATTTTCGGGGCGTGTTGCATTGAGTGGTGCGTGAATTGTAATAGGGCAGTGCCGCTCCTACTCAGGACGGAGTCCTAAGCCACAAATGTTCTTCCCCTTCGTGTTCACTTTGTTCGTCATTCCCGTGGTGCTCACAGGCGGCGAGAACGGTTTCAATTCGCTCAATCCACGTCTTCACTTTATCCTTTCCCGGAGGCGGGATGTCTGAAGATCGCCGCAGTATGGCAGCACGCCTCAGAGAATTCACTGCCCCCCGTTGCTGCCCGGGGGGGCACGTCAATGTGACAGCCGTGAATGCGGAAGCAGGCCTATCCCAACATTAATCATCGCCCTCTTGGATCGCTCTACGGACGCGTTCGACAAAGGCGTTGCGGTCTTCCAGCCGGCTGGATCGCGTGAATGGACGATCGAGTTTGAGCTGCACGGCAATCATCCGAGCGACGAGGTCGCAGATCCTCTTGTGCTGTTCGGCGACGGTTTGGTCCGCCAGCAGCGGCGTCATGGACTGGGTAAGGGCCGCCTCGCGAGGCAAATGCTTTATTAGGTTCAGTGCCCTGGCGCGCGACTCGGCCGCAAGCTCGCGATTGTTGGCAACGGCCATCAGACCCGCGGATGCTTGTTTCGGGTCAATTCCCTCTAACGCCGCGAACGCCGTCGAAGCATGCCGCGTTTCCAACAGCGAGGCCAGGTGTGCACGGACTTGTGCGATGTCCTTCGCGTGTTCGGGGTTTTCGGCCAGTGCGCGAGCCAATCTGGCTACCACCCACGCGGCTCTGTGTCCGATCGTCCTGAAATCGGCCTCGGTATCGTCTTGAATCAATGGCAGGAGTCGCTTCAGATGTCGGACATCCTGATGAAGATCCCCCGGGATAATCGGCACGCGCTCAAAGGACGTACGCTCCAGCAAGTCCAGGGCCGTAAGGCGCGTCGGCGCGGGAAGCTTCCGATCCATTGCCACCCGCATGACCCGGTTCAGGGCGTCGTCGCGCTCAATGCTCGCGAGAGCGGCCAAGGCCGACCGTCCGTTTGCCGTGCGAAGCTCTGGAATCAATGCCTCGACAGCCTCTTCTTGAATCTCATTATGCTTCGGATTGTCCGGATCTGCCGACCACAGCAGCATCGCAACGGCCAAGGCCGCGCTCCCACCGAGGAACTTGGGCCGCACGAAAAAGCCTTGATAGTCCGAGCTGAATGAGTTAGGGCTGAACGAGTAGTGACCGAGTTCCGCGTCCTCCTTCAGCAACGGCAGCAAGTCGGCGACGTGTGCGAGCTCGTGCGTCGCCCCGAGCCTTTCCACCGCCCGCGATCGTGTTCCAGCCCAGACGTCCGCGTCGTGCATGACCGACTTCCATAACTCGGTCTTCTGGGTCGGTTTCAAGATCACCAGCGTGTCAAGCGCCTCCGGCCCCCAGTCTCCCACGCACTTCCCGCGCACGACATCCGGTTTAGATTTGACCATTGCGCGCAGGTGCTCGGTGGCCGGCTGATAACCGAAAGTTTCGATGCCGGCCAGCAGTTCGGAAACAAGGCTTAATCCACCGCTAAGCCAACGCCCCGGCACGTCATCCAGCCCTACCGGTGCCGCGTCCTGGGGATCTAAAACGGCAGTCTCATCCTTGAGACGCTTCAGCATCGTCGGCGCAGCCTCTGTCAGCCCCAAGGCGACGACCGCCTGGACAGCGGTGCCAGCGACCACGTCGTTCTTATCCTCGATTCCGTCAATCAATCCTCGTCTCAACGTTTCCGGCAGCTCGTCCGATTGTACGCCGTTGGCCTGCCACCTTGACCCCGCGAGCACGGCCTGGTAACGCAAGTCGGGATATTTGCTGTCCATCATTTCAAGCACCAGCTCAAACGCCCGTTCGTCAGGGTGTTTCAACTGGCCAAGGAGATAGCCGATGAGCCTTTTGGTCCGCCGCCTTCCCTGCTCGTAATGTCGAGCGAGTACAGTCGTATCCAAGTCATCCGGGCGTCGACCGAGAATACGGGCCGCGGCGTTGGGCACTTCAATTGCGTCGCGATGCAGCAGGGCAAGGAGCCGTTTCCGATACGGCCGCCAGTCGAGTGCCGCGACACAGGACACGATTTCACGCGGCAACTCCCCATCGTGGTCGTGCTTCTCCAGGTAAGTCAGAAGTCGAGGAAGATGGGTTTCCGTTACACGCCGTGCTATCTGCTCATGAAGCCATTGGAGGTCTTCCGATTCTCCCTTCATAAGTGCATCGAGCATGGCGTCGGTGATCATGTCGCCAGCGATGTAGGCGGCATTAGAGTACCGCTTGCCGCGTCGCAGCATCCGGGCGACTTCCTGTTCCGTGATGGTTTGCCGAAACGAAGAGGTGAACGTCGGCGGCGGCGGGATCCGACTTTCCCGGACTTCCCGCGCCCACGACTCATCGTCCAGCGGCTCGTCGATCGGCCGTCGAAACTCCCGATAGCTGAGCACGGCCCCACGGTGCAACACGGGGCGATCGTCCACGTGAATGATAACGTATATCGCTTCCGGCCGTGGCAGACCGGCGTACAGCAGCTCGTTGTGATTGCCGACCGGACTGGAGAAGATGGGCACCACCTGAGGGAAATCGTCGCGGGGTGTCAGATACGAATTCCCGCCGTAGAAATGGAACCGAGCAAGCGTTTTGCCGTAGCCCTTGATAAGCTTGACATCTTCCTCACTCAACGGCGTGCCGGCTAGCTGCTTTTCCGCGATGGCCGCCAGCCGATCGCACAGATCGGCAAACTCCACGAGGTACTCGGGCGCCTTGGTTTCACCCTCGGAAAGGAGTGCGATGAGTTCACGGTCGCGTTGCGAGAGTGTTGTCGATTCGATCCAGCGCCCCGCAATTCGCTCCAGTGAGGCATAATCCAATGGCCTCCAAGCATCCAGATTCTCGGAGTTGACCGGGATAACTTGTTCGCCGATCCCAGCAGCAGCTTCCCCGAATTCGCGCAGCCGCTGGCTTTTCGAACAGTCGCTCGTGGAAGACCCTGTTTGCTTCTCCGTTGCCGTATCGACGCGCCGAGCCGCCGCGACGAGATCGAGCAAGGCGTGCCCTGCGACCAGGCCCCGCGCTTCTGGGTTATTGACCTCACGAAGCACCCCGGAAGCGTTTCGCGACAACCGGGCGAGGCCCCGGAAAAACTCGGGATACGGCGACACATAGCCCGGCGGTTCGTCCGTGAATCCACCGTAATGAATCGTCATTTTTGTGTGGGAGGCCCAGGTGTGGCGCTGCTGGGCCCACGCTCCTAGTTGCGTGAAGAGCTGTTTGTCCTGCCATGCGGCGGTACGCAAAGGTCCGGGGACCTGCTCCGGCAGCGGTTCCCGCAGTCGGCGGAGCAGAGAGAGGGCTTGACCGTGAAGCGAGTCGGGCAGTTTGACCGTTTGGACGGCAAGAATAGCCTCAGCCGTCGCGTCGTCAGTCAAGTGCCGCAGGGCGCGGCGTCCCGCTTCGCTCGCCATTGGGCCGGTCGCGAAGAAATCCAAACCCGACGGAAACATTCGATCTTTCACCTGGGGGTCGACCGTGCGCTGAAACAGGACGGCTGAAGGAACGCGTCGGGGTGGAAACAACCGAAATCCTTTGGTCACGTGCCCAAACTGTTCGTAATTCTTGGGAAGCACATATTGGTCGAGGATCTTCGGGGCAGGCAATTTCGCGGCTCGCTCGCGAAAACCTTCGAGCTTCGCGTGAATATGCTCCGGCGATGGTGTTTGGCCCATGGTCCGTTGTGCAAGGCTTACATACCGGTCTACCCCGGCATCCTCTGCCGGCCCGAGCAAGGCATCGTACGGGGCAGTCAGTTGTTCATACCACCTTTTCAGATCGGTGTCGGACTCGATCAAGAGCGCCACGTGAAACGCCCGCTTCGTTTCCGCTGGGGAAGCGACCCGAAACACGTTGGTGGCGTACCACTTCCGAGCAGCGAAGTAGCCTGCCAACCTTGGATTGTGGAGGTAGGAGCCCGCCGCGCGGTATTGCTCAGGCATGACCGGCAAGCGGAAGAACAGCACGCGCCGAGGCGGTCCACCCTGGCGAAGAACCGTCAAGACGTCCTGCACCTTCCGCCGGTCTTTGACGTGCAATTTGGAAAGGGCATTCTCGTTCTGTAACGTCCAGCCGACGCCGGCGAAAAGGGCCAAATCGTCATACACGTCGCCGGCTGCCCCAATCTTCATGCGTGCCAGGCGGTAGAGTTCGCGCGAGAACCTGGTGAGGGTCACTGCTTGCCCTTCTTCGAACCGCTGCACGCCCGCCTCCAACAGCACGTGGTAGGTGTGCCACGCGCTGTCAACGGTGATGAACTTCGGCACCGAAGTGCCGCCGTGCAGTGACAGGTATGCTTCGAAGATTTGGCGAAACTGTTTTTCCGTAACGACGAACCCCTGGCGTTCGAGCAGGCGCCGGGCTTCTTCTGAACCTTCGAAACGCTCAGCCCCTTGCACGCGCGATAAGTCGTAGGTACGGCCCGGAGGCTCGTTGGCCATCAGTGAAGCGCCCACAAAACAGGCCCAGGCGAAGGTCGCAAAACGTATCACAACGTGACCTCCCTCTACTGCATTCTTCAAGAGAACCCCTTGACAGACGAGCGTCAAATTACGCGTCGCGTTGAGCGCCGTGCTCGCTATATTTCTCATGCGCTGTGAGTGAGCGCACCTGCTTGCTTCTCCATCGATTCCGCCAGATCCTGGATGGCATCGACTTCCGCTTCATCGAAATAAGGTTCACCGCATTGCGAACACACCCAAGCGGGAACGGCATCAAGAAGCAGGTGACATCCCTTCCGATCGATGTGAAGGGGGGGCGTGCCACGTTTCAGTTCGCCTTGGCAATGAATGCATTTCATCTCTTCTTCCTCGTCTTGAAATCGCCTGACCATTCGTCTTCATCAGGCAGATACGCCGTGACTACTGCGACGTATTCATCCTTCGGCGCACGGACAACATGGATAGGACGTGCAGCGCGCTTCCCGAGCATCAGGCAACTATGGCCGCGGGCGTCCGTCGGGTAGTCTTCGATGATCTCGCCTTCCTCGATCACCTCCCTGACTTCCCTCCTGCGGATCATTCGGTCGGGTCGGAGCATCTGCCGCAGAGCATGGGGGAGGAAGAGAATCCGCCTCCGCGCAGCGTCTCTCACTCGGTTCAGAATGTCGCTTTCTTGTTCCATATCCACAGTCTACACGTGGGAAACCCCGCACTCAACAACATCCCGGGCGAATCCCGGACTTCGGCGCACGACATGGGCCTACAGCCACTCGGCCCCCCCGCGCGCTTGCCGGGTCCGGCCGCTAACACGCCCAAGAATCTCACAGAACCCCAGCTACCTGGGTTTTCCGGCGCGGCACAGGGGCTGTGGCCGGTGTTTTGGTCGGCCAGGGTGTGACGCGCGAGACATGCCCACATGCGAGGGCCAAAGCCGAATCAGAATCGATCCTTCCAACCGGGAGTATTCGGCAAGTGTCGGACAGGGTGAGGCCGCAATGAAGGCCCGCTGGCACGGGCGGGCGGCCACGATGGCTGCTCCCGCGCCGTTCCCGGACGGGGCTGTTATCTCATCGCGGCGGTCGGACCAAAGCGGCTCCTGGCAGGTGCATGGCGATGCCAGACACCCTGAAATCCCTGCTGGACTTGGCCGCGCGGATCGGGTACGGCGGTTGGCCCGGTCGTCATGGAAGGGAAATCAGAGGCTGCACCCGGGCCCTGGGTGAATCCAACGCCTCGATGACAGGTGTATGTCGCTCTCGGTATATGAGTTTCGTCGAAACATGCCAAAACCCGGTCGTTCGGCCATCCGGGGCCGCCAAGGCGTGCGAGCACCGAGTTGACAGCGTGGCGCCCGATCGGGTAGGGTACGGGCAACGCGCGAAGTGCGGGCGGATCTCAACATGTCGGGACCATGACCGGATCAGCGTCAAGCCGATCCCACGGCGAATGCGCCATCCGATCCCGGTCCCCCAGGATAAGGGAGCTGTCCGATGGTTGCATGCGCGCGTCGTAAATTGTTGGGGGGAACTCAAACTCGTAAGGCGGCGTTTCACTGTTCGACTCGCTGCGTCCGCCGCGCTTTTCTTTGTGGCCGGGATCCACTGACCGGCC
>JBNJEM010000423.1:0-7055 GCA_051745935.1 Planctomycetota bacterium
CGGCATTTCCGATCTCAAGAGCGCCGCGAAACTCATGATGATTGTTGGCCCACTGTTTCCCTTTGGTACTCCGTTTGCGAATCAGGCATCCTGTTTTCGACCGCCTCATACGCGGGTTGCTCGGCGTGGTAGGGCAGGAATCGTCGCCACTGACCGAAGGCCCAGCCGGCGCTGGCAACCGCGGCCATGGCGAGCCACACGGCGACGAGTCCACCGGCTGAATAGAGGGCCTGGCTGTCGTTCGTTGTCAAAACCATCGGGCTGCCCAACGTATACCAGGGGACATCTGACCACATGGACTGTTCGAAGAAAAACGCCAACAGGCAGGGGCCCATGCACATCATGGCTCCCAGGAAGAGGGCGATCACCGACAGGTGAGGCGTCGGCACGTCGCGAAACAGCACGGGACGGAGCGCGGCCGTGGTCAGGCAATAGCAAAGGATGTAACCGAAGAACAGACTGGTATAACCGAGAGTTTCCAGCAAATCGTGCCCCCCCGCGCTCGACCCCGCCGCGTCCCAAGCAAGCACCGGGAGGGCGGTGGCGGCGAAAAGCAGTATGCACCAGGCGATGCCGCCGGCCGATCCGGTGTAGAACAGAAATGCCAATGGTCGCAGTATCAGGTTTCGGGGGATAGTCCGCCGCACGCGCGCACTCCAGCCGTCGCGCTCGCCCAGCGCGGCGACGACCAGCCCCGACAAAGCAACCCCGCTCATTACGATCCAGGCCGAGAGCAGGTATTCGCGTCCCACTACATAGCCCCACGCCAACATGACGATGCCGGTAATGAGCCAGGTGGCGGTGATGTAGAGGCGAGGGATAAACATGCGATTCGACGTCTTCGGACTCATCAGCGCCACGGCCAAGACATGGAGGAGACCGATCCCCAGGGCTCCGAAGAGTAACCCGGTCGCCATGCCGGCCCACCACCCCGCGCCGAGGCCGAACATCCCCCTGCCGAAAATCAGCACGCTTTGAGCCAGGCCCAGCGAGCCGATAGTCATATATAGCAGCGCTAAAGCCACACCCACGATGACCAGACCTCGGATGAACCAGCTTCCCGATACCGAGCCGGCAAAGAGTCCCATGGCATTGGCCAAGGCGCATAGGGCGAAGCCGAGTCCCAATATGCCGAAGATGGTGGGCAGATCGATGCCGCGGAGCAGATAAGTCAGGATCATGAACGGCATGCAGACGCTGAAGATCAGCAGCGTCAAGGCCATGGCGGTAACGTACTTGCCGCGGACGATGGCGCCGGGGGTGATCGTGGTAATGAACAGCAGGTCAATGTCGGCGTTGTTCCGTTCCAGGGACAGCCGGAGTCCGGTATAAGCCGGCACGAAGGCGATGCACGTGATCATCAGGAAGGTCAGCAGAACGGCAAATATTTTTCGCCCTCCGGTGGTACTGGTGGCAGCGTCCACCGAAAGCATCAGGTAGCCGCCGATAATGGCCAGATTGATCAACAAAAACAGCATCAACACGGCGATGACCCAGCGACTTTGAACGGCTTGGCGAAACTCCTTGACGGCCACCGGGTTCACCCGGTCGCCAAGTGCCGATGCCCCCGCGAACCGTTGCCTCATTGGACCTCCCCTTTCGTCATGGTCATGAAGACGTCTTCGAGATCCACCTGGTGTTGGCGGAAATCGAAGATGCGGAAGTTCTTTCCGACCAGGTGGGTCAAGATGTCGCTATGGGTATTCTCGTCGCCGTCAACCAAAATCTCGACTGCCTCGCCGACGATTCGGGCCTCCTGAACGGCAGGAACTTGAAGCAGTTCTTTATGGAGACGTCCCGGCCCCTCGGCGGCACGGATTGCGATCGTCCGCACTTTGGACTCGCCACTGACGATCTGCTCCATCGAACCGGCTCTCAGGATCTTGCCTTGTTCGATGATGACCGCCCCGTTGCAGATTTCGGCCAGCTCGGTGAGGATGTGGGAGCTGATCAGGATGGCCTTGCCACGGTCGGCGAGCACTCGGAGTAATTCGCGCAGCTCCACGCGCGCCCGGGGATCGAGGCCGGCCGCCGGCTCGTCGAGTACCAGGACCGGCGGGTCGTGAATAACCGCTCGGGCCAAGCTGACCCGCTGCTTCATTCCTTTTGACAAGGCGCGGAGGAACTTGTCGCGAAGGCCGGTGAGCTTGGTGAACTCCTCGACCTGCTCCACCACCGCGTGCCGCTTCGCGCCTCGCAGCTCGTATGCCCGGGCGAAGAAGTCCAAGTACTCGTGAACGGTGATGTCACGGTGATCGGGAAAGCTGTCAGCCATGAAGCCCACGTAGCGCCGCGTCTGCTGCGGCTCGTCCACCACCGACACGCCATTGATGCAGGCGTCGCCGCCGGTCGGCTCGTCCAGCGTGGCCAGGATTCGCATCGTGGTCGTCTTGCCCGCGCCGTTGGGTCCCACAAAACCAAAGACGTTCCCCGAGGAGAACTGGAACGAGATGCCATCGACCGCTTTCGTCTTGCCGAAGTGTCGCTTCAGGTTGACTATTTCAACGTCCATCGTCTTGCTCCTTGGAGATGCCATAGACGATCGCGATCGAGTCCTCGGCGCGGACTTCGGCCAAAGCCGACTCGATAAAAGGGGAGTTATCCAGATAGGCAATGTAACAGCCGGGCGAGAGCATGCCCCGCGGTATGTCTTCTTTACCCAACTGTTTGAAATCGTCCAGCCAATGCGTGTCGCGAAAGATGTCTCGCACGGATGTGTGGTGCGATTCGGAGACCGCCGGATGGGGAACGGCCTCCGCCGTCGCCTCCGCGCCAGCCGGAATTCCGCGTGCCACGAATATGTTGCCCGAGCGGTCCGCCACATAGAGCCGCTGGATGTCCGCGCCCAAAGCGTTGACCACTTTCAGCGACCCGTCCGCCCGTTGCTCGACCGTCAGCCGCTCGCGCCGGTCCTCGTTTTTGCGGATCTGGAAATAGGTCGGCACGCGGGCTTTGACCCATCCGGAGGAGAGGTGCTGGTCGCGGGTCCAATCCACGACCCGAAGGTCGTCCAAGTCAGGCCGAAAACGGATGGACTCTTGACGCGACAATATCGCCACGTCGGTGTCGACGCCGAATCGGGGACCGGCGGAAGGAGACAAGGGGCAGTAATAGGAGAGATAGCCGATCGTGGTCGCGCGGTGGCAGCGCTCGTCCAAGAGTGTCAAACTAGCTGTTTTTCCATGGCCGGTGATGCCCTCCGACGCCACGGAGTAAACGAATACGATCAGACAGGTCGCCAGCGATATCACCGGCACGTTCCACCAGAGCCAGATCCGCCGCTTGATCCGGGAGAGCACCCAGAGGTTGGCCGGCCCGATGACGAGGCCAAAGAGCAATACGAGCAGGAACAGTCCGCGGACGGGGACCGTCGCTTCGGCGACCAGCAGCTCGTATAGATTATTGGGTTTTGTATCGGGGCGATAGTTTGGGATCCGTAGGTCCGCCAGTTTCGTATAAGTTGTCTTCCAATTCGAGCCGCTGGCGAGGCTGGCAGCCGCGCAGCCGAACCCGACGCGGTACGTTCCTTGCCCCGCCGGTCCCCCGCCCCGCGAAAACGCGGCGGGAACTGTCCGGCCGTGTACCAATACGGTACCGCCGCATTCCAGGTATCGCCGCAGGGCCAATCGCACCCGCGGCGTCATCTCTTCGACCTCCTTTTCCGTCACCACGATCGCATCGTAGCACGAGTAGCCCAACCAATTCGGGCTCCACTGGCTGACGGCCATCTCGCTTCTAAAAAAGGTGAACGGGTCGTGGGAAGTCGACCGGCCGGCCGGCTTCGGCCGCGCGGGCTCCGGGCCCGAATCGGCTCCGCCCTCGGCTCCGGGCCCTCCCAGCTCGCGAAATTCCCGCGGAACGTCGCGGCTGAGCAGCACGGCGAGCACACTGGAGCGGTGGTCGATTCCCTCATACGAACTTCGCGTGGACAGGCGGAGCGGGTCCGGCACGCCCTGCACGGAGACTTCCAGCGTTTCAACGGCGAGTTGCGTGGGCGGTTGGAAGAGCGAGACCCACGCCTCCTGCCCGCCCGCCACTTGAACCGTCCGCCTCAGCATGACGCCATGATCCACTACGCCGTCTCGGGTGGGAGGAATAGCCAGACGCACCACGCGGTTCTCTTGCGACAGGTTCTTCAACTTCACGCGAAATTCAACATAGCCGTGCGACGTGCCCCGAGCGATGCCCGAGCCGGAGTCCATGGTGGGCAACGGCTGAATGCTTACATCCACGTCGCCGATCCGTTCTCCGCCCTCGGCAACGACCGGGGCGAGGGCGATCGTGACGCAGGTCGCCAGGGCCAGCAGTGGGCGAGACACACTCTGGCGTCGCCCGTGGTTCAACGGCGCGTCAAAGGCTCTCTCGCTCATGGGGACTGCTCCTTTTCCATCCGCACGTCGGCGGGCAAATTCAAACCAGCCTCGTCCAGCGAATCGACCAGGCCGTGAACCACGGCGAGTTCGCTGACCTGATCAAAGCGCGCCTTGTAATTCAGGATCAGCCGGTGATTCATCACGGCCGGGGTGACGGCCTGCACGTCTTCGAATCCCGCACTCGGCCGGCCCGCCAGCAGCGCGTAAGCCCGAGCGGCCTCGGCCATGGCAATCGCCGCCCGGGGACTCGCCCCATAAGTCACGTAGGCGTTCACGTCGGTGGTCGCCTCGCGGCCGCCGGGATGGCTGGCCGCCACCAGGCGCGAGATGTAGCGCGCCACCGGCCGGGGCAAATAGACGCGGTCCATGGCCGCGAACAGCGATGAAAGCTCGTCGGCGGAAAGCGGCGAACTGGGCACCGGCGGTTTACCCCGGCGACGCGTGGCAATGATGCCCTCGAGCACGTCCGCGGACACATTGTCGACCGAAAGCTTGAACAGGAAACGGTCCAGTTGAGCCTCGGGCAGCGGATAGGTTCCCTCCAGCTCGATCGGGTTCTGACTGGCCAGCACGAAGAACGGGTCCGGAAGCGGGCGGGTCGTGCCCAGTAACGTTGCCGATCGCTCCTGCATCGCTTCAAGCAACGCCGACTGCGTCTTGGGACTGGCCCGGTTGATTTCGTCGGCCAGCAGGATGTTGGTGAACACCGGACCGCTCTGGAACGTCATCTCTCGGCCGCCATCCGAGGTCCCGCGCAGAATATGCGTGCCCAAGATGTCGCTGGGCATCAGATCGGGCGTGAACTGCACACGGCGGAACTCCAGGCGTAAAATGTCCCCCAGCGCCTTGATCATTTCCGTCTTGCCCAGGCCCGGGAGCCCCTCGAGCAGAATGTGCCCGCGGCTGAGGATCCCGGTCAGTACCATCCGGTGCAACTGCTGGCGGCCAAGCAAGACCTGGTCCATTTGGTCCAGAATACGGTCGGCCAACTCGACAACGGCAGCGACTTCCTCGGGTTGCAGGAGGACTTCGGGCGACGATGGGGCGGTCATTGGTTGCCTCGATCGAAATAGCGCTGAACGGTTTGGGCGTGTTTCGGAAGGATTCGTTGCGTGTGGGCCTCGCCGCCGCCCCCTTGCGCCGATTGCAGCACGCCGCCGGTCGAGCCGCCGGACGGCCCGGCCTCCGTCGGTGTTCCCGCGCTGATCGCGGCCAGCCGGCTTTCCTTCAACGAGGCAACGGCCGACGGCGGCAGGACTTTCTCCTTGAACGCGGCATCTTCCTGGGCGACCTCGTCCTGCCAGGTCATGGCCGCATCCCCCCGACCACGGTTGATCCCCCCGCGTCCCGGCAAGCTCCCCGCAAGCGCCGCGGCACACGATTGTCCCTCGCACAACCCCGCCCTCAAGGCCTCCGGATCGCGTTCTCCCCGTTTGTCACACAGCGCCAACTTGTCCGCGTCGACCAGTCGCGCGGCGACCAACCGTTCGAGCTTCGCTCGCTGACCCGCTTTGCACTCCTCCAGGGACTCGCGCAGCGCTTCAAGCTGCTCGGCCGTCAGGGAGCCGCTCTCGCAGGCTTCCCGGAGTTCGTCGGAGAGTTCCCGGGCCAGCATCTCGTCCTCGGAAGCGGCGTTCGTCGCCATCTGGGCCAATTCCTTCATGGCCTCGCCAAACCGGGTCGGGTCCATTTCGCTCTCCACGGCTTGCAGTGCCGCGGAGAGTTCCTGCAGTTGGCTGGCCCTTTCGGTTTCACTGACGACCGAGTCGGCCGAGTCGGCCGCCGCTTTGTTAAAGGAACGCTCCAGATGATCGATCGTCTCCAGCGTTTTCGCCGGGTCGGTTCCCAGGGCGTCCTTCTCGACCTGCTCAAGGTCCTGATTCAACGCTTCGGCCTTTTCGGGCGGGAGGATCTCCTCCTGCTCGAGCACCTCAAGCTTGTTCGTGAGTTTTTCGATCTCGCCGCCAATTCTTAACCCCTGCCGCTGGCCCAACGGGAAGGAACGGTCGGGGGCCAGCACTGCGGTGACCAGAAAGGCGATAGCGCCGATCAAGAACAGGCACGGCCGGCCAAAACGCCAGTGCACCACGGGAAGCGACACGTCGCTGATACGCGGGGTCCACGCCCCAATATCGGTGTCGCCGGCCGCCATCAGCAAGCCGCCCCGGTTCCCGTGCCGGTCCAATACGGCCCGCAGCGCGGCCGCCGATGGAATCTTGCGCAACGCCAAAACCATCCCGACCACCCCGGCCAACAATAAGCCCGCCAGCCCCCACATTAGCGTCCACCGATCGACACGGAAAACCGCTCGCACCGCCACCGTCCCCGTTGCCCAAACCATGATCCAAATAAAGAACAGCCTCAGCCATTGCCGCAGTACCAGGATACATCCCAGGCGGAATCGCAGACGGGCGATTTGTCGAGTGGGGTCGATTGGCAACATATCTTTCAGGCCGTTGGATTCTTCCGGATGGAAAGCTGCTCGACGCAAGCCGTCCTCCCGTTGGTCGGACTCGCGGCGGACCAAGTCATCCGCGACCGGTATATGCGGACCGTGCAATGAGTCCCACCAAGGTAAAATGGACCCTATTGTTGCATAAAGACGGCGTAGGACGGGTCTCCAGGCCCGTCTTTTACAACGCATAAATGTCTTTTTGCGGTTGTTTGAAGATCTCACATTTC
>JBNJEM010000424.1:0-7024 GCA_051745935.1 Planctomycetota bacterium
TATACCGGTCGCGGATGAGTGTGTCCGCCGCGAGTCCGACCAACGGGAGGACGGCTTGCGTGGGGCAGCGTTCAATCCGGGTTAATCCGACCGCCTGAATTATACCGGTCGCGGATGAGTGTGTCCGCCGCGAGTCCGACCAACGGGAGGACGGCTTGCGTGGGGCAGCGTTCAATCCGGGTTAATCCGACCGCCTGAAATATACCGGTCGCGGATGAGTGTGTCCGCCGCGAGTCCGACCAACGGGAGGACGGCTTGCGTGGGGCAGCGTTCAATCCCGATTAATCCGACCGCCTGAAATATATCCTGAAGTCCCATCACGAAAGATACGATTGCAAGATGTCCGCGCAACCACATCCCATTGTGCAGCTGCTGGAGCGAGATTCACGGTACAAGCTGGAGGCGTATCAGTTTATTCGCGAGGCCCTGGCTTATGCTCAGGATGAGTTGGGGATGGCAAGACCGGCCGCGAGCGATGAAGAAGAGCCTCCGCCGGACGCGCACCTGACCGGCCAACAGCTCTGCGAAGCCGTTCGCCGGTTAGCGTTGGAACAATTCGGCCTCATGGCCCGCGTGGTGCTCAATAGTTGGGGAATCCGGTCCACGGGGGATTTTGGCGAGATTGTCTATAATCTGATCGGCATTGGCATGATGAAGAAATCAGCGTCGGATCGCCGTGAAGACTTCGAGAACGTGTTTGATTTCGAAGAAGCGTTCGAGCGGGAATTCAAAATCACGCCGCCGCGGAAAGCGAGTTAATCCCGGGGGGGGCGTGGAAGACGGTGACGGAAAGTTCAATCCGTCGCGGAGGGGGCGTTGGTTTCCGGGCTCGCGAAGTGCCATGTGGCGAGGAAACATGGCATCGGTTTAATCGCAAGGCCAATGCGAACTTTCGACGGATCGTTTTCTGACTTCAGACGGCTAACGTGTTACCGAACATGAAAACTCCCAGAGACCCGAAACGGCCCGCCCATCAGGAATCGCCCCAAACTGGTATTGAGCCCTTTCCCAGACAACCACAACCAGCTCTCCTGATCACCAGTATCGTGGGACTTGGTCTTTGGGTGGTTTTCCTAGTGCTCGTCGCTCTCCGCCTCATCTGACAGCAACGCACCGTGGCGGACGCTGGGCGGATGAAACCCCCGAAAACTGAGCAAACTGGAGTTGCGGAGAGGGGGGGGACCGGACAAAACCGGCGTCGCGGTGGAGCTGACGGGGGGGGGCCATGCTCAACGCTCGTCGGCGACCAATCGCTTCGCGCGTTCGGTGACCGCTTGGGCCGTGATACCGAAATGTTCGTAGAGTTTCTCATAGGGCCCGGAAGCGCCGAAATCGCTCATCCCGACAAACTCGCCGCGAGCCTTCAAGTACTTTTCCCACCCCTGCACCACGCCCGCCTCCACGCCCACTCGCGCGGTGATCGCGGCGGGGAGCACGCTTTCACGGTATTCATCGTCCTGCAAGTCGAACAACTCGAAGCACGGCATGCTCACGACCCTGGCGGCGATTCCCTCGCTCGCCAGCCGCTCCTGGGCTTCCAGGCACACATGAATTTCGCTTCCCGTCCCCACCAGGATCACCTGAGCGTGCCCGGTCGGGGCGTGCCGGAGCACATAGCCGCCGCGGGCCACGTGGTGTGCCGGGGCCAGGTCGCGTGAGCGATCCAAGGTGGGCACGTTTTGGCGGGTGAGGACAATGGCGGCCGGTTGATCCTGGTGCTGCAATGCCGCCCGGTACGATTCCGCCACCTCATTGGCGTCGGCGGGGCGGAAAACCAGCAAGCGAGGCATCGCGCGGCAAGCGGCCAGTTGCTCCACGGGCTGATGCGTGGGGCCGTCTTCCCCCAATCCAATGGAGTCATGAGTCAGCACGTAGATCACGCCTTGACGCATCATGCAGGAGAGCCGCAGGGCGGGACGCAAATAGTCGGAGAATATGAAAAACGTTCCACCATACGGTCGCAGGCCAGACAACGCCATGCCGTTGCAGGCGGCCGCCATGGCATGTTCCCGGATTCCAAAATGAAAATTGCGGCCGCCATGGTTGGCTGCGTTGAAATGACCAGCGGAGGAATCGTTCAGCAGCGTCTTGGTGGAAGGCGCCAAGTCGGCGGCCCCGCCCACCAGCCAGGGGAAATGAGCAGCCAAGTGGTTGAGTACTTTTCCCGAACTGGCGCGGGTGGCCATCCCTTTGGCATCGGCTTCGAAAACCGGTACGCCTTGCTCCCACCCCGACGGCAATTCCCCCGCCCAGATTGATTCCAACTCTTGAGCCTCCGCGGGATGCGCTTCGCGATACGCCTCGAACTGGCCGCGCCACGTTTCACGCAGCGCCGCCCCACGCTTGCCAATGCCCTCGGCAAAGTGTTCCACCACCGCTTGCGGCACATGGAATTGCTGGTCTTCCGGCCAGCCCAACGCGCGTTTCGTCAAACGCACTTCTTCATCGCCCAAGGGCGCGCCGTGGGCCTCGGCCGTGTTCGCCTTGTTCGGCGCGCCATATCCAATCACACTCTTGACAATGATCAACGTTGGCTTGTCACTTTCCTCGAACTCTTGCAATGCCTCGTCCAAACGCGCCAGGTCGTTGGCATCTTTTACCTTCACGGTATTCCAGCGGAGCCCTTTGAATCGTTTTGCAACCTTGTCGCTGAACGCCAGCTCCGTGCTCCCCTCGATGGTGATCGAGTTGTCGTCATAGATCCAACATAGGTTTGAAAGCCGCAGATGCCCAGCCAGCGATGCCGCTTCGTTGGATACCCCTTCCATCAGATCGCCATCGCTGCACATCGCGTACACGTTGTATCCAAACAGTTCAAAACCAGGCCGGTTATAGCGAGCGGCATACCACTTGGCCGCCATCGCCATCCCCAGACTGGTCGCGACCCCTTGCCCCAACGGCCCCGTGGTGGTTTCGATGCCCGCGGCTGCTCCGTACTCCGGGTGGCCCGCGCATGGGCTCTCGAGCTGGCGAAAGTTCTTCAAGTCGTCCAACGTCAGGGATGGACCATCCAAAACGTTGCCCTCGGTATCCACGGCTCGCACGCCTGCTAAGTGAAGCATCGAATAGAGCAACATTGACGCATGGCCACACGAGAGCACGAAGCGGTCCCGAGCCGGCCACCGAGGGGCTGCCGGATCATAGCGAAGTCTCCGGTTCCACAAGGCATACGCCGCCGGCGCCAAAGCCATTGGCGTGCCCGGGTGGCCGCTCTTGGCAGCCTGTACCCCGTCCATCGAAAGCGTTCGAATCGTGTCAATGGCCAACTGTTCAATATTCTTGGTCGTTTCCATCATTAGCTCGTCTTCTCCAATGTCTTCACCTGAGCTTCGCCGGACTAAGACCCCATAACAAAACCATGAAAATGTCCCGTAATCCAAGGGGGTATTGGACGCGAGAGCTCGGTTTTACGGCCTGTAAATGCACCTGCTGGCCAAAGCTACCTCACATACCACCCCCCCCTTGGCGCAACTGGCGCAACTGGCGGGCATTGCCCCTTTCCGCGAATGCAACGAGTCTACCTGTTTGCGGCAACATACGTCAATGTGCCCCCTTTCACGCGTTCGCAACTTTTCAGCCAACTGACGCAAGGCTCTTCCAGGCGGCGAGGGTTTGAAGACAGCCCTGCAGAGCGCGCGGGCCGCCGCCCGCTGCAGCGTTCCAAGATGGATCGGACGTGCCGCTTAGAACCCATCAAAGAACCACGCCCGTGCCCCCATAATCCAAGGGGGTTTGAAAGCAAGAGTTTGGTTTTTTCGCTCGCTGTAAGCGGACTCTGGCCTTAGGGGGAGCGGCCCCCGCTCCGCTCGTCCACCCCCGGACGGGAGTGGGGCTTGAGCCTGGGTGGCACGAGATTGAGTTTTTGGCCACGATGGGGTTTTCCTTCGTCATTCAGGATTCCTTGCTCGATATTCAATATTCAATTCCCTTTCCAGCCGCCGTTCGCGTCCCCCGTGCGCTCATGGCCCATGCGCCGTTGCGTCGCTAAGGGGACGCTCAAGAATAACTGGCGCAATTCAACGTGCCTCCGAATCGTCCGGCACAGTGGCTCCGCTCGCGATCCCCGTTTTCTGGAGAGGGAACGCGTCTTGCCGCTCGCTCAGGAAAGTGCCACCCTCGGAAAAATGGCGAAGTTATTTCTGAGCCGTTCCTAAAAGGACGATCGCACTTTACAGCCCGTCACAAAACCGAGCTCTGGCGTCCAAAGCCCCTTGGATTATGGGAAATCGGCATGGTTTCGTTATGGGGTCTTGGGCTGCCAGCCCCTCAACGTTCACGGACATTTTTGGAACCACCGAAGGCACGGAGGGAATATCGAATATCGAGCAAGGAATGTCGAATGATGAAGTTGGGCGGAACACGGATCAACACGGGCGGAAGAGCCCGTTCAACGTGGCCCGTCGAAGAGCGTGTGACGCGATGAAATGCGACGCTCGGGAGCATTGCATTCTCTGATTTATGCAATGCTGGGGTCTATTGCACTTTGTTCGGCAGGTACTCGTGCCCGCGGTCGCGAAGCACCTCCGCCTTGAGGATCTTGTCGGGCTCGGGCGGTTCCGGGTCCTGGGGGGTGCGTCGCTGTAGCCGCGTCACCACGTCCATCCCTTCGATCACTCGCCCAAACACCGTGTGGCGACCATCCAGACGCGGCGCCGGCCGGTAGGTAATGAAGAACTGTGAATCGCCCGAATTGGGCACGTTCCTATTCGCCATGCTCAATACGCCCCGAAAATGTTTGCGAGCACCCGGTTTATCGCACTCGTCGTAGATCGTATAGCCCGGCCCTCCCGTGCCATCGCCATGGGGGCATCCCGTCTGCGCCATGAATCCGGACTGCACGTCGTGGAATGTCAGTTCATCATAGAAACCACGCTTCACCAGATAGACGAAATTCCCCACTGTATCGGGCGCTTCGTTTTCGAACAATTCGACAACAATGTCCCCCTTGGTCGTCTCGAGCTTGACGCGTGGCAGGTCATCCGCCTCAGCCTCCTTGGCCCGTCGTTCTTTTTCCCGTTTCCAGGCTTCCTTGTAGTTTTCGAGATCGGCTTGCAGCTTCTGTATGCCATTTTCCGCGACCACGCCTTTTTCTTGAGACTTCGCCAGCAACTCTTCCATTCGCTGATACTGGTTCATCGCAAAGGCGGCGATGCCCGCGTTCCGGTACACTTGAGCAACTTCGTCCACGGGCAAATCGCAATCGTTTTCCACCAGAACATTGGCGATCTCCAACGCCGGTTCGTAACGATCGCGAGCGACATAGTCGTTGAGCGCTTTGGCCAACAGTCGCGTTTTCTTCCGATCCTCGTTGGGTGCCGCCTGGTATGCCGCGATGGCGGAATCCACCAGGTCAGGTAGAATCCGCTCTCCTTTCGCCACGGTCGCATGCCACTCCTTTTTCTTGGCCGGGCGATCGGCATCAGCGGCCGTTTCCCACTGCGTCCGCAATGCTCGCAAGTGCTGGATTACTTCCTTCCACTGTGCGAACTTGGCCTGAAATCGCGACTCGGCCGTTGCTTCCTCCTCCTCCGCCGCCGCCGCGGCCGAGGATGCCTTCTCGGCCGAAGGCGACTGTTCGTCGCCCGCCGCCTCGGTCGTGGATGGCTTCTCCGCTGGCTCCTCCTGGGCCGGGGCCTCTTGGGCTAAAGTCGCGACAATGACCAGCAACCAAACGCAGATCCCAATAATACCCCCTAGCGGCACCAGAAAACGCCGAGCCATTGAACTCTCCCCCATCAAGTCGAAATAAAAAGGTCTCCGCCCCCCGGGCGTGGAACCGACACGGACGTCTCGCCGCCCCCCCTCTTTCGAGCCAGGCACCAGTGTCGGCATGTTGACGACGCAACACTCCCCCCAGAACTCAGTTTCACTACGAACAACCAGGGGGGACTGGTTCGCCGTAGCGAGGAAACCGCTAGCTTCGTGGTCGTCTGAAGCACGCCAATCGACCAGTTTGTCCAAACCGCACACGATGATATACCGGTCGCGGATGACTGTGTCCGCCGCGAGTCCGGCCGACGGAAGGACGGCTGGCGTCGGGCAGCTTTCCACTCGGACAAATCCGACCGCCTGAAGGATAGCCCTACGGACCTTTTGTCGGTGGGGAAGCACTTGCGTGGCGCTCTACGACTGCTGACCGTCGTCCGATGTGGTAGAATGGGACCCCCGTAGATGTCAGTTTTTCATTTCGAGAAGCCTACTTGGTAACCGTTCACGAGGAAAAGACGAATGTCCGCGGACGTTCGCACGTCCGTTGCACATATTGAGGAAAGGCTTTTCGAGGTGCAAATGCCACGGGCTTGTCCCGCGGTCCGTTACGTTCCACGCTACTGACGGGCAGGGGTGGTGTGTCTGGCCGGTTTGTAGCGGCGAGCGTGAACGACCACGGGGCAAGCCCGTGGCATCCATGCGGGCCTTGCGTGTCCAGGTCGTGTAGCGGCACCCGTGAACGGCTACGAAACTTGAAACCGGTGAGACCGGAGAAAAGATGAGCAGGCTCATGCCCAACTTCTTGCACATGACCGTTGCCGTGTCGGTACTTTTGGGGACATTTGTTGCTTCTTCCACGCCGGGGGCCGTCTATATCGTTGACAGTGAGGCCACGGCAGAGGGCTCGGGAACGGCCGCGGCCCCCTTCCAGACGATCAGCCAGGCGGCGACTCGGATGAAACCGGGTGACATCTGCCGCATTCGAGCCGGCGTTTACCGGGAAACGGTACCCCTTGACGTCTCCGGTACACGGGACAAGCCGATCGTGTTTGAAGCCTGTGAGGGCGAGGACGTGACCATTACGGGCTGCGATCCAGTGGGAGGCTGGTCGAAGTACCAGGGGGCAACTTACAAGGCCGATGTGGCACTGAGCCTTGGCCACGGCAACCAAGTTTTCGCCGATGGGCAGATGATGGTGGAAGCACGCTGGCCGAACGCCGGTGGAGCGGACGACCGTTACCTGTTGGAGTTCAATATGGCGACGATGCAAGAGGGGACCACGGCCGGGAAGATCGTGGATGACAATCTTCCGGAC
>JBNJEM010000425.1:0-6980 GCA_051745935.1 Planctomycetota bacterium
GCATGGGGGTGTCGGCCTGTGACATGATGGACCGGCGACTGTTGAGTATCGCGCGGGATACGGACGTTCGCTACGATCTTTTGATTCCGCGTGACGCCGAAGCGATGTTGTTGGTCGAAATACAGGGGGAGGAACAAGACGAAGTGCGGCAGCGTCTACAGGACGTGGTCGTCCGGATCCAACGCCGCAAACGGCTGGCGTTCGATTCGCGGCTGGCGTTGGAGCGGGAGGAGTTCGCCCTCTTTTGGCGCTTGGTCCGTCGGGTGGTGCCGGGTTTGTACAGTCTCAAAGGATCGAGCCGGCCGCTGCCTTTTGTCGAGGGCATTGCGGTGCCTCCCACCGAACTGCCCGATTTTTTGGTGCGGATGCAAAATGTCCTCAAGTCCCACCGGGTGACCGCGTCGCTGTTCGCGCATGCCGCGCACGGGCAACTCCACATGCGCCCATTCCTGGACTTGGCTTCTCCGGATAACGTCAAGAAGATGCAAGACGTGGCCGAGGACCTGTACGAGAAGGTATTGGAAAGTGGGGGAACGGTCAGCGGCGAACACGCGGATGGGCTGAGTAGATCGTGGTTCATGCGACGCCAGTTCGGACCGCTGTACGAGGTCTTCGCTCAGGTGAAACGATTGTTCGATCCGCAAAACATCCTGAACCCGGGAAAAATCGTGGCGGACTCGCCCCAACCACTCACTGCTAATCTTCGAACCGTCACGGTGCGGCGAGTCGAGCCGGCCGTCGAGGATGGTGCCACGCCCCGGGACGACGTTGCCCCCAGCCCCGATCAGATGGCGTGTCATCTGCTCTGGCACGACGCACCGGTGGAACAGGTGGCTCGCGTATGCCATGGTTGCGGAGATTGTAGGACTCAAGCTTCCAGTGAGCGCATGTGTCCGATATTTCGGTACAGTCCACGCGAGGAAGCGTCCCCCCGCGCGAAAGCGAATCTGATGCGGGCGGTGCTGACCGGCCAGCTCGATGCCCACGAACTGGAAGGGGAAGAGCTGAAACAAGTGGCCGACCTCTGTGTCAATTGTTACCAGTGCCAGCTCGAGTGCCCGGCGCACGTGAATATCCCGAAACTCATGATCGAGTGCAAATCACAGTACGTGGCGACGAACGGCCTACGACCGGCCGATTGGTTCCTGGCGCGACTCGATCTGCTCTGTTCGTGGGGGGCCTCCTTTCATCGGCTGGCCAATTGGGCCATTACCAGCCGCACAATGCGTTGGTTGATCGAACGTGCCATTGGAATCGCGCAAGGCCGTAAACTACCGCAATTCGCGTCCCGAAGCTTCATCCGCGTCGCACATCGACGGCGGCTGACCCGCCCCACGCGGCGCAGCGGACCCAAGGTGGTGTTCTTCGTTGATATCTACGCGAATTGGCACGATACGCAGTTGGCCGAGGCCTGCGTGTCCGTGCTCGAACACAACGGTATCTCCGTCTATGTTCCCCCCGGACAAACTCAGTCGGGGATGGCCGCCATCTCCATGGGGGCCCTCGATATCGCCCGTAAAATGGCCGTCACCAATGTCCATCTCTTGGCCGAAGCCGTGCGGCAAGGCTATAAGATCGTGGCGTCCGAACCCGCGGCCGCACTCTGTTTGACGCGTGAGTACGTGAACCTACTCGACGATGATGATGCTCGCCTGGTCGCCGAAAACTCAAGTGAAATCTGCTCGTTCTTGTGGATGCTGCATCTGGAGGGCCACTTGAAACTCGATTTCAATCCACTCAACGTGGCGCTCGGGTATCATCTGCCATGCCACGTCAGAGCGATGAAAGGGGGAATGGCGGGATTCAACCTGCTTCGATTAATACCAGGCTTGACCGTGCGGGAACTCTCCCACGCCTGCTCGGGAATGGCCGGCACCTTTGGCCTCAAACGGTCGAATTATCGGGGAAGCCTACGGGCGGGCTGGGGACTGATCTCCGCCTTGAGGTCTCCTTCCATCCAGGTCGGAACCACCGAGTGCAGCGCCTGCAAAATCCAGATGGAACAGGGAACGGCTAAACCGACCGTTCACCCCCTCAAGTTCCTGGCCCTCTCCTACGGACTGATGCCCGAAATCGCCGATCTGCTCACGGCGCGCAGCGAGGAACGCGTCGTGACGTGAGGGTCAAGCCCGTGGCATCGCCGTGGCGTCACTCTTTTTTGCAACGCTGGGGTGAAGCGTCTCGCGCAGCTTGAATCCCCCTGCGCTCGATGCGCACCTTTTCCGTCCCCATAGCGTGATTTGAATTCGGCGTAACACTTTAGCCGTCTGAAGTAGAATCCTAGCTTCATGATCACGAAGCCCTTATGACGTACCCTGTTTAACCGCAAGACCAGAGTCCGCTCGCCCGCGCGTTGGACCGGCAAGGATCCATGACGGCGGACGGCGGCCCGCGCGCTCCACGGGGCCGTTGTCCAACCCTCATTGCCTGGAAGAGCCTTACTTCAGTTCGCTAAAAAGTTACAATTCAGCCTGTAATCCGTTTTGCGTCAGCTTTCATTAGCGGATATCGGCGGTTCCTCGTCGCGCGTGCCCCGGCACAGGGTCTTGGCCCTTCCACGCTCAATGCCTACGACCTCCCTCCTTCTTCAACGAGAAGCCGTGAACAGTTACCAAATAGTCAATCGCTACGGATAGGAACCGGAGAGTCGTCCGGCGGGGGTTTCACTTCGCAACTGTTCAATCATGTCGCGCGTCGCGGCGTCAACGGCCTCTTGCCACTGGCGCTCGCCAAATCGATCACGGTATTCTGGGCGGCTGTGCGCGAAAATAATTCCACGAGAACTGTTAACCAGGGCGCCCAGTCCGTCCGCCGCGAACGCGCCTTTCACGTCGCTGGCACGGGCCCCCTGAGCGCCGAAACCCGGCACTAGAAACCAAGCATTCGGCATCTGCTCGCGAAGCGCCGCCTGCTGTTGCGGATACGTGGCCCCCACCACGGCCCCCACCGCGCCGTAGCCGGCCGCCCCGGCCGTCCGCGCCGCCCAGTGCTGCACGTAGAGGGCCACATGTTCGTACAGCGGATGGTGATCCGCGTGAAGATCCTGGAACAAGGCGCCCCCCGGATTCGAAGTTTTAACCAGCACGAAGACACCAGCCTCCCGATGGATCGCTATCTCAAAAAATGGCTCCAAACTATCGCCTCCCAGATATGGGCTGACGGTCAGTGCATGGCCTCCCCAGCTACTAGGTGGTGAGTCTCCCAGGTAGGCCTCCGCGTACGCCCTCGCGGTCGACCCAATATCATTGCGCTTGGCATCAATAAGAACCAGGAGCTCTTTTTGCCGCGCGTAGGCGATCACGTCGCGAAGCGCCTCCATGCCGGGGGGGCCCAGCAGCTCGAAGAACGCCGCTTGGGGTTTCACGACCGCCACCCGCTCGGCAACCACGTCGATCACATCGCAACAAAACCGCGTGTACGTTTTGGCCACGGCTTGGGCGTCCGTTGGGGCCACGTCGCGGGTCAAACCAATGGGAAGGTTTTGAAAACGCGGATCGAGCCCGACGAGGACCGGGGTCCCACATCGTTTTACGGCCACCGCCAGCCGATCGGAAAACTGCGTCATTGTCTCCTCCAAACTGTTTTCTTGTCCACGGATCTCAATCATAACCTGTTTCCGCCGGGCTCAGGTTATCCGAGACGTCGGTTTGTCGCGAGATCATCGCGCTGAGCCGGCCTCCATGAACTGCCTGGGGTTAGGACGTAAAGTGCTTCAAGACAATAAGTTAGCAAATTACAATCCCCCACCCCATGCCGCCGCCGGCCATGGTTACGCCCGCTGGGACGAACGATTGGTTTATACCGGTCGCGGATCACTTTCTCCGCCGCGAGTCCGACCAACGGGAGGACGGCTTGCGTCGGGCAGCGTTCCACCCGGAAAAATTCAACCGCCTGAAATATACTTGCCTCAAATCGCAGCGGAGCAGACCTGGATTCAACCCGCCGTTCGTGTTACAATCAGAACATAACCGCGATGCGCGGGGGGGTGGTTGATTTCGGCGGGGGTGCTCGGACCCGTTGCCGAGTTGGAATCAGCTCGGTTGAGCCCGTGGCATTCGCAACGCGTTCACAACCAGGCGGTGACGGGCCGCCACATGTAAAAATCGGGGTGTAGCGCAGTCTGGATAGCGCGTTTGACTGGGGGTCAAAAGGTCGCTGGTTCAAATCCAGTCACCCCGACCTCGAAAAGCCGTAGCTTATAGGGAGTTGCGGCTTTTTTCGTGCGCTAACCGCTGGATAGAATTTGCTCCAATTTGACCTAATTCGACGCCAATCGACGCTTCTGGTAGCCTATATGGAGCCTAGGGATCGCTACATCGACTCCAGATACGGCTTTTGACCTTGGAGATGAACCCGGCGATGGGGGTGGCTCATTACTTAAAGGGAAAAAGCAATCGTGTCGCTGATCGTCGTGTGGCGCGTCCCACAGGCGTCGGCATTGGGAGATCAAAAACAGCTTCTGTACCATCCTCCCGGTAATGGGCCGCCCGGTGCGGCTTGGCTTGTTGCAGTTAAGCATTCAGTTGGAGGATAATAGGCGATGGAAATAGGATTGTACATCTTGATCGGGCTTACCGTTGCAGTGTTCGTTGGCAGCCGCGTTATTTGGCGAACGCGAACCTATTCCGAGCAGCTTTCCGAATTCCTCGAGGAAAACGACTGCACGCTTATTTCCGTAGAGATTCCACGATTCTGGCACACTGGCCCCTTTTCTAAAGTCTCTGTCCGAGGTGGTGCAGTCCACACAGAAGCTTTCGGGCTGAATATGACGCATTTCGAACACAGGATCGTGACGTTTACCGACAAGACTGGCGCACGGCATACCCTGTGGGTTCGTTTGCTTGTGAACATGTTCACGATCCAGGACATTATTTGGGAGCCTGGGAACGATCTACTTCCCGACGCAAAGGGATGGCCATCCAAACGACGCAGATAATCATTCATGACAGTGAGCGCCTACGTGGTTGGATCGCGCATGAGTCCCTTCCTCCGGAATAGCAGAATAACCGGCCTGCCTATTCTCTGGAATTGTACCACGTTGCATCCTACTTGTTTTCTTCGGTAAAAACGGTACCCTGGATTTGTATCGTGCTACATGGCGTTGTACCGGTTACTACGCTGTGGGTAGCACAGAGGTAGCACAAGGGGGATACCGAGATGGGAAAGGGACGCGCCAAGCCGATCAAGAAGAGGCTAAGCCGTGAAGTCATCAAGCGGTTGAAACCGCCGACGGACGCGGACCGCTACTACGTCTATGACAGCAAGCAGAATGGCCTAGGCGTGGCCGTGACGAAGGCCGGCGGCAAGACCTTCTATCTCTATCGCAAGATCGCCAGGCGTCCCGAGCGAATCCGTCTCGGCCGCTGGCCTGAAATCAACTGCCAGCAGGCCAGGGACATGGCGGCTGAAATCATCGGCCAAGTGGCGACCGGGCATAATCCCGTGGAGCAACGGCGAATCGCCAAGCTGTCACCGACGTTGAAGCAAGCCTTCGAGGAGTTTTTGCAGTTGCCCACGAGAAGCCGCTCCAAGCGGCCGAAGTCCGCGGAAACTATCCGAAGCTATCGTAATCAGTTCGCCTACTGGGAGGACTGGGAGAACCGCCGCATCGTCCACATCAACGCTCGGGACGTGGAGGTGCGACACGCGGAACTAGCAACCCGGCTGAAGCCGGGGCCGGCGAATCTGAGCCTGGCGCTCATCAAAGCCGTGATGAACACCGCCGTGGACCTGGGCTACATTGAATCCCACGACCTGCGGCGGGTCCGTCCCTTCGAGACTGAATCACGAGAGCGGTTTTTGACCGCTGAAGAGCTGCCGCGTTTCTTCGAGGCGGTCCGCGACCATCCCGATGAGACGTTTCGAGACTTCGTGCTGCTGACGCTCTACACGGGCCAACGTCGCGGCAACGTCCAATCCATGAAGTGGGAGGACTTGGACCTAACCCGTGGCGTCTGGAATATCGCGAAGACGAAAACGGGACGCCACGCGGTCCCACTGGTCGGTCCCGCCATTGAAATCTTGCAGCGACGGAAATCGGGAAATGGTGACAGTGAATTCGTGTTGCCGGCTCCCAAAGGCGGACACCTGAAGACCGTGTCCGCACCGTGGAAAGCGATATGCGAGCAGGCGGAAATTACTGACCTGCGGTTGCACGACCTGCGACGGTCCCTGGCTTCATGGCAGACCATTGGCGGCTCTTCACTGCAAATCGTGGGGAAAACCCTGGGCCACGCCAGACCGGAAACTACGGCCATTTACGGGCGCCTGAGCGATGAACCGGTGCGGCAGTCCATGAACGCGGCGGTCAAGGCGATGATGGAGGCGGGCCACGAGGACTGAAGCAAGGCGCCTCATCGAGCAAGCTGAATCCGACACGGACCTGAAAACCATCCCGGCGATGTTGCGCTGGTGGCACGACGCGCAAAAGCGACGGTGGCCAGCCCACCGAAGACCGAATCACACTGGCCTATTATACCAATCGCGGGTGATTTGGTCCGCCGCGAGTCCGGCCAACGGGAGGGCGGCTTGCGTGGAGCAGCTTTGCATCCGGACAAGTTCCACCGCCTGAAATATGTCTAGGCCGCCTGGAAGCGTCCGGAATCCCGGGCCTTTCATGCGCATTTGTGCAGGGGAGGACGGCGACGAGCCGACCGAAGCAGCGGAAGGGCCCCGGCCTCGGCACTGTGCGATCTGCAAAGCGGAGATGGAGTACGTGGGCGGGACGCATCGCCCCTCGGCCCGCCAAGTGATGGAGTTCATCTGGGACGACATCGTGCGGGCCGTCGACGTGTGCCCCGAATCCTGCACGGTCCGCACCCAGGTGGACGTCTGCCGCGAGCGCATCGAAGCCGCGCTGGCCGCCGCCCGTGAACGCGAACCGGCGGATGAACAGCGTGACCCCAAGGCGGAGAGCCAAGAGGCACCGGATCGGGCGAACCGACGACGCGGTCCACCGCCCGACCCACAAGGGCGTCTGG
>JBNJEM010000426.1:0-6968 GCA_051745935.1 Planctomycetota bacterium
CTTTACCGCTCATGCTTAATTGTCCCCGTCATCCTGTTAGGGGCTAGTGTTGTCCAAGCGGGTAACAACCGCGGTGGAGCCGCAGCGGCCACGTGCTGCGCGCCGCGGCCAGTTTGCGTGGAGAAGACGGTGTGCGTGCCGACGTGGGTAACCGAAAAACGGCTTGTTACCCGCACGGAATATGTGCCGGAGCAACGCACGAAAACGGTCACTTGCTGCAAGGTCGTCCCGGAAACGAAAGAAGTCACTCGCCAATGTACGGTGATGGTTCCGGAGACGCGCACCAAGACCGTGACTCGCACGGTCCGCAAGCCGGTCTATGAGACGAAGACGTGTCAGTACCAGGTTCGGGTTCCCGTTTACCGAAACGTCGAGCAAACCTATACCTGCCGCGTCCCGAAGTACAAAACGGTTGATCAGACCTATACCGTGATGGTTCCCACTCAAGAAAAGCGACAAGGGGTCCGAAAGGTTTGCAAGGTCGTAAAAGAAACTCAGATGCGCGCCGTGACCCGCGATGAAGGTCATTGGGAGACGCGGACGGCCGAGGTTCCCTGCGGGCCAGTTCGCGGAGGTTTCCTCGCCCGGCGCCCATTCTTCCGCTGCGGCATTGGCGTTTGTAGTGGCTGCGGGTCGGTTAGCGTCGGCGGCCGTGACTGCTGTTGCCCCACCACCACGGTCTGCCGAAAGGTCTGGGTCCCGAATCCGGTCACCAAGAAAGTGCCGGTCACCGTCTGCCGCACCGTGGTGGAAGAAGTGCCCTACGAGTACACTGTAACGGTCTGCAAGCCGGAAACGCGGGTGCGGAAGGTCCGGGTTTGTGAATACGAGCAGGTCACTCGAACCCGCACGGTCCGGGTATGCGACTACAAGTACGAGACTCGCACCAAGACCTACCAAGTCTGCAAAATGGTCCCGGAAACACGTACGCGGGACGTCCAATACACCGTCCGCGTACCGAAGACGGTCACCAAGACGGACCAGGTCGTGGTCTACCGCCGCGTACCGTATCAAAAGCAGGTAACCTACACGGCCTGCGTACCGCGACAGGTCCAAAAGGAAGTTAACGTGCGGGTCTGCAAAATGGTCCCCAAAAAGATCACCGTTCCCGTTTGTGGCTACAATTGAGCGGCACGATGGCACACCGCCCGCCAGCGGCCGGCCGTCTCTAGTGTGGCACGCTTTCGCCGTGCCACCGGTTCGAGCGTGTGGACGGGTCGCGGCCCGTCGCCGTTCGCGGGGGCCGCTCCACGGCCTGGACACGCAAGGCCCGCATGGAGGCCACGGGGCTGGTCCCGTGGTGGTTCACGCTCGCCGCTACCAACCGGTCGGACACACCGCTGCTGACCGTCGGTGGCGTGGAACGTAACGGACCGCGGCACAAACCCGTGGTGTAGCCGTTCACGGGTGCCGCTACACGGCTTGGACACGCAAGGCCCGCATGGATGCCACGGGCTTGTCCCGTGGTGGTTCACGCTCGCCGCTACACACCGGCCAGACACACCACTGCTGCCTGTCGGTGGCGTGGAACGTAACGGACCACGCGACAAGCCCGTGGCATTGGCACCTCGAAAAGCCTTTCCTCAAATGTGAAACGGACGTGCGAACGCCTGCGGACATCAGTGGTTTGCTCGTGAACGGTTACCGCGGCCGAGACCCTGCGTCACGGTTGGTCGGCATCGGGACCATCGTGCAGCGGCATGGCCTCGATCCGTTCCCGCAGCACGGGATCGACCACCAGCGGCAATGCGTCGGGATCGAGCGACATCAGCACCAAGCGTTGTTGATCAAGCGTAAAGGTTTCGATCAGCGGCACGGCTTGGGCCAGCTTCGCGGTCACCGCTTCTCGATCTTGTTGATCCGCCAACAGGTTGACCTGGCCGAGCAGTCCTCTGGCGGCAAGCTGAGGCTCTTCGTCCTCCAGTTTGGCCAACTCGTGATACAACTCCATGGCCCGGTCGTGGTATCCCTTGCCGCGGTACAGATCGGCCAACTTCTGTTTGGCCTTGAGCGAGTAGACCCGATTGACCGGATCCTCCTGGGGAAAATTCTCTTCGACGGCCAACCAGGCCGCTTCCGTGTTACGATCCAACGCATGCCAGAACTGGAGCATCGCGGAGTCTTTCTTTTCCACGGTCGGGGAATTAACGGCCAGCGGAGGGGGTGGCCGATACGCCCAGGCCGCGGCGCCGCCCACGAGTGCTCCGACCACGAGAGGCACCGCCAGGCGCCAAGCCCACGAGCGTCGATTCGAGCTCATTTGAGCCTGTGATTTCATGACCGTGTCAAGCTGCAACGTGGCGGCCGAACGAGCATCCGACAACGCCAGCAATTCGGGAGTATCCCATTCATCCGAGGCGGCCGACCACTCCTCCAGCCCTTCCACGTGCACAGCCCGCAGCGCCCGCATCAATTCGGCCGCGCTCGCATATCGGTCATTGCAGGATTTAGCCAATAAGCGATGGACAACGCGGCACAACCCCTCCGGCAAATCCGGGCGAACCGCTTCCAACCGCGGGGATTCGGCTCGCAGATGCTGCACCGCGATGCTCAGAGGCGTATCGCCCTCAAACGGCGGGCGACCGGCCAGCATTTCGTAACACGTGACGCCGAAGGAGTAGAGGTCACTGCGTGGATCCACCCGATGCCCTTCCACCTGCTCCGGACTCATATAGAGTGGCGTTCCCACCGTGACGCCGACCTGCGTCAAGCCCACGCCTTGCCCCTCGGTGGTCACCCGCGCCAACCCGAAGTCAGCGACTTTCACCTCTCCCGTCTTGGCCAGCATAATGTTTTCAGGTTTGATGTCGCGGTGGATAATCCCTTGCCGAGCCGCTCGACTCAGCGCCGCGATGACCTGCCGCATGATATGAACCGCCGTCGCGGCATCCGCCGTGCCATGACTGGCCAGCCATTGTTTCAAATTCTGGCCACGCACGTATTCCTGAGCAATGAAATGTATACCCTCGACATAGCCGACTTCATGGATCTGGACGATATTGGCGTGCACCAGCGAGGCGGCCGCCCGGGCTTCGTTGTGGAATCGCCGGACAAACGCCTCATCCTCCCCCAAATTCCGCTTCAAAGCCTTGAAGGCCACCTGGCGCTGGAGCGACAGCTGTTCAGCCAAGTACACGTCGGCCATTCCACCCCGCCCCAATCGCCGCAATAATTGGTAATTGCCCAGCTTACGACCGGAGAGGTCGAAATCAGAGTTGACCTTCTGGTTGGAGTTCCGCGACTCAGACATCGATGGTTATCCCAGTGGGCAGCAATCATCGTAAGTATGGCCTGTCAAACCCTCCAAGGCAACTCGACGGCCCATTCCCTCCACGAATCCACTGCGGGAAAGCACAGGATCGTGGAAAACCGCCGGGCTCTGACCAACGAGACGCCCGGCGATTGTGAATCCCCGACCCGAGAAGCGAAAGGGGATGGCAGGGCCTCGCATCAACCGTCGAGCCCTTATTCCCCCCCTCTCCGGATCGCCCAACAGCGCCCAGCAGCGCCCCGGTCGCCTCGCTCATTCATTGAATGAGCTCCTCCTGGGAAACCAGCACATTCAGGCTGCCCGAACGGAAGCCCTGTAAATCCAGGGTCACGAATTTAAACCCCAACTGGTTCAAATGGTCGACCAAGCGGCAGCGAACCTCCTCGGCCAGCAGCGAAGGGATTTGTTCCGCCGGCACCTCCACGCGAGCCAAATCGCCCCGATGATATCGCACCCGGCAGGTATCAAAGCCCTCGTCGCGCAGAACCCTTTCAGCGCGATCGATCATGGCCAAACGCTCCTCTGTCACGGCCTCACCATAGGCCACCCGACTGGAGAGGCAGGGGGTCGCCGGTTTATCCCAAATCGGCAGTTCCCACGCTCGCGCCAGCTCGCGCACGTCGGCCTTGGTGAACCCGCAATCGGCCAAGGGACTACGGACATGATGCTCCGAGGCGGCCCGCGTACCCGGACGATAGTCGTGGAGGTCGTCCGCATTGGCCCCGTCCAGCAAAACGGCGGCGTCGAGCTGCCGCCGCAGTTCCGTCAGCTCCCTGTGAAGCTCCGTCCGGCAATGATAACAGCGGTCCGGCGGATTCTGAACATATTCGGGTTGCGACAGCTCCCGGGTCTCGACCTCCAGGTGCCGAATCCCAATCAATTTGGCCGTTTCCCGAGCCTCCTCCAGTTCTCCGGCCGCCAAACTGGCGCTCACTCCGGTCGCCGCCACCGCCCGGTCTCCCAACGCCAGAGCGGCCGCCTTCGCCACCACGGCGCTGTCGACGCCCGCCGAGAACGCGACCGCACAACTGTCATACGACCGGATCATCTCCAAGAGCTGGTCCCGCTTGTTCAGCAATTCCGTGGAAAGCGTTTTCGTCATCGCGACCTCCCCCCGAGCCATCAACGTGTCTCTGATCACTGGTCTCCGAGGACCTCGTTCTTTCAAAAAAAACGGCAAAATCCTCCACCGCAATGCCGTGGCGATGGGTTTTGCGAGAGCCCGCCATTAACAAGGGGGGGGCCTGAGCCTCGGGTTGTGTGATCCATGGACCGACCCGGAGAATTCACTCTCCAGCGCCCTGGCTATACACGCGGCCAAGACTATATCCAGCCCCCATCGGGTCTCGTATCGGCTCCCCAAAAAATCGACATCGTCATCACGAACATGGCAGAGGATTTCGCCATGGCTTGGTCAGTACCGAACCGCCCCGCGGCGGCTAGGCGCGTTTCCACTTGGCGCCCCTCGGGCACGCAATGGCTCATCGCGCCCGCCGAAAACCGAACTGCTCGCGCGGATCCAGGCGGCGGTCACCTACCGTATCCTATCAGCGTTGTATCAAGAGAGCAAGAGTTGCAGAGGGCCTCGCCGGGGGGCATCTCAGCTTTTGCAGGGCTCGGGCCGGCCCCAAAATGTCAATATAAGAATCTGAGGAAATCATGGTAAGATGCTGGCGTCGTGGCGATTTGGACAATGGATTCTTCTCAAAGGAGCGTGGTCATGGACGACGCAAAAGCATCTGTTTCGTCGGAAAATTAAGAAAATGCCGTGGCCCCTCGACAGGCTGCGCTGGAGGCCAGGTTGGATCAGCTTTTCCAGGAAGCGGCACAGGTGGAGGTTGAGCTGAGTCGGGTCGAGGGGGCCATTTCCGGCGTCCCTCATTACTCGGTCCAGCTCGCAGCCACCCTTTTCCCGATGGAATCGATCGGGCCGAAAACCGGGCGTTTCATCCACCAGCAAGGCCAGGCTGATCACGGGCTTGCGATACCGGTCCCAGATGCGGTAGTGGTAAATGTACATCCGCTGGGCGAAATCGGCGTCCCGTTGCGTCTGCACTTCAACGTGCAGCAGGATCCATTCGATGGTTCCTTCGATCCATTGGACCTGGATCAGCTTGTCCGCTCGACGGTCTCCCGTCTCGGTATCCACCATCAGCTTGGCCAGTTCCTTGTCCAGGAACCGGTAGTCCGCATTGAAATTGAGGGATGCGTGGATTTCGGGAAAGAAGAAACGACAGAATTCTTCCAGGTAGTTTTCGATGATCTGTTTCCAGCCGCCGTCCATGTTCGTGGTGGTTTGATCGTTCATCGGCCATTGCCTTTCTATGGAGACAATCGCGATTTGCGGGTACAACCGCTCAACATTCCGGAGAAAAAAACGGCCTCGTCGCAAACGAGCACATGGTGCCACGCACCGTGATTGCACAACATCCTCCACCAGCACGGCCTCCTCCCGAGCGAGACAGCGCTGAGCTATGAGCTGTGAGCAATGGGCTATGAGCGTTGGATGTTCCGGGGTTTGGCATTTGTGGATTCGTGCTTCGAGCTTCATTCGTGTCTTCGACATTCGTGCTTCGTCATTCCAGCTTGCGGCGAAAAGGGTGGTCTGCACCGTTGTGGCCGCTTATAGTAGGAATACCTGTCTTGGAACGGATTTGGTATAATGGAGAGCACAACACTGGTTTTGCTTGGCATGTCGGTAGAGGGATGGCCTAATCCAAGCTGCGCGTGAATAGCGCCACGTAATGCCGTCCGTTTCGTGCCCGAGATGCCGGGGACTGATGAGCTTTCTTGTGCGATTGTGTGAGGTATATAGAAGGATCTGACGCGATGTCTCGACTGATTGTTGAGATTCCAGAAGATGTGACCGAAGCGTTGCGGCTGCCTCCGGCTGAACAGGAGCGGGAGTTACGCAAGGAGCTTGCTGTGGGGTTGTACCACCGCGGTGCCCTTGCGCTAGGAAAAGCGAGTCAACTGGCGAATATGGACCGTTGGCAGTTCGGTTTGCTTCTGGGTACGCGCAAGATCCCTCGTCATTACAGCGATGAGGATCTCCAGGACGACTTGCACTATGCCAAACGCCGTCAGTAATTCGTCACCATTGATCCATTTGGCGGCGATCAACCATTTCCATTTGCTGAAACACTACTTTGATCGTGTCTGTATTCCGGCTGCCGTGTGGCACGAGGTGGTGGACTCAGGAGACGAACGGCCTGGTGTTGCGGAAGTAACACGTGCTGCTGACCAAGGCTGGCTGGAAGTGGTATCGTTTGAGAACCAGCCTTTGGCACAATCGTTGCAGCGAGAGCTCCACCGAGGTGAAGCGGAAGCCATTGTTTTGGCTCTCGATCAACAGGCCGATGTCGTCCTACTTGACGAAACCGAAGCACGCAAGGTTGCCGAAAGGTTCGGGCTCGTAAAGACGGGCGTATTGGGGCTTCTTATGCGTGCAAGAAGAGAGAGCAAAGTTGCCTCGCTTCAAACCCAGTTGGCGCGGCTGCGGGACGAAGCAGGGTTCTGGATTGCCGATGATCTGTACAGCGTGGCACTAAAGGCGGTCGGTGAAATTTGAAAGTGTTCCGACCCGCGTGGGACCCTGTTTTCGGTTTGATCGTTCATCGGCCATTGCCTCCCTACAGAGACAATCGCGATTTCCCGGCACACCCCCTCAAAATTTCGGAGAAAAAAATGCGCGGGG
>JBNJEM010000427.1:0-6966 GCA_051745935.1 Planctomycetota bacterium
TCCATCACGGTGGTTACCCGCGCTGCATGAGATGCCCCGGGCTGGTCCCGGGGAGTTTCACGTTTTTCGCTAATGGGTGGCCCCCTCATTGTTTTCCCGATTCGGTCCGTGGGGGGTTGGGCCGCCACGGACCGAATCGGGGCGATGGCGCGCGCAACCGCGTTATTAGCGAGGAACGTAATAATCCCTCGGGCAAGCCGAGGCATTGGCCCGACGGCCCGACGGGGCGGCGCGGCGCTAAATTCCCGGCTTCCCCTGCTTTGATTTGGACAAGAAATGGTGCAAGATGAAGAGGCAGATATATTTCAGGCGGTTGGATTTTTCCGGGTGGAAAGCTGCCCGGCGCAATCCGTCCTCCCGTTGGTCGGACTCGCGGCGGAGAAAGTCATCCGCGACCGGTATATTTCGTAATCCAAGAGGTTTTGGAAGCAAAGGCTCGGTTTTATGACGGGCTGTAAGACCATCCGTTATTCATTTCAACACGCGAAAAAAGGGCTCATTATGAACTCATCCCAGACGACATCGAAGCATTCCACGCGTCGACAATTCCTACAAAAAACCTCGACGGCGGTAACGGGAGCGGCACTGGCTGGGGCCATTAACGTCCGGAGTTACGCGTCGGAAAACAATACCATCAAGATTGCGTTGATCGGATGCGGGGGACGGGGAACCGGTGCTGCCGTGAACGCGTTATCCACCTCCGGGCCGGTTGAACTGGTGGCGATGGCGGATGTGTTCGAGGATCGACTGCAGGGAAGTTTGAAGGCTTTGCGGCAGAAGTTTCCGGAAAAAGTCAAGGTGCCCAAAGACCGGCAGTTCCTCGGGATGGACGCGTACGAAAAGGCGATTGCCGAAATATCGCCCGGCGGCGTCGCCTTGCTGACCACGCCGCCCGCCTTCCGGCCGCTGCATTTCGAACATTCCGTGAACGCCGATTGCCATGTATTCATGGAGAAATCGTTCGCGGTTGACGCGCCCGGTGTTCGGCGAGTCCTGGCGACGGGAGAGGAAGCCACCAGGAAGAATCTGAAGGTTGCGGGTGGGTTGATGAGCCGCCACTATGCGCCTTTGGAAGAAGCCGTCCAACGGATCCATGACGATGCGATCGGCAAAGTCATCACCTGTTGGGCCTACCGCGAGCACGGCCCCGTGGGGCTGAAGCCACGCAGGTCGGACGAGAGCGAGTTGGCGCACCAGATACGAAACTATTCCTGCTTCACTTGGATGAACGGCAGTTTCATTCTCGATTGGCTCATCCATAACCTTGACGTCTGCTGCTGGGTGAAGGACGCATGGCCCGTGAAAGCGCAAGGACAAGGTGGCCGTCAAGTTCGAACCAAAAAGGACCAGCTGTTCGACCACTATGCCGTTGAATACGAGTTTGCCGATGGGACGCGTTTGTTCGCCCAGGGACGGCATATGGCCAAATGCTGGGGGTTCTTCGGAGACGTGATTCACGGCGCCAACGGCTGCTCGGTCTTGGGCGAAGGCATTCCCAAGCCAAGGATCTATCCTGAACACGAACGGGACGGCGTCGAACCCATTTGGCAAGGCGAGGGCAGCTATGGCTCGGCCTATCAAAAGGAACATGACTTGCTGTTCGACGCGATTCGAAAGGATATCCCGTACAACGAATCGCAGCGCAGTGCCTACGCCGCCATGACCGGTATCCTGGGACGAATGGCCGCGGAAACCGGCCAGATGATCACCTGGAAAGACGCGTTGGCGTCCGACGTGGAACTCGCCCCGGGGCTGGACAACATGACGATGCAGTCCGAGGCGCCCGTGCAAGCCGATGCCGATGGAAACTATCCCATCGCCATGCCGGGAGTGGATGTCAAATACTAGTAACGCGGGAGAAAACCATGAAGACAATGTGGGCAACGGTATGTGCACTAGCAGTGACCAGCGGCGCGCTGGCACAAGGGGATCCGAGCGTGTGGGTGGCATCGCCGTGGCAGCGGGTGCTGCGCGACACGCCGTCAAGCGAGGATCGGGAGGTCGCGTTGAAGGCCGCGGCCAACGAGTTCGCGCCGTTTCGGGTCATCGTGACCGCGGGGAAGGAGCAGCTTAGCCAGGTAACGGCGACAGTGAGCAGCCTGGAGTCGGACGCGGGGACAATCCCGGCGTCCAACATCCAAATGTTTCGCGCCCACTACCTGCACGTCCCCGAGCCCAGCCACCGGACCGACAACCCAAAAGGATGGTATCCGGACGCGCTCATTCCGTTCGTGCATCCGCGGACCGGCAAGGCGCTCGGCGGCGCTCGCTACGACGCCGTGCCGTTCGACATCAAGCCGGGCCAGAACGGCGAGATCTGGTGCGATCTGTTCGTGCCGCCAGGGACGGGGAAAGGGGTTTATCGCGGCGTGGTGACCGTGAAGTCCGAAACCGTGGAATTAGCGCAAGTACCCGTCCAACTTCGGGTTTGGGATTTCGAGTTGTCGGACACGTTCGCGCTGCGTTCGAATTTCGGGAACCTTGGACGCCGCGTGACGGACATGGTGATTCCGGAAGGGACGGCGGAAGAGGCAGCGGCGATCGAAGACCTGTACATCGCCGAGCTGCTGCGCCATCGGGCCGTTCCCGGGTCGCTCGGGGATATCTGGCCGGCCTGGAGTCCCGCGAACGGCATTGAAGACACCGGCCAGGCCGAGCGGCTGCGCCGGCTGGTGGAGGAGGAGCACGTCAACGCGCTCCGCATCCCGTTTCGCTACCAAAACGATCCTGAAAAGGCGAAGGCTTACCTGGCGGCGATGGCCGAGTGGCTGCGCGAGCTGGGGTACCTCGACTTGGCCTATGTTTACTTGAAAGATGAACCCAACGACGCGGAGGAATATGAAGTCGTGCGTCGGCAAGGGGCACTGATCCACGATGCGGACCCCAACATCATGCGGCTTTGCACCGAGCAAACGGTCACGAGCAATCCCGCCTGGGGCGACCTCTACGGCGCGGTCGATATTTGGTGCCCGCTATGGGGACTGTGGGACGAGCCCACCGCGCGAAAGCGGCTGAGGGTGGGGGAGCGGTTGTGGAGCTATACGGCTTTGTGCCAGGGATCGGAAGGGACGCCCTGGTGGCAGATCGACATGAAACCACTGAATTTTCGTGCCCCGTTCTGGGTCAGCTGGCACTACGATATTACCGGCTTCCTCTACTGGTCGAGCGTCTATTGGCGAGCCTACGAGACGATGGAGGGGGTATGGGAACGCCCCGCTTTCCGGGACAAGTTCTGGGGCGAGGGCATGTTGCTGTATCCCGGACAGCCGGCGGGACTCGAGGGGCCGGTGCCCTCGATCCGCCTCAAGCTGATCCGTGAAGCGTTGGAGGATTACCAGTACATGGCGATGGCCGCGGGCTGCGAACGCGAGGGCCCCGTGTGGACGGTGACCGAGCAGGAGTCCACGGACGCGGCGCGGGCCGAAGACGAACACGGCCAGGTCGACCGCATTGTCGGGGGCGTGGTCGGCTCATTTCAAGACTGGAGTCGCGATCCGCGTGATTATGAAGATGCACGCGAGCGCCTGGCTGAGCTGATTCTAGGACGCAAGTAGCGGCTTGAAAAGTACATGCCAACTGTCGCCGAAAAGACGGGGCAGACTGAATTGACTTTGTACCGTGAATTGCAACTCTGCCTTTCCACGCTATTTCACGAATCGTTTGGTGGGCGAAGGAAATAAACCATGAACAGCAACGTTAAACGCGCCGGTTTCATCTCGATGTTGGTGGCTGTGATCGGTTGTTTGTTCACGGCGGAACTGGTTGCCGGTGAAGAAAAGCTCCGACGCATGCGGTACACGTCCCGATCGAAGGAGGAGGCCATTGCATGGCAAAAAGAGCTGCGATCCAAACTCCTCCATATTCTGGAGATGGACGATCTGATTCAAAGCCGATCCGATATTCCGTTGAATCCGGAAACCGTGTCCTCCGAGAACAAGGGAACTTATGTATTTCAGGAGCTGGAAATCAACAGCACGCCTGGACGGCGCATCAAGATCGTACTTACGCGGCCGGCGGAGAGTACCGGGCCATTCCCTGCCGTTGTCTGCGTGGCTGGACACGGGGGCGATCGCCATACGTGCTACGGGGCCGGGAAAGGGTACGATCGAGTTGGCGAGCGTCTGGCGGAGAGGGGTTACGTGACAATCTCCACCCGTGTCAGCCAACATAAGGTTTACGAGGAGGGGCGAACCTTGATGGGCGAACGCTTGTGGGACCTCATGCGTTGCGTCGATTTGCTGAGTTCGCTAGAGGAGGTGGATGACGAACGAATGGGCTGTGCCGGTAAATCGCTGGGCGGGGAAATGGTCATGTGGCTCAGCGCGATGGACCAGCGAATGCGGGCGACCGTGAGTGCGGGGTTTTTGACCAGGATGGATCAGATGGAAGAGAACCACTGCATGTGTTGGAAGTTTCCGGGCCTGAGACAACTTGTCGATTTCGCTGACATCTATTCGCTGATCGCTCCGCGAGCCCTCCAGTGCCAGAACGGACTAAAGGAGCCTCCGTCGCAATTCCCCGTGTCCATCGCCCGGAAGGCCATGAAAGAGATCAAGCTGATCTATCGGGATTTTGGGCAGCCTGAAAACGTGGCTTTGGTTGCACACGACGGAGGTCATGTCTTCGACGTGCCCAGCCTATTGGCGTTTTTCGACAAGCATCTTGAACCGTGAAAAGGACTTCGTGACACTGTCGCTTGGCCGTAACCAAGCAGGATTGGGTCTTGAGCTTGGGTGGCACGGGCTGAGCGAGCGCCGTAAGACGATACCATTTCCAGCAGGTAACCAACGCGAGCGGAGCCCGTGGACGTTTCGTTGCCGGCAGAGCCTAATTGCCCTGCAATGCGCGCCTGAGAACAAGCGTCATGAGGACTTACCGCGTCAACAAATGCGAGCAACCCCACAAGGTAACCGCTCACGGGTGCCGCTATACGGCTTGGACGCGCAAGGCCCGCATGGATGCCACGGGCTTGTCCCGTGGTGGTTCACGCTCGCCGCTACATACACCGGTCAGACATACCAGTCCTCGTCGTCGGTAGCGTCGAACGTAACGGACCATGGGACAAGCCCGTGGCATTCGCACCTTGAAAAGCCTTCCTTCAAGATGTGCAACGGAAGTGCGAACGTCCGCGGATATCAGGCTCTTGCCCGTGAACGGTTACCCCACAAGAAATCGAAAACGAGTAGAACAGTTACCTTTTCCTTAAAGGTATGGCACCGCGGTCCGCGACGAGGATCACGGAGTCGTATGTTGGAACACGATTGAAGGTCATGGCGTTGTCTTGAGCGTGAAGCAACTGCTTGTCAATGCTCCAAACGTGTCCGCTGAGCAAATCGACCAACACGGGGTCCTTGAACCGTCCTTGGCGAACTGTCAGTTGCAACCATTGCGTTTCCGTGCGTTTCCCGGGCGGGGCGGACGTTCGCCACAGCGTGACGATATCACCGCCGCCACGCGTCCGATAGTGATCGGCGCGGTAATTGGCTGGGGCGTCCGTGCCGCCGAGCGTACACGTATTTTCCGGGACGCGTTGCACGGAATCGTCGAAGATGGCGGTTACGTGTTGCACGGCGCGGTACGCGACTTTCGGATGAGACACGGTCTTGTCCGGATTGACCGCCAGTAGTCCTTTGTTGTTCGGTCGGGTTTGGATGTCACTGGCATCATCGCGCCAGTCCGAATCGCGTCCCTTCTTTCCCACCCGGTAAATCATGTCGCAGATCGCGAAATAGGACGACGGGATGTCGTGGCCCAGGTCACCGAGCAGGCGCCGCAGGGCCCACTTTGCCTGCCGCCGCTCGTTCCAGTCGTAGTCCGAGAGGGCTCCAAAGTTGCCACGCCGGGAGGGGGCTCCGTTTTCACCCTGAAGGATCGTGATACGCGGTGAAAAAGAACGGACCAGCTCGCGAAGCTTCCGCACCGCCTCGTCACGGTCATCGGGATTGTAGGCGTAGGGATGGTAGCTGACCACATCGAGCAGATTCAGTGCATTTCGTTGTTCCAATTCTTGTAGAAATTCCCGCGTGAACCCTAAAGGGATCCCCGGCAGTGACAGACCAATGATGGTGGCGTCAGGTTGATGTTGGCGGATGACGCGCGCGGTGCGAACGAAGAACTCCGCGTATTTCTCCGCCCCGTTGACGTCGCGCAAACCGGGCTCGTTCCAGATCTCCCACTCGTCCACGTGCTCCCCGTACCGCTGTACGAAAGCTGCCACGAACCGATCCCACGCCTGCAGGGCTTCTTCCGATTTTGGCAAGCCGCCTCCTAGACCGGTGCCGCCGCCATCGGGGTAGATTGGATTGCCGTAACAGAGGCAAACCCAGGGTTCAACACCCTGGTTGACCATGTCCAGAATGATGTCGTCGAGCCAGCCCCATTGATACTCGCCCCGCTCTTTTTCCGTTTTCGCCCATCCCGATTGAATGCGAGCTTTTTTCACGCCCAACGGGCCGAGGTAGGATTTCCAGTTCGCATAGATGGTGTAGTCACGTCCCATGGTCTCGGCCCCGACGGACCAGTTCGAGGCCTCGATCGATCTGGCATGCCGCGGTTGTACCACTCCCAAAAAGGAAAAGCCCGCGCCGGGATCGATTTCGCAGCGGGGCCGCGGAGCCATGGAGGCGTGCTCGTTGTCCGCGGCTTCTTGGGGGCGGGGCGGCGACTGGTTCACCGGCATCGTGTCCGCTGCGTTGGCCGCCATGCTGATCAGCAATACCAGCAGCATTGTCAGTACGACTGCAAAATATACCGGTCGCGGATGACTTTCTCCGCCGCGAGTCCGACCGACGGGAGGACGGCTTGCGTCGGGGAGCGTTCCACCCGGAACAATCCAACCGCCTGAATATACCGGTCGCGGATGACTTTCTCCGCCGCGAGTCCGACCGACGGGAGGACGGCTTGCGTCGGGCAGCGTTCCACTCGGAAAAATCCAACCGCCTGGAATATACCGGTCGCGGATGATTT
>JBNJEM010000428.1:0-6962 GCA_051745935.1 Planctomycetota bacterium
GCGCGACCGGTATACCTATCGACGCGACTGGATCATGCTGCGCGAAGAGCAGCTGGCGGAGTTGTTCGCGATCGGTATCGAGTTTCGCAGTGAGTTGAGCAACCACTTGCACGTGGTGTTGCGGCCCTGCCCCCATATGGTGCGACGGCTGTCGCCGGTGGAGGTGGCTCGGCGGTGGTTGACCATCACGAAGCTGGCCAAATGCATGTCGGACGACATGCCGGAACCGGATGAACAGCGGGTCCAGGAGCTGGCCAAGGACAAGAAACGGATCCAGAAGCTCCGGAAGCGAACCAGACAAAAGCTCAAGCGAATCATATATTTCCTCAGCGTTTTTCTCTAGCCAAATTGAACTGTGCGGTGTACAAATGATTCGTGGCGGCGACGGTGGCGCCAGGGGTAGGCGGAAACGAACAGATTACGAGTCGCTGAATGGCTTGGCAGTGTGTCGTTGACCGATGGCCAGTAGGTCGTTATCTGAATTGGCGTCAAACCGTTGTGTTGTCCCCTACCGTTTTGATGTTCCTGATCCAGAAGATAGCTTCATGCCGGCTTCTAAATCTACGTCTCGTGCATTCACCTTGGTAGAATTGCTGGTGGTGATTGCCATCATCGGTATACTTGTTGCACTTTTGTTGCCTGCGGTGCAGGCGGCGCGCGAGGCGGCGCGGCGCACGCAATGCACCAGCAACCTCAAGCAGATCGGAGTAGCGCTGCATAACTATCACGACACTCACAAGGCTTTTCCGCTCGGGCATATCATCTCCGGTACTAGTTCGGACCATACGTTGCTCAGTGGACCGCTCGGTGTATCGCGCGGTCGTACCGCCGAATCACCGCTTGCGGATCCTACTGGAGGTGATGCCGCGGGAGGAGTTCGAAGACATTCTGGCGGCCTATTATTCGCCAGATCACGGGCGGCCGAGCGCCCCCCCGTGATGATGCTCAAGTTTGAGATATTACGGTGGTTGTCCAATTTGTCCGATCCAGGGGTGATCGAACGGGCAACCACTGACTTGGCATTGCGTTATTTCCTCCAAATTCGCATCAGTGGTCCCCTGCCTCATCCGACGTCGCTGTGTCGGTTTCGAGCGTGGTTGGGCGGTGAGCGATTTCGCCAAGTCTTCTCTCGGGTGGTCCAGATTGCACGGCAGCACGGGGGGGTGAAAGACCATTTACGTCTCAACGATGCCACTATTTCAGAGGCCTCCGGCGAGACGATCGGCTGCGTGGGCTGCCACGAGAGCCGCAGGACCGCATTGTGGGCTCTCGTGTAGCCACTCCGGTGGAACGGCATCGGTGAGCGTCGGTCCCATGGATTTGAGCAGGACTTCACCTCCGTTCGGGCTCCGGGGGATCAGCAAGACATTGATAGGGATGGAGTACTCCTTGCAAGCAGAAAAGTCCACCCGGCTTGAGTTTTTACTTTCATCAGGAGACATTCACGATGACCAGAAGACGATCACGTTGGACCCGGCGCTCCATGATCCTTGGTTCGGCAGCCGCCTTGACCGGTGGCATCGGCGCGGTCAACTGTTCGGCCAAGGACAAGCAACCACCCGTGAAGACCTATAGGAGCAACGATTTCTACGCCGCCGACGGCAGTTTTCTCGAAGACAAGGCCCGGCAGGCCTACTACGAGATGTTCCAGCGGTTCGGGTACCCGATTTCGGACCGCGTGCGGAAGGAGATGTGGATTCTCGATTTCGGGTTGGGCGATTTCGCCCGAGTCGGCATGGCCGGTATCTTCTGGCTCAACCGCCAGGACTCCAACTACTTCGGCCACGAAATTTACCTGCTGCCGGGACAGATGATTGCCGAGCACAAGCACGTGGCTACGGAGAACGGGGATGCGAAGATGGAGTCGTGGCAGCCGCGGCATGGGATGATCTACACGTTCGGCGAGGGCGAGTCGACGCCGGAATATTTCGAAAGGATTCCGCCAAGCCAGCGGGATCTGGTTAAGTCGCGCCGCTGTCAGCCGCTGGGAATCGACGAGGTGGGCCATCTCAACCGGCTGACCGCATGGCACTTCATGGTCGCCGGCCCGAAGGGAGCGCTGGTCACCGAGTACGGTACTTTCCACGACATGGACGGGCTGCGTTTCTCCAACCCGAAAGCCACTCTGTAAGCAAGCGAGGAGCCTTCTGATGGCGGACCATTCACTTTTTGATCTGACGGAAAAAAAAGCCTTGGTGACCGGCGGGGCCGTGGGCATTGGACGTGCTTGTGCGGTGGCTTTGGCGCGGGCCGGGGCCGATGTGGCTGTTGCGGACCTAAACGAGGATGCCGGCAAGCAAACGGCGGCGGAGATCCAATCCCTGGGCGTTGATTCGCTTTTTGTGCCGTGCGATGTCACCAACAAGCAGGAAGTCCAAGGCATGGCGCGGCGGGTTGCCGAACAGTTTGGCCAGTTAGACGTGGCAGTGAACAACGCCGGCATTGCGATTCTGGGAGCGGACGAGGAGTTGGAGCAGAGCGACTGGGATAAGGTCGTCGCGGTGAACCTGACAGGCACGTTCTTGTCGGCGCAGGCTGAAGCCCAACAGATGATGAAGCAAACGCCGACCGAGGGCAAAATCATCAATATCGCTTCCATGTCGGCAACCATCACCAACTGTAACGCGTCCTACGATGCGTCGAAGGCGGGCGTGGTTCACATGACGAGAACCTTGGCCGCCGAGTGGGGCGGGTTCAATATCAATGTCAATTGCATCAGTCCCAGTTATGTGCTGACGCCCATGCATGCGTCGACCCCGGTGGCCGTTCGAGAACGGATTCGCGAATTGACACCGTTGGGACATGTGGAACGCCCCGAGGACCTTCATGGCGCGGTGGTGTTCTTGGCGTCGTCCGCTTCCAATTATGTAACCGGTCTCGATTTGAAGGTCGATGGAGGCCATACACTTAACGCTTGGCTGACGCCGCTCGGCCGGACGGTGCCGCCAAGGGTTAATCCGGATGAAGAAACCGTGCAATTGAAACATGATCTTGGTGTGTTGGGCGTCTCCTACGACCAGGATGGTATCAATCCGGAATTTCATCCGGAAATCGCCGATGCCTTCAAGGCGGCCTTTGGCCTTCAGGAGTAATACGGAGAACCATGAAGCTGGACGTTCGAAAACTTGCCCGGATGATGGACCTCAGCGCGGTCCGCACCGACGTGGATGTCGTGGAAGTGCGTCGGCTTGCTGAGGCCTGTAAGAAACACCAATGTATTTGCGCCTTCGTCATGCCGTGCTATATGGCTGAGCTGAAGGAGATGCTGAGAGACGAGCCGGAGGTCGGGTTGGGCGGCGTTGTGGGATTTCCATCGGGAGCGCGAACCACCACGGTAAAGGTTGCTGAAGTACGGGAACACTTGTCCGTGGGGGCCGCGGAACTGGATATGGTGATCAATGTGGGATGGCTGCGGTCGGCGCGGGATGAAGATGTCGAAAATGACATCCGTCGTGTCGTCGACGCCGCCCGCGGCACTCCGGTGAAGGTCATCCTCGAGGCGCATTACCTGACCGACGAACAGATTGTTCGCGGCTGCCAAATTGCTGCCCGCGCTGGTGCCGCGTTCGTGAAGACAGGCACCGGATGGGCGCCAACTGGGGCAACACTCCATAATGTCGAATTGATGAAGTCGGCGGTCGGAGATGCTGTTGAACTGAAGGCGGCTGGCGGTGTGAGGGATCTGCAAACCGTGGCGAAGATGATTCGACTCGGTGTTACGCGTTTCGGCGCAAGCTTGAGTTCCGGCACCGCGTTACTGGAGCAGTGCGCCGCTCTAGCTGAAGGAATTGAGGTCTGACATGGAAACAGTGATTGCCTATGACCTGGGAACTGGCGGGAACAAAGCCTCGCTCCATGACGCCAAAGGGCAATTGCTTGCCGCGGAATTCGCGCCATACAGCACGGAGTTTCCGCGGAGTGGTTGGCACGAACAGCGGCCCGCGGCCTGGTGGGATTCGGTGGTGGAAAGCACGCGGAGATTACTGGCAACCGAGGGTGTTGATCCAGCCACGGTTCGCGGTTTAGCCATCTCGGGCCATAGTCTCGGCTGCGTCCCACTCGACCGTGAAAACCGGATTCTGCGACAGAGCACGCCGATCTGGTCCGATTCACGCGCGGCGGATCAGGCCGCCGAGTTCTTCAAAACAGTCGATGAGACTCGCTGGTATCGAATTACCGGAAACGGTTTCCCTCCGCCACATTACACGATCTTCAAGATCCTTTGGTACCGGGACCATGAACCGAAGATGTTCGATCGAATCCGCAGGATCGTCGGTACGAAAGACTATATTAATTATCTGTTGACGGGGCAGATTGCCACCGACTATTCGTATGCGTCCGGTTGCGGAGCCTATGACTTATTGGGCTGGCAGTACTCGCGGGACTTGCTGGAAGCTTCCGGGCTCTCCGCGGATCTGCTGCCTCCAATCGTGCCTTCAACTCAAGTGCTGGGAACGCTCACCAGCGACGCGGCTCGAGCACTGGGGTTGTCCCGAGATGTTCAGGTGGCATGCGGCGGCGTCGACAACTCGTGCATGGCGTTAGGGGCGCGTTGTTTCCGCGAAGGACAGATGTACGCTTCACTCGGTTCGTCCATGTGGATCGCCAGCGCTTCCTCCAGACCGCTTTTGGAAGATCAGAGTAAACCGTACGTGTTCACGCACGTCGTGCCCGGCATGTTTGCCTCTGCCATGGCCATCTTTTCGGGAGGCACGTCTTTGCGCTGGGTGCGCGATCAGCTGTGCGGCAACCTGGTGGAGCTCGCTCAGCGCGAGGGGCGCGATCCGTACGATTTCATGACTGACCTGGCACGGCAATCAACGGTCGGGGCAAACAAGTTGCTGTTCAATCCCAGTCTGGCTGGCGGATCGTCTCTGGATCCCAGCCCGGCGATTCGCGGAGCGTTCCTGGGATTGGATCTCGGCCACACCCAGGCGGACGTGGTTCGCGCCACACTCGAAGGCATTGGCCTGAATCTGCGCATTGTGCTCGACGAGTTGCGGCGATTGGGAGAGGTGGGAAGGGAGATAGTTGTGGTGGGAGGAGCCAGTCGCAGTTCGCTCTGGCGGCAGATACTCGCCGACACCCTTCAGGTCGACGTTATCCAGACGAACGTGGGGCAGGAGGCCGGCGCACTCGGTGCCGCTGCCGTCGCGGCGGTATCCGTCGGATTGTGGAATAACTTCGACCGGATCGACGAGATCCACCAGGTGGAATCCGTGAGCCATCCCGACCCAAGCAATCAGGTTGTGTACGACAAGCTGCTACCCATCTTTCAACAAGCCCGGTTGGACCAGGCCCGACTAGGTGAGGCGTTGGCCGCCGTGGAACCTTGAGCGGAGCGGGCCGTTGGTTGCAATGGACCGAGAGTTTCGATCGCGGGGCCCCGGAACATCGATTGATGTTCCACCTGAACCGCCGGACGAATGGATGTTGCCCAGGCGAAAGAGTCTCAACGCCCGGCGGAACCTGAGTTGATCTTCCAACGGGTTGAGTTCGGCTGGAAGCGTGAGAGAACCTCACCATTGGCAACCGGAAAAGAACCAGAGGCCGAAGGCACGGCGGGCATGGACGACCGCCGGAATGACGGCCGCGGTACTCGGATAGCCTACGAAGGCGCAGGGCATGCAAGGCGGATGCTTGATCGAAGGTCCACTTTCACGGCGAGCCATGGTATACTGGAGGCAAGGACCAACGCGATGATTGAAATCAAATATACTGGCGAAGCCCTCTGGAAAAGAATTGAACTTGCCGTGGAGAAAGTGAAGGACCGACTACGCCGCGTTACTCGAGCGCTCAACTCCGCAAACATTCCCTATGCAGTTATTGGTGGCAACGCCGTCCAACACTGGGTTTCGCAGGTGGATGAGTCGGTGGTGAGGAACACTCGTGACGTCGATATCATTCTGAACGAATCGGACTTGGACCGAGCAATCCCGGCGCTCCAAGCCGAAGGCTTCATCTATCATCGCTCCGGTGGAGTAACCATGTTTCTGGATGGCCCGGACGCGAAAGCACGTGACGCGGTGCGTGTCGTCTTTGCTGGCAAAAAAGTCCGTGAGGAATATCCAGCGCCGGTTCCCGACATTGATCAGTACGAATTAATGGACGATGCACGCACTCTTCCATTCGAACAACTCGTAACCATGAAGCTGACATCGTATCGACGTAAAGATCAAGTGCATTTGCTCGACATGATTTCCATTGGCCTGCTAGACGACAGTTGGCTTGAGAGGCTTTCTCCTGAATTACGATTACGACTGGAGGAACTGCTTAACGATCCTGACGGCTAGCAGCTGAGATTTGAATATGACCACGGTGCCGCCTGCGCGAATCATCCGCTGTTTTGTAGCCCCGAGGGAGACAGTGGGGTTGCGGATAACTGCTAACGATCCGAAATCTTCGACGGTGCGATACTCCCAATCGCGGGTCGCTGGCGCTATTGCGTCCAACCCTGTCGCCTATCGAAGCTATCTACCTTATAATTGCAAATCATTCTGAGGTGTTTTTGATTTCGATGCGGAAATAAAGGGGTTTTTGTCTATTGAGGGCATGTTGCCAGACCCCCACGAGTTCACCTCGTGGGTGAATCAGACTCGTGAGCTATAAGGCGGTTGTGATGGCCACTCGCACTAGGTCTAGCGGAGCTGGTAGGCCAGCTAGCGAAGATTCTCTGGCGTATAGAGAAGGTTCAGGAGGCATAGCCCGCCGTAGCTTGTGAGTCTTGGGCTCCGACGAGACAAGCTCGTGGGGGGCCGTGGCTGGGTGGGGCTGGCCTGATGCAACGACCGAAAAATGGGCAAATTGGGGTTGCGGGGAAAACGAAAAGCTGTTGCGCCCCTCCCGTACAGTTTTACCGGGAGTTGAACCCCAGAGCGAAGGAGCGCAACAGTGGGAATATCATCGTATAAACAGGTTCGGTTGTACAGGTCACCATTACGAGTTGTCGCTGCGATGTTGTG
>JBNJEM010000429.1:0-6944 GCA_051745935.1 Planctomycetota bacterium
GTCTGATTCACCCACGAGGTGAACTCGTGGGGGTCTGGGGGGTTGGACGCCGCGTAGCTGACGAGTCTGATTCACCCACGAGATGAATTCGTGGGGGTCTGGCCGGCGGGACGCCGCGTAGCTGACGAGTCTGATTCACCCACGAGGTGAACTCGTGGGGGTCTGACCACGCGCTGTACCGCCTGCGGGCTGTAAAGTGTTGCCTTGTTTTCTGAAGTGCGTGATTCAGGTGTGCGTTTCGGAGCCGGGCTTAATATGCAGGCGACAGCACGCTTCACGGTGCTCGGCCCACGTGTCAGCCGAGAACTCGAAGCCGGCGCCCACGAAGGTTCCCTCGTCGACGATGGCGGCGATCCGGCACATGGTGGCGGCCTCTTCCGGATCGAGTCCGTCATCCAACCAAGCGTCTCGCAACGGGCACGAATGCAGTGTAATGTCCAATCGCTGGTCATCGCAATGGTCCACCGTGGGCGCGAACATGCGGCCCTCGTCTGGAACCGTGCTCAAAAACGCATCACGCAGTCCAGCCAGGTCGTCAGGGGCGAATTGGGCAAACCGTTGGCCAATTTCTTCACCGCGGCGACGAATGGCCCGCTGCAGCAATTCGATGGCCCGCGGTTCATCAAGCGTCCGCCGCAGTTCATCAAAAATCAGATAGTAGAGCCGTGCCCGGTGCCGAAAGGAGCCGTAAAGCTGTCCGCGCAGTTGCTCTTCACTCATAAGTTCACCTCAAGGAAAAATGCGTGCTCAATCTGTGTCCTCAATCATTGTCGCATGATCAGGGTTGGCGGGCGTCGGGCCAATGGCCGTCAATGCCCTTATATACCGGTCGCGGATGACTTTGTCCGCCGCGAGTCCGACCGACGGGAGGACGGCTTGCGTCGGGCAGTGTTCCATCCGGACGCATCCGACCGCCTGAAATATAACGCGGTTGCACGCGCCATCGGACCGAAACGGGAAAACAATGAGGGGGCCACCGATTAGCGAAAAACGTGAAACTCCCCGGGACCAGCCCGGGGCATCTCATGCCGCGCGGGTAACCGCCGTGACGGCGCGCGGAACCTGCGTGTCCGCTGGCCCGAGCTGGGAACATCACTGGAACTCCTTGAATCAGACAGTTATTTCTTTACAGATCTTTACCGGTCCCTAACCGCTGAAAGCCCCGCCGATTCTCCATGGTTTCCACGTGGTGTGCAAGCGGGCGGGAAGGCGCCGCGGAGTGCGTGGAGGTCCCCGGCAGCTCGCTTCATCTTGTTACCTCCCTCTTGTCGCCGTCCTTGGCCTTTGGTACCACTGTACGGGTTCGGATCAGGCGATCGTTCAGACGCAAAGGAGCGGTGGCTGTCCTGTACAGTAGTATCAAGTTTGGGCCCAACAAAGGGAAGGTGAGGCAAGACGTGGCCAAATCAAGCAAGAAATCGAAAGGTGTAGCATGGGGTGGTTTTGATCTCAGCACGACTGGCCTCGGGTTGGGCGTTCGTGGTAGCGGCGGCGACGAGGCCTACGTGCATACCAAAATGCGTGGCGCGACCACGTGGCAAGGAGAACCCGCATTCGACGTTCAGCAGACCCCGAAAATGATCAACACGCTGTTGGACCAGCTGGAGGGGGAAGGCTGGTCCGTTGACCGCCCGTCGTGGTCCTTCGCCGTGCGGCAGCACGATATGGTCGTGCTGGACAGCGAGGGGCAGTTGTTGATCCCGGCGCTAAGCTGGCAGTGCAACGCGGCTACCAGCCAGGTCCAGCAGCTACGCCGGCAGGGTGCCGAAGAGGTCGTGGGGCGGGTTGAAGAACGGTTCATCTTGCCCAAATTGATGTGGGCATTGAGTACCCAGCGCGGCTTGCGCGAATCCGTCGCTCGGGTGATGACCACCGGCGACTGGGTGGCCGCGATGTTGACCGGAAAAGCGCGCTTGAGTACCTCGGATGCGCTGAGCAACGGCCTTCTGGCTCAGGATACGAAGAAATTGGCCGCCGACGTGATCCAGGAGGCAAAGCTGGAGGCGGACTGGTTCCCGCCAGTGATTCAGAGCGGAAAAGTGGTGGGGACGGTCAACGCGCGGCCGGTTGAAGGCGTGAATAAAGCTTGGATGGACGTGAAGCAGCGCTTGGCCGGCTCCAAGATCGTCAGCAGCTTGGGAGACAATCACGCGACCGGCGTGGGATGCGGGTTGCAAGAGGGAGACTTCGAGACGATCGTGATCTCGGCCGGCACCAGCGGAACGATCAATCGGGTCTGCCGTGCCAATGTCCCCTTGGCGGGCAACGCGGCCTGTTTTGAGTACTACAAAGACCGTATGCTGCTCATGATGCTGGCGGACTGCTGTAAGTGGTACGATCGTTTCGTGGCCCGGTACGCGAGCGATTACGCGGACCGAATGGATGAGTTGAACACCGAGATTGAAGGAGCCGACCTGAATGGACTGCGGCGCGTGCTGCACGTGGATGGCAAGGAGGTTTACCCGCCCGACTGGGATCAGCTGAGCGTGGGACAACAGGCCGCGAGCACGCAGCTGTCGATTATGCTGGAACTGCTGTTGCTCACGCGCGCCATGCTGGCGGAAGTCCAAACGTCCCGCAACCCGGTTTCCCGCTACGTGTTAACGGGCGGCTTGAGCCAATCGGCGTTCTTCCAGCAAGTGTTTACCGCCGGGGTGCAATTGCTCAATCCCAAGGCCAAGATGCTGATCAACGCTCGCAAGGGACCACTGCGTTATCAAACGGCCGCGTACGGCGCCCTGCTCAACGCCATGCGCCCCACGGATAAACAGGCCGCCAGCCGGCTGTGTCCCACGCGCAACGCCGCGCGACCATCCGCCGCCGACAAAAAACAGCTGCAGTATTGGCTGCGCGCCTTCGGCCTATAAAGCGGACCGCGGCGAATGGCGCCCTGGCCGGGGCAGCAACTCGCCACGTCCAGGGGCTTTCCGGCACGCCGCTGAAGAAGTCCGGGAATGCCCCAAGCCAACGCGTGAAATCCCTGCCAGAGAAGCCCCCTGGCAAGCCACCCGAAGTCGGTATGCACCACGGGCGTCCCTTTGGTCGCGTTGGGTTCTTTTGGTCACTTCTGTTCGGTTTATACCGGTCGCGGATGACTTTTTCCGCCACGAGTCCGACCAACGGCAGGACGGCTTGCGTCGGGCAGCTTTCCACCCGGAAAAACTCAACCGCCTGAAATATAACGGTCGGCGGGCACGTGTCACGGTGCGCAACCCCGCGCTGGAAAGCTACAATATCGGAGGCGTGTACACGCCCCGCCCCCCCGTGGCCGATCAACCGTGCCATGAACACTGATATGCCCCTCGCGGATGACTGTTTCCGCCGCGAGTCCGACCAACGGGAGGACGGCTTGCGTCGGGCAACTTTCCACCTGGAAAAATCCAATCGCCTGAAATATATCCATCAATTACAAACGGAAAGGTTTACCAATGCGTTTCAATCAGTTCCGATTTCGACGGTATTTCTGGCTCGCCGTTTCCTTGTTGATCGCCTGTGGGCACGTCCATGAAGCACCCGCCGACGTGAGCAACCCGCCGAACCTGATCTTCGTGATGGCGGACGATCTGGGATATGGGGACTTGGGCTGCTACGGCCAGAAGCTGATCGAGACGCCCTGCTTGGATCAGATGGCCGAGGAAGGGATGCGATTCACCGATTTCTATGCCGGGTGCACGGTCTGCGCGCCGGCGCGAAGCGTATTGATGACGGGACTCCATATGGGACATACCCACGTGCGGGGCAACGCCGGACGGGACATGACGATCCAGTCATTGCGAGATGAAGATGTAACGGTTGCGGAATGTCTACAGCGGGCCGGCTACCAGACCGCGCTCTGTGGGAAGTGGGGCTTGGGGCATGATACGCCAGACAACGAGGGGCTGCCCAACGATCAAGGATTTGATTTCTTCTACGGCTATCTGAACCAAGTGCACGCCCACAACTATTACCCGGAATTCCTGTGGCACAATCGCGAACGCGAACTGCTGCGAAACGTAGTGAAAAGGGTGGGCACGGGATACGGCGGATTTGTCGGGGGCTACGCCACTAAACGGGTGGACTACAGCCATGATCTGATTGCCGACAAGGCGCTCGATTTCATCAAGAAGAACCACGAAGAGCCGTTCTTTTTGTATCTGGCCTTGACGATTCCACACGCCAACAACGAGCGGACGCGAGCCACGGGAGACGGGCAAGAAGTGCCCGATTATGGTATCTACGCCGACCGCCAATGGAGCGATCCGGCCAAAGGACAAGCGGCCATGATCACTCGCATGGATCGTGATATGGGCCGGTTGTTCGCGTTGCTGGAGGAGCTGGGCATCGACGAGCGGACGGTGGTGATGTTTACCAGTGACAACGGCCCACACAACGAAGGAGGCCACGATCCCAAATTATTTCGACCGGCGGGGCCACTGCGCGGCATGAAACGAGACCTGACGGAAGGGGGGATTCGCGTGCCCCTGATTGTCCGTTGGCCCGGAACCACGCCGGCCGGATCGGAAAGCGACCATGTCGCGTATTTCGGGGATCTGATGGCGACGGCCGCTGAACTGGCCGGAGTGGATCCGCCGGCCGACTTGGATTCCGTCAGTTTCCTGCCCACGATTACGGGACGCCCAGAAAAGCAGGAACAAGCGGAGTATTTGTACTGGGAGTTTTATGAGCGAGGGGGCAAGCAGGCTCTGCGCGCCGGAAAATGGAAAGCGATTCGAATTCCAATGCTCAGCGGCACCACCCAGTTGTATGATCTAGAAGAAGATCTTGGTGAACAGGTCGATCTGGCCGACGAGCATCCCGAGGTGGTGGCGAAGCTGGAAAACATGATGGATGAAGCTCACACCCCTCATCCCAATTGGCCGCTTGCACCAGCCAAACAATGAGCCGAGGAAGACGATGCGGGCTTTTCCGTTTTACTGCATGCTGACGCTGGCAGCGAGTCTGGTGTTGCCACTGGTTTTGCCAGCCAGGGCTGGCGAAGACCCCTCTTTCCGCGCGATTCTTTCCGAACTGGCCCCCAAGGATGCCGGGGAATCGCTTGAATGTTTCGAACCGCGGCCTGGTTTTCGAATCGAATTGGTCTGTGCCGAGCCGCTGGTGAGCGATCCGATCGCGATTGACTGGGGCCCTGATGGCCGCTTGTGGGTGGTTGAAATGGGAGACTATCCCGAGGGGCGGAAACGGCCGGCGGACATCGGCGGCGCGGCTTACGCGGACCTCGCCACGCGGACGCGCCGCGCGGCATTGGGCAAGGGCAGGATCCGGGTTCTCGAAGACACGAACCAGGATGGCCAATACGATCGCTCGACCGTCTTCGTGGACAATCTGTCGTTTCCGACTGGCGTGATGGTGTGGGGACGCGGCATCTTGGTCACGTGTGCCCCCGAGATTTTCTATGCCGAGGACACCGATGGCGATGGCAAGGCGGATCGACGTGAAACGCTCTTCGAGGGATTTGTCAAGGAGAATCCGCAGCACCAGGTTAATGGACTGCGATGGGGGCTGGACAACTGGATCCATGGGGCGAACGGTGACAATGGCGGCGTCGTGACGTCCCTGAAAACCGGCCAGGAAACGGACATTCACGCGCGGGATTTTCGCTTCCGGGTGGCAACGGGACAGTTTGAAACCGAGACGGGGATGTCCCAGTACGGCCGCTGCCGGGATGATTGGGGGAACTGGTTTGGAGGCCGGAATCTGCAGCCGATTTGGCACTGCGCGCTGGACGATCAATATCTGCGCCGCAACCCATTCTTGGTGCCCCCCGACCCGTGCGTCGATTTAATGGACCCGCCCACCGCTGCTCCGGTTTTTCCAGCCAGCTCCACATTGCCGCGATTCAACGAATTCTGGACCCGCAATCGCTTCACGGCGGCTTGCGGGATCGCGGTGTATCGAGATGAGCTGTTTGGGCCGGGGGCCGATGTAGCTCACGCCAAGGAAATGCGTCGCCGCGAGTCCGACCAACGGGAGGACGGATCGCGCGAGTCTCCCGGCCAATCGCAAGCGTCCAACCGAGAGCGACAGAGTATTTTCGTGTGCGAGCCCACTTACAATCTGGTGCATCGCTCCGTGCTTCATCGGCAAGGTGTCACGTTTTTCAGCCGTCGCGCATCCGATGAACAAGAATCCGAATTTCTGGCCTCCACGGACCACTGGTTCCGTCCCGTCCAGGCCCGGACCGGCCCGGATGGGGCCTTGTGGATCGTGGATATGTATCGCTTGGTCATTGAACATCCGGATTTTATTCCGGAGAAGTGGCACGAAGAGTTGGATTTTCATGCCGGACGGGGAAGAGGCCGGATTTATCGTGTGCTGCCCGAAGGCGTCTCCGCCCGTCCTTTCCCCTCTCTTGCTGGGCTGTCGACTCGGCAGCTGGTCAGCGAGCTGGATCATCCCAACGGCCCGCGGCGCGACATGGTCCAGCAGATGATCGTGCGCGCTCGGGATCGCGCGGCGATTGAACCCTTGCGCCAGCTGGTCGTGTCAAGCGATCGGGCTCGGGTCCGCCTGTCGGCCATTTGCACGCTCGATGGGTTGGAAGCGATTGATGCGGAGTTGCTGTTAGGGGTTTTGGATGATCCCCATCCGGCCGTGCGCCGGCATGCCATTCGCCTGGGGGAACCGTTGATCAATGAGTCGACGGCGATGCAAACCGCGGTGCTGAACCGGTTGGATGACCCGGACGCTCAGGTTCGGATGCAGCTGGCTTACACGCTAGGCGAGTGGGAGGATCGCCGGGCCGGTGACGCGCTCGCCCGGATCGCCTTGGCCGACGCCGATGATCCGCTGATGATTGCCGCGGTCATGAGCTCGGCGTCCCGGTTCCCGGACCGAATACTGCGTCGGCTGCTTGATGAGGAAACGCCTACCGAGTCGCAGGTTTCGCTGATCGGAAACTTGTTGCGGCTGTTGCTGGACGCGGAGCAAGATGAGAAGGTGGCAAG
>JBNJEM010000430.1:0-6934 GCA_051745935.1 Planctomycetota bacterium
CAACGCAAGATTCCCTCGGGCAAGCCGGGACGTTGACGGCCGTCAACGTCCCCGGCTTGCCCGAGGGAATCTTGCGTTGCTGACTCGAGTCGCGGGCCACCCATTGGCGGAGCACGTGTAGCTCCCTGGTACCAGTGCGGGGCATCTCATGCGGGCTGCCGTGTTTGCGGCCGTGTCGCGGCGTCTGTGAACGGCTGCGCCGCCCCGAACAAGGCCGGCTGCTCACCTTGCATGCTTTTTGGGTCCGGGCGCGACCGTCATCGTCTTATGAGAGCCGGTGGGCAAATCGCCCTGGTGAGAAATCCGGGAATAATCGGAACCCCCATGCGCATCTAAGTAGCGGGCAAGCGTTCCGTTCAAAACAAAACGCGAACTTTCTTCCGGAGGAGGGCCAACTCATGCGACGCGTCTGGATTCTATGGCTGGTCGGTGTTTTGGGATGCGGCGGCGCGGAGATGGAACCTGGTGCGAGCGGGACATCGAGCGGCGAGGACACGCGGCATGCCGAAAGCCTGGTCGGGTCCGAAGGCGAAACGAATGTCGCCGAGGGAGAGGACGGCCCGCATCCACGGCGGATCATTTACACGGCCAACGTGGACCTGGTGGTCGAGGACTTCGAGGGGGTGCCGCGCCAAGTGACGGAGCTGGCCGAGCGATTTGAAGGCTACGTGGCGAGCTCGACGCTGCACGGCGAGCCAGGCGCGCCGCGTCGCGGAACCTGGACCATCCGCGTGCCGGTTGAAGACTACTCGAAGCTGCTGGCCCAGGCACGGGAACTGGGGGAGCTTCGCGCGTTGACCTCCAACTCGAGAGACGTCAGCGAGGAATACTACGACGTCGAGGCACGAATTCGCAATAAGCAGAAAACGGAATCGCGACTCGTCACGCTGCTCGAAGAGGAAACTGGAAACCTGGAGCAGGTTTTGGAGGTGGAAGAGAAACTGGATCGCGTCCGCGAGGAAATCGAGCGGATGCAGGGGCGGCTCCGCGTGTTGGAGGACCAGACCTCACTCGCCACGGTGACGGTCACCATCGAGCAGATCCGGGGCTACGAGGCGGAAGAGGAACCTGACTTTGGCACCCGTGTCCAACGCGCTTTCCGCGGTTCGCTGGCCGCGCTGGTCAACACCGCCGAGAACGTTTTGATCGTGGTCGTGGCCGCTTCCCCCTGGCTTGCCGTCCTGGCCGTGTTCGCCTCGATCATCGGCCTGATCGCGTGGCTGACCAGACGCGGTGGCTGAATCAGCGAGCGCGATGACGCAACGGATCTTCCAGTAGATTCCGACAAAGAGAACGGCCCTTAGCAGCGGAAAACAATGAGGGGGCCACCCATAGCGAAAAACGTGAAACTCCCCGGGACCAGCCCGGGGCATCTCATGCAGCGCGGGTAACCGCCGTGATGGCGCGAGGAACCTGAGTCTCCGCTGGCCCGAGCTGGGAACATCACTCGAACTCCTTGAATCAGACAGTTATTTCTTTACAGATCCTAAGTGGTTTCATGCTCAATGGGTTTTGCGTTGTTCCGTGCGCTTCTCTCTAGTGGACACTTGGAGGCCTCGGTGGACCATGGACTTGGGTAGGGTCACGCCGACGGCATCCAGCAGCCCCTGAAGACTTGGCTGCGGTTTTGGGATAACGCGCCTCGATCTTGCAATCCGTGCCGTGGTTGATACTATCCATTCTCATGTGAGTGTGACCTCGTCGCGGCGCACATCTTTTTGTCTGGCATCTTTTTGTCGAACAACTGTCATTTCAGGACAAAAACATGCAAGACAAAAACACCGCATTTTATCCAAGATATTCAGTGGCTACGCTTCCGCCCTTGAAACACGCTAACTGGTCGTAAATAAACAACTTACGCTAGAATAGAGCTGGAACCTCCGATGCAACATCCCGGGCGGTCGAAATCCGGAGATCAGAATCCCAACTAACCCGGACGAGCCGGACCTGTCGCGAAATCACGTCGGTCGTTTAGTCGTCCGGGGTTTCTTTCGCCGGTGTCACGCCCTCGACCGGTTCGACGGGTTGCTTGCTCGGTGGCGGTTCGGAGGCCCTCAGCCGCAGGGCCCGCGCCACGGCCTGGCGGCTGTAGTCGATCGATTCTCCCAGGATCCTGACGGCTTCCTGGTCGGCGTGGAAGCCCATGGAGTTCTCGCTGCTGATGAAATCGAGCCGCCACATGGCTTTCTTCTGCAGCTCGAAGATCGGGCCGAGTTCCTCGGGGGTCGCGCCGGCGGCCTGGCTCTCGCGGATGGCATCCAGCATGTCGGTCATGGCCGCCGCGGCGCGGAGCAGTTGGTCCCGCGTGCGGGACTGGATGGTCTTGACCCGATCACGCAGCTCGTCCTCCGGCACGTTGTGGCAGGTCTGGCAGGCGTTGTTGATGTTGAGAAGGGGACTGCGTACCCAATGGCTGCTTACCTTCGTCGCGCCCTGGCGCTCGTAGGGCATGTGGCAATCGGCGCAGCTGACGCCGCTGCGGGCGTGAATGCCCTGGCTCCACAACTCGAACTCGGGATGCTGGGCTTTGTAGACCGGCGCGCCGGTCTCGCCGTGTTCGTAATCGAAGAACGGAGTGCCATCGGGGAAGACGTGGTCGTCGTAGGTCTTTTCAATCTGCTCCATCTTCAAGCCCTCGTCCCACGGATAGAAGAGGGTCTCCTTGGCCGCGCAGTAATATTCCACATGGCATTGCGCGCACACGAAAACGCGCATCTCCTGGCGGCTGGCCAGAACGTTTGGGTCGTATGGCTCCTGGCGATTGCCCTGTCGCCATCGTTCGATGCTGGGGGAATGCGGAACGGGCGAGGAACTCTTGGCCAAGGCCGCCACGCCTCGCATGAACGCGGGCCGCGTGACTCGCACCCGCAGCGTCTCCGGGTCGTGGCAATCGATGCAGCTCACCGGGTGGGCCTCCCCCGTCTCCCGTGGCGACCGCTCATCCTCGGTGGATCCCGACGCGGAGTCGGATTGATTGGCGGTCCCCGCCTTGACCTTCGTCGATTCACCTGGAAACAGCGGCGGGTTTTCGCCTGGCGTGCCGTCTGGCGTTTTTTGAAGTTCCGCGTGCGCGGCGCCGTAGTCCATTGTGCTGGCGATTTCGAAGCCCTTCGTGACCGCCGGCCAGTTGAATCCGGCGGCCAGCGCCTCGGCGTCCGGTTGCTTGCCAGCCGCCTCCATGCCGAGCCGCCGATAGGTGGGAATGATCGACGCGTGACAGTGGAGACACGCGCCAGTTTGTTGACGTTTCGTGACCCGCTCCGTAACCTTCTGGTCGTAAAGCATGTAGGCATGTCCGCGAGCTTCCCGATAATCGATGCTGAAGGCGTAGCCCGCGTAAAGCCGGCGCAGCCACGGGTGCTCTTCCAGCTTGCTCGCCGGCATGGCGCTCGAACCGCCGAACTCCGTTTCAGTGGTGTCGACCGTGAGGCGATACGTGTCGAACTGGTAAGGCCAATTGATTCCCCACGGCGCGGGATCGGTGGTCACTTCATCCACCTCCACGAGCCGGACGAACGGATGCCGCGCCTCCTGGCGGTGCTCGAATATCGACACGAGCAGCGCCGTCACGCCGAATGTCAACGCCGCCACAATCAACAGCAACAGCGATAAGAGCACCACGCGCCGGCGCCCTTGCCGTTCCTTTCCACTGGCCTGTTCGTTGGTGGTGGCCACGGTTTCCGGTGCTTCTTGGTGGTGATCGGACTTGTCGGGATTCATGGTCAGCTCCGTGTTCGGTGCGGTGAAGTTGGCATTCATGCCGCTACTGGGCAACCGTGACACACTCCGCCGACGGCCGTGGGCATGGGCCAGTATATTTCAGGCGGTCGGATTTGTCCGGGTGGAAAGCTGCTCGACGCAAGCCGTCCTCCCGCCCTTCGGACTCGCGGCGCACAATGTCACCCGAGACCGGTATGAATCACGGTCGCATTTCGTAAGACGGATAAGAGTGTCGCTGCTGATTTGGCTTTCGATCGAGCGAGGTCTTACCGCCGGGCGTGGCCCGCGTCGGCGTGGCAGTGGACACAGCCAAGCATGTCATCACCGTGTTCGGCCGGCAACATCCACCGGACAACGTCTTCATGGCAATGCAGGCACGCGTTCTGCGTAACTCGACGATTCCTCGGTTTGATTTGAATCGGTTCGTGGAAATTCTCCAGCGTGAAGGCCAGCGAGTGAAAGAACCCGTTATCCGCCTTCGTGATCCATTTGCCCGCGAAGTCATGGGGAAGATGGCAATCGTTGCACACGGCCACGTGCCGGTGGCCGGAGTTCAGCCAAGAATCATAGTGGCCCTGCATGACGTGACAGTTCGCGCAGGCCTTCGGGGCATCGCTCAAATACGCCGTGCCCTGCCCATAACCAAACGTGAACACGCCGACTCCCACCAAGCCCCCAAGCAGGACGGCAATGGCAATCGGAAGAATCCTCAGCCAATCCAGTCGACTAAACAAACCCGGGGCAGCGGCCCCGCCGGTTTCGGGTGGAGTCGTCCTTTCAGCCATCAGGTGCCTCTCCTCCCAGAACGATTCTCGAACCGACCTGTTCCGCGCATGTTTCTCTCATCTTCTTCTCGAGCCGCCTGGGCGTCTCGGATGAGTGGCACGAACCCGCTGCCCGCCGTCAAGCCACCGACATGTACCGGGTCCCCGGCAACCCTGACCTCGCCCGCTCGTGCGTCCTCTATTTCTCCGCCACCACAATCAAGTCCACACTCTTTTCCCGATCATAGGCCTCATTGTTGTAACCGCCGAGGAATTGGACGCTCGAGGCTCCGGCTCTCCTTGCGATCCGTTCCACTTCCGCCGCCTCGAGTCCCAAAAACGGCAGGGATTCGTTCCACATGCCCACCGGCGCGTCCAGTTGGGTGACAATGAGGTCCACGTAGCCGGTGCAACGGGACCGGTGAACGCCCTTGATGATCAACACGTCTCCTTGTTCCAGCGTGGCGATCTTGCACTTCTGCCAGTGGCATGGTCCATCGGTCAAACGCCACAAGTTGACGACGTGCAAAATGACCAAACCGCTCTGCCGGACAGCGGTAAACATATTTCGGAGGACTTTCTCCACCGCGGCCATGTCGTCCGCCAACGCCAAGGAATTTCCCACGCAGATGGCGGCGTCGAATGGCGTTTCCACCTGCACGGGCTCTTCAAACCCCCGCACAACCCAACGCAAGCCGCGTGGCTCGCCGAATTTCGCCCGCGCGCGAGCGATCATCTGGGGACTAATGTCCGCCCCTTCGACTTGCAGTCCCCATGAGTGGAACATGGCGGCGTGCCGTCCCGTGCCGCACGCCACGTCCAAGACGCGCTGCGCGTTGACGCCCGCGAATAAGCCGCCATAAAACGGCTTTTCATGGTCGAGTCGGATGTTCCAGTCGATCATCGCCTCGTAGACATCTGTCACGTCATCGAACATGGGGTAGCTCCCTCCGCATACGTGGGGATCTCATGCACGTGGCCGGGCCAAAGTCCATTGTTACATTGTTCCCGCTTTCGCCGCAATCCTGCATGATGTCCACATGTCCAAATCGGGTCGGAATGAAGGCGTCTCTGACATCCTTTGTCATCCACGCATGTTCCCGTGCGGCAACGTGGAACAGCGCTCGGGATCGCGGAATTCACCCATGGCAAGGACCACATCCGTGCTCCGTGTGAGTTGTCGACGCGCGAGGTACGTCATACCGGTCGGCCAATCCGTTCGCGATGTTCACATACGTTTCATGGACACCTCCCCCGATTTCCTCGGATTCCACCTTCCCGAAGGTGCGCAGCAGTTCGCCCTGGTCTTCGTCCGTGAAGGCCTGATTGGCCATCGGGTACAGGCAGTGATCCTCCTTTTGGATATGGTCGCGCAGCAGGACACTGTAGACCCGAGCATGATGGGTGAACTCCCGAAGCCCGCTCGCATCGCCCTCGGACGCGGCCTCGATGCTTTCATCCATCACGCGAACGTGGTTCCGGGCCTGCTGGTGTTCGGCCCTCATCACGCCGGTGGGCCCGCCCTCCCGCGGCAACCCTTTGGCTTCCATGGCCGGGAACAGGTGATCTTCCTCCTTCGCGTGGTGGCACCGGTCGGCGAAGTTTCGAAAGAAAGTCACGGCGTCCCGAGCTGATTGTTTGTCCAGCCGGCCGTCGGAACTGGCCTGCTCGGTCATCTTTTCGAGACAGCTTAAAACCTGTTCGATAACTCGGTGTTCGTCGCTAAGAATGTCTGTCGGTTTCATGGGATGTTTTCCTTTCAGGGAACATGATGCCGCCATCGGACAACCGGGACACAAGGGGCGGTAGCCGTTCACGGGTGCCGCTACACGGCTTGGACACGCAAGGCCCGCATGGATGCCACGGGCTTGTCCCGTGGTGGTTCACGCTCGCCGCTACAAACCGGCCAAACACACCACTACTGGCCGTCGTAGCGTGGAACGTAACGGACCACGGGACAAGCCCGTGGCATTTGCACCTCGAAAAGCCTTTCCTCAAAAAGCCTTTCCTCGAAAAGCCTTTCCTCGAAAAGCCTTTCCTCAAATGTGCAACGGACGTGCGAACGCCCGCGGACATCAGTCTTTTGCCCGTGAACGGTTACAAGAGGCGAAAGGACATGGCCGCGCTATCCATGCCGCACATGCCGACCCCATGTGTGTCATATATGATCGTGTGAAGTGTCTGCCCCCCCCCAGCTTATGCCGGTCTCGACTCTGAGCGGGTTTCGCCGGATGCACAGGGGTTCCTGGAAACCCTGACGCTAAACGCTTCTATACCGGTGGCGGATGACTTTCTCCGCCGCGAGTCCGACCAACGGGAGGACGGCTTGCGTCGGGCAGCGTTCCACCCGGAAAAATCCAGCCGCCTGAAATATAATAATCTCACACCGTTACACGCTTGTAAAAAAATCACACAGGCCCTTGACGGTCGCCGCCGATACTACAATACTA
>JBNJEM010000431.1:0-6930 GCA_051745935.1 Planctomycetota bacterium
GACTCGGAGCTTCCTGAAGAGCGTGATCGCGAAGCCGTCAATGAGCTGTTGGTGCGGGTGCGGCTCGGCTGATTTCCACGGCCTCTGCTCCGAGGGCTGACTCGACGACACAGCAGCCCTCTCGCCATGCGGAACGGTACTGCAATGCGGGCTGCCTGGATTACGGACAGGGCCAAACGAAGACACTCAAACTCTGAGGGGCGCGGACGGTGGAGGGGGTAGTTCGGCTGGCCTGAAAACCTGTGTGTCTTCGTTCCGGGCCTTACCGCTGTGCAACTGGCCGTTACGCTGTCCCGAAGACTGGCCGCGTCACGTCAACGAACCCTTGACAGACGAGGAGATCAAAACCGTGCGAACGAGTGCCGAGCGCGGCTCTCCCCACGGTCAACGTGATTGGGTGGAGGAGACGACCAAAGCACTCGATCTGGAACGTACTCTGCGTCCCGCCAGTCGCCCCCCGAAATCAGGCCCATCTTGATCTCCCAAACGCTTCTTTGATTCCCCCAACTGATCAACTCACACAATCGCGGCAACGGCATATTGCCCCATCTACCTGGTCATCCGGAATAAGCGTGCCTGTCCCCATTTCCTCCTGATGACGTTCTTGCATGCTGGCGCAGATGGCGAGAAGCTCTTCATCTTCATGGATCTGCCGCAGTTTCTCAGGCTCGCCGTCGTCGTCGTCACGCAGTTTCACCAACGCGTCCCAAGACTTTGATCCGTGCGGCAGCCTGTGTCCTGAATGTTCGAACACCGTGCTCACCATCAGCGGTAAGTGGCCGACAGCCGACACGGAACATAAGCCGCCGGAAAGACCTTCGAGGGTCAGCTTGAGACCCGAGTATATGACTATTTGAGGGCGGAGTCGTGCCACACATCGAAACGATGAGTACCAGCTAATCACACAACGAATCGCGGGTGAGAAAATCGGACATTACCCCCCCCAGCAACCAGTGGAATGTGAGTGGAATGGCTTCGAACCCCGTTTTAACACGGAGAGAAAGGCGATATATTCATAGAATAAAGAGATTTGTTCCTGTCACATCTGGGCCGACAAGGGCGTCTTTAGAATATAGGAGCGAGGAGGTGTCAACGGAATCGCGAGTACGGGCGTGGTTAAACCTGATCCGCATGGGTGATGGCAAAGCCGCGGAAGGAGCTAAGGAAGAGCTCTTGCGCTTGTATCGACCGAGGATCCGAGACTACGTAGCTACGCAATCCAGAGCCCGAAAACTCGTGTTTGGTGACTGCTCGGATGTCACCCAAGATGTATGTAGGAAAGCTTACGACAAGATTGGATTCTTCAAAGGTGACGATGAGAATACTCTCTGGGCCTGGTTGAAGCAAATTGCCGCGCGAGAAGTGATTTCGAAGACTCGGGGTGAGTTGACTGAAAAGCGCAACCGGCAGCGGACGCATGGAGATAGTGCGCTTCTGCGGGGAGTGCGCGACGAACAAGCAATTCCGCCTGACAAATTGCTGTCCGCCGAAAGACGCGAACGGATTCACGCAGCGATACGTGAACTGTCCCGTAACGATCAAAAGGTCATTGAACTGAGGTTCTTTCACCACAAGTCGTACAAGGAAATCGGCGAATTGCTCGACGTTAATCCGAATACAATCACGAGACGCTGTCTACGTGCTATCGAAAAACTCAGGCTTAATTCAACCGACTTGGATGGGTTCCTTACCGAGTGATTGGAGCAGGCGACGCAACAATAAGTACAAGCTGCGCGCAGGATTTCAAAAGGCGAACCGGTCGTTAAACAACTACTGGGGACAAGGGGACCTGCCGCTCAGAGAATACATCTATCATCGAAAGCAGGCCTATCCGGATATCAGCGCAAACGATGCAACCGTACCTATCTCAGCACCTACGGGGTAGCTCAAAAGGCCTTGGAAGCCGACGGTACCGCGGAGTCGTTGGGGAACGTGTTGGTCATAGTCTGGTAAGGCCATATATCGAATACCTGCGGCGTCTTTCACGAGGGGTCAGCAAGGATGAGGACTTACGCGGAAACCTCGCACGAGCCGCGAGAGAAACGCTGCGTCGGTTCCGGCAGTAGGCAGGCTCACAAGGCGTTCTACCCAACCACTATTCCGCTAGCGCTCGCTAGCGGCAGATCAGCTTACTTGTTCGGCGACGGAACGGAGAATACGCGATGACAATGAAACCTCACGAAATATGGGATTGTTCTGCTGGAACAGTTGCCCTAGCAGAAGTCGAAATGGCGGGTCAGCGGATGATTGCTGCCAATGTTCGTGTCCGGGAGAGAGAAGCGCGGGCAATGGCGACACATCCACCTAGCTGCCAAGTGGGTTGTCGCCTCTTCAACGTGGAGGATGTAGTCGTCGCCTTTCTGCTTTTCCGATTCGATGACCATGAGCAAGCCTACATCAGCACCATCAATCTGTGCGATGGATTCACAATCGAGCCGTTGCTCCACGAACTGGCAAACGGAGAACCACTCGTGGTATTCCTGTTTGAGAACGAGCCGGAACCGATTGTTGGCTGGGATCTAGAACTTAGTCGGGAGCCTTGGACAAGTCTCCTCAGGGCGACTGCAGAACACGGCACGTGGAGTGAGCAGGATTTCCAAACGGCCTTGAGAGTTGTGTTATCCAACGTTGACATTGAACAGCTTTGGGATTGGCCTCCAGCTCCTCATGTATCATCATTACCCAAAGTTCGCACGACTAGCACTTCCGAAGATTTAGCGGAGACGGAGGAATCGCTTCGGGAAGCGGGCATGGGAGAATTGGTGGATGCTTTGGGTCGGGCCATTCGAGAACGGAGCGGCCCAGTGGACATCTGCACACACCTGACCAACGTTGTTCTCACTTCGGGGAAGGACCATTTCGCAATGGGCATCCTCGGCCAACCGAGCGCGGGCAAGCGCACCCTGGCGAAGAACCTGTCAGACCAGCTCCAGCGCCACGCTCGGAAGGCCGCAACCGTTTTTGTGGACGACTGCTACTACATCGAGCCGATGCCCGGGATTCGGATGCGCCGCGGCAATCTCGCGCGGGACATCCGGGAGTTCCAAGAGGGCGCGGAAGTCTACGTCGCTGGGGGTGACCGCATCGAATCCGGAACGACGGTCCTGCTTCTTCTCGCCACCCTCAAGTATCTTCCCGAAGACCTCGCCGCTTGGGAGGCACTCGATTACTTGGTATTCGTCACGGCCCGCCATGGCCAGGAGCGACTGCGGCGCCGGATCGAATTGGAAACCAAGCCGAAGGAGGAAGGCGGGCCCGGCCGCTCCGAGGGAGAGGTCATTGGGGAGTTCACGCAGGACCAACTCCGAGAGCACGCGACGGTACACATGATCCGGCAAGCGGACTGCGTCTGGCTCCAGGACACGAATCAAATCGGGAGATTCTAGAGCCGGAGGAGTTGAAATGGTCTCTTCAGAGTCACGCGCGGCGTTGGAGGCCTCTCTCTCGCGATATCTCTGCCAGCAGGGGGTGTCCGGAATAACTGATAACAGGCGGTTGGCCGTCCTGGTAGAGAATGCGTTCAACGCGGTTCGGAGATCTTCCGGCGGGCCACCAACCCTGGTCCTACAGTGGGAGTTTTCTGAACTGCTTCCCCCGTCCTGGCGTACCGCGAATGATGACTGCCCAGAGTGGCTCAAAATCGTGTGGCCGGAGATCGGACCTCTGAAGGATAAACCGGACTACATCAGCACGGTCAAGCTTGTCGACACTATCAAAAAGCAGGGATGGGTCCAGGACGCGGATGATGTTCTCGTCGTTGCCCATCCAGATCAGCTTACCCTGTGCCTCGAAATCGTCTGGCACTTCGGGTTCAAGCCTGTGGCGATCCGGAACATATCGCCCGCCAGCGGAGCGCCTTGGTACGACGTACAATCTGGGCAGATTTGGACTACGGACAGGCTGTTGTATTTGATTCACCGAATCGTCGGGACCTGGAACTTTCTCCGCGAACACAAACTCAACGAGGCAGCCGTGAAGGTTTGGGAGTCACAGGGGCCAGTTATCCGGTAATCGTAGCGTGGCAGAACCAGGCGTTCCAGCAGACGACCGCCGCCTTCTTGCTTTCCGGGAGTTCATTGCTCACTGTGGCGGCGGCCGCTGCTGAGCTTTACTGTTCGTTATCGAGACACTGAGTTTGATTTGGAAAGGGCTCCGATGAACTTCTCGCCAGACGAATCTTTAACAGACGAGGGCAACATTCCGCGAGACGAGCTCGAAACGATTCTGGCTCAGATCGTGGAAGCCGCCGAACGTGGGGAGCCGGTCGACTTGGACGCTTGGCTACCAGGTGACCCGGCGGCGCAGCAACGTGCTTGGGAGCTAATTGGAAAAGTCCGTGCGCTCGCCGGCCTCGGTCGTCGGTGTGGCAAGCTCTCTCATCCTAAAGAACTCTGCGGCCGCAGGCTCGACGAATACCAGATTCAGGACGAGCTCGGACGAGGGGGGTTCGGCGTTGTCTACCGTGGCGTTCACGTGAAACTGGGGCAGCGGGTTGCGATTAAGTGCCTTCGGCCGGAGTTGCTGTTGGATCCGCATTTCCGGCAGCGTCAGCAGAGGGAAATGGAAATCCTCGGCGGGCTCGAGCACAAGAATATCCTGAGGCCGCTCGACGCTCGGGTTGTAGAGGGGATTCCACTAATTGTGACAGAGTTCGTGGAGGGTGAAAATCTCGCCTCTCTGATAGAAAGAGCAGGCAAGCTATCGCTGGCAGAGACCTGTGAGATCGCACGGCAAGTTGCCGATGGCCTCGACTACGCCCACCAGCACGATGTCGTCCATCGCGACGTCAAACCGCACAACATCATCTACAATGAGAAATCGGGGCTGGTGAAGATTCTGGATTTCGGGCTTTCACGACTTACTTGCGGCACTGGCACACTTGACGCGTCGCTTACGAGCGAAAGTATGTACGTTGGAGCCCCTGCATATACTGCTCCAGAGCAGTGGATCAGGGCGAGTGACGTGACAGGCAACGCGGATGTGTATGCACTCGGATGCGTGATATACTATTGCCTCCACGGGCGCGCCATGTACGAAGGCGACTCCCACATGGAACTCGCTTTTGAGCACTGCCACGGACCGACGCCGGAGCTAGGGAATGTTCCCGAGGATCTTCGAAGACTGTGGCGGCGGATGGTGTCGAAAACCCCAGATGATCGACCTTCCGCCAGTAGTGTATCCCGGTTTCTTGTCAATCTCTGCGCCGGTAACCTGGCCAGCATACTTCCACGGCTCATCGAGCAGTTGGAAGAGCCCCATGTTTGTGGCCTGCTCCGCGACGAAATGTCATTGGTCAGGACGCATTTTGGTCGGCTGACGCCCCTGCGAGCGATGTCATTGTTTCGTGATGCAGGCAGTCTTCTTACAGCCAAACGCGGGATGTCCGGAGAAGAACGGGCGCTTTGCGCCCTTGTTTTTGCTTGCCTTGAGATTGAAAAACACGATCTTGCATTCCAAATTGGTAAGAGGGTCATCGAGCAAGTACCTAATTGTTCTGAAGTCCGTCATTATACGGCTGTCGCAGCGATTCATTACCGCGCAGAATCGCCGGAAGAAGGCGAAGAGTATCTCAGAGCTCAGAGAAGCCGTCCGTCTAGAGGAAAACGTGCAGCGTACTCCAGGACGCGGCCATGATATGATATCAGGACCCTCACTTTCGACGCTCGCACAGGCTTACCACGAACTTTGTCGCCTCCAGCGTCGGCGCGGGGAGGTCACTTTGGCCAAAGATTCTCTTGACAAGGCACTCGATGCGTACGAGCAGAGGCTGCGTGGATGCAAGGCCGCGCTGCCCTATGCCCTTTACGCCCAGGCCCTGACCGACGCCGAGCGGTATGAGGAGGCGCTAGACGCTGCCGAGGAAGCGTGCTCCTTGGAGTGGTTTATTCGCGAAGGCCAGCAACTGGTTATCGAGTTTTCCGAAAAAGACCTCGTTCCGCAGCTTTCGCGTCGCGACGAGCATTTCCGCCGCTGGTCTCTCGTTGCCATGGAGTGGCCGGACACGAGGGAGCGGGCGGTTGCTCTTCGTTCGTATCTGTCATACCTCGAACGTGCTCACCTTCTGCCTGAACTCTTATGTCGGCTCGAGGAATTGCCGCTGAGCGACATCGCCTCGGTGCGCAACCAGTGCACAGCGGCGGCACAGCCCCCGCTTGAGACTTGTATTACGGATGGTCGCTATCGATATGCACTTGCGCTGAAACGGTGGAGCTTTCCTGAGCCGCCCGCCGAGGCTGTCGTCGTCGGCCTGCCGTCACTGCGACTCTTTGGGATGGGTGCGACTTTTGAACAGGCCGAGGCGCATTTTACCGATTCGTTCACCTCGCTGGGCGAGAAGCTGCGGGCGGCGGCCTGGCGGCTGTCTCCGGAGCTTACCGCGGCGTGCGAATGGTTGGAGGAGCATAAGTATTAAACGGAGACCTGAATCCTAATTTCCGCACATTGGGTTTATGATATTCTGGGGGGCGTGTGCTTCGGGCGCTCTCGAACAAATGAAGCCACCATGCAACTGTGCCTATGTGGAACAACGGACTTGAAGTGCTGAGTGGGCGCTTGTAGAGCGTCAATGATGTAGAGCGTCAATTAGTTCGGCCGAGCGTCGACAACAAAAGGAGGGGAACAGTGGAAACACCAAACGCCAACACCCCCTGGAGTCTTCCATGGCACGGTGCAGATGCACCGCAAATGGCTGCGGGTAAGAAGTACGACGTTTACATCGTGCCGTATCAAAGCCTTCAGGCTTACGTATTTCAAAGAGTTAGGTTCAAAGGCATCCGCAGGGCTCCCTCAAGCGGGCACTCATTGTGGGAGTCGCAATTTTACCTGCTGGAACAGGAGGACGGTTCGGAGGTCTGCCTGCAGGCAACAAGTATTCTTATGTTCTGTGAGCACGGGACGGATCCAGGCATTGAATGCTGGAACCCCAGTGAA
>JBNJEM010000432.1:0-6914 GCA_051745935.1 Planctomycetota bacterium
CTGAATTCGCGCGGGCCCCAAAAGCGGCCATCTTCGCGCCGCGCGAATGAAGCGGACCACGAATGTGCTTGTTCGGACTTCGGCCGCTTACTGGACGCCTGCATAGACTTCCCCCCGTATTCGCGGTCCACTGAATTCGCGCGGGCCCCAAAAGCGGCCATCTTCGCGCCGCGCGAATGAAGCGGACCACGAATGTGCTTGTTCGGACTTCGGCCGCTTACTGGACGCCCGCGTCGAGTTAGCTCTCCTCAAACCTCCTCTAGCCGGCAGAACCGTTAAAGTCGACACAATCGGTCCGTCGATGTACGAGCTAAGACCGGATTCCGTACCGCAGTCGACGGGTGGCACTGGCTGAGCGAGCGCGGAACGGGCTTCCATTCCCGGCAGCGCTCCACGCGAGCGGAGCCAGTGTGCCGGACGATTCGCAGACACGTTAAAGTGTGGAGTTATTCTTGAGCGAGCCCTTAGCTCATAGGCGGCCCGGAATGATTGATCGGTTTCAAATGCATACGGTGCGGGCGGCGGTGCCGGTGCTGCTGTTGGCATTGGTGCTCCACGGTGGTTGCACGCGCTCGCGTTATCGAGTCCAAGCGGATCGTGAAGCGAATTACTTGGTTCGCGAAAAGTCGGTTGGCACGCCGTGGGAGGTGCCCGATTCGTTCACGATTGAGCCGGACGCTCGCAGCCGTTTCTTTGACCCCACGGACCCCGACTATCCAACGCTGCCGGCGGCCGGTCCACAACTTTACGAATATCAACTGCCTGAATTGAGCGGCACTCGCAGTGGACGGGAATCCGATTCGGAGCTGGAAGCGTTACCGAAGGTGCCGCCTGACGGTTCGGATCAACCGGGCGAGCTTACGCCGCCCCCCGTCCCAGAGCGGGTGGTGCCATCGCCGCCGTCCGCAAAGGGTCAGTCGGATCAATCGCCGCGCCCAGGAGCGGATTCGGGAGCGTGGGGTGAGGAAAAGGGACCGGCGAGGCCAAGTGACGATTCCATTCAACTCGCGGCGCATGTGAACCGCTCCGCGGCATCCTCGGCGACGAGAGATCCCGATGCGGAAACTCGCCCCGGAACGGGAGCGCTGTCGGACGATACAATCGAAACCGTCGCCTGGCAGTCCGATCCGAAATCGGAATCGGAATCGGAATCGGATTCTTTCGAGGCGTTCATTCGACAGTTGGAGGAGTCGCGATACAACGTCGAAGGTATTGAGCTGCCGGCGGTTCAGAAGCGGTTTTGGGAGGACGTGCCACCGGACTGCATGGCGCTTATGCTTGATTTCGAAAGTGTGCGCAGGCAATACGCCAAGACGTACGAAAAGCCACCGGCGGACCGTCTGCGCGACCAAGCCCCTCGCGCCACGCTGCCGGACCTGTTTTATTTGGCACTGATTAACAGTCGGGAATATCAGCGTCAGAAGGAAAGACTTTACCAGGCTGCGTTGGATGTCGCGCTGGAGCGATACGCCTATGCCACTAAGTTCTCGGTGCGTGGAACGACCGTGGACACGACATTCACCCATGCGCGGAACGCGGGAACGACGGTCAATTCGTTGTCAGCGCCCACTTCCATTGCCGGGGACAAGACGCTGGCGACCGGCGGCACGCTGGTCGGGCAGTTCGCCAACCAGGTCTTATTGACCTTCAACGGGCCGGCTGGCTTCGCGGCGGATGTCAGTTCCGAACTGCTCTTCGAGATTACACAACGGGTCTTTCAACGCGACGTTCGACTGGAATCGTTGATCCAATCCGAGCGGAACCTGGTGTACACCGCCCGCGACTTCGCCCGTTACCGCAAGACGTTTTTCTTGAGCGTGGCGGAGTCCTACTACGACATCCTACGGTCCTACCGGACCATCGAGATTTCAGCCCAAACCTATTTTGACCAAGTCCTAACGCTTCAGCGTGCCCTCATGGAGCAAGGGTCTGGAATCAGGAGGCCGCCCAGCATGGTTGATCTGAACCAGTACGAACGCTCAACCTTGTCGGCCCTCTCCACGTTGATCGCGGATTGCAACAACTTGGAGGATCGGCTTGATCGGTTGAAGGTTTTGATCGGTATTCCAACCGAGACGAGACTCAACGTGGATCTGGAAGAATTGCGGCAATTGACGCTTCGGGACACCATCGAGGTGAACCGGGAACGGTCGGCCAGATGGCTGGCGCGGCTAGAGAACCTTCGTGAAGCCCCGGATCTCAACGTGGCGGGAATCCTCGCCGCGGATTATTCCTTGACCGAACGCCTCAGCTACTGGCTCTGGCAGCAAAACAGAGTTTCTGAAGCACGGCAGATGTTCAAACAGCACGTCATGTTCCGGCTCGATGCCGCTCGCGTCGATGTGCGGTTGGAACGTCAGGAACTCCAGGGATCCATGACGGAAGCGCGGGAGGCTTTGTCCGACGCGGCGATTAACGAACTCACGGACCAACCCATTGACGAACCGATTATTCGCCTGTGGCAGTTGTTGGACGTGATCGAAAGCCAACTGGAGCTGATTGACCAGCAAATCCGTTACGCGGCGGCATTGGGTATCGAGCTCGATGAGGTAGAGGATCCCAGGGGAAAGCTGGAATCTTATCGGAAACAATATGAAGAAAACTTGGATTTCGAGGCTCTGTTCGCCGGCTCGGATACGGAATCGACCGAGGGACCGGAAGGCGACGCGCGGATACAGTTGACTGATGAGTCGATTCGCGGGCTGACGGACGGGGCGACCCAACTGCTGTCCAAGGCGGAGACACTGAGTCAATCGCTGGACGACGTCTTGTTCGATCAACGGGTCGCCACGGTGCCCGAGGACGAGATTCTGCGGAAGACGGACGAGTTGATGGAGTCCGCGAAAACGACATTCCGTGAGGCTGACGGCGGATTGCCTCCACTGGACATCAGCGTCGACGAAGCCATGATTACCGCGTTGGTGCAACGATTGGACTTAATGAACCAGCGGGGTACGCTGGCGGACGACTGGCGAGCCATCAAGATCGCGGCTGACGAACTGAAATCCAACCTCAACCTTGGCGCCAGCCAACGGATTGGCACGGATACAAACCGCCCGTTTAGTTTTTCGGCCGACAATGCGAACACGCAACTCCGATTGAGCTGCGATTTGCCGCTGAACCGGAAAGCGGAACGGAATGGATATCGCCGAGCGCTGATCGATTACAATGCCGGGCTCCGGGAGCTGATGGAGTTCAAGGACAACATCAAGCTGAACGTGCGTAGCCAGATGCGCGACTTGACGCAGGCTCGCATTCGGTACCCGCTGTTCGTGTCGCAGGCAGCACTGGCGGAAGAACAAGTCCTTAACATCCAGTTGCAGCTCATTTCCGGATTGGAGGCGCGCGCGCTCGAGTTATTGGACGCCTACCGAGCGGCCCGCACCGCGTTGGGATCAATGGTTGATGCCCGGATCAATTACATCGTCCAGCGAGCTCGCTTCGCTCTGGAGCTGGAGGCCATGATGCTCGACGATTCCGGGTATTGGCCGCGGATCAATGATCCGCAGTATCAGCCGGAAGCCAAGAGCACCTATCCGGAAAATGCCGGCTCGGCCTACGGAACGTTCCCCTCGTACTTGAAGGTTTCGCGCGAATACCGCCGCATGCTTGACTATCCGCCGCCGGCCGGCCGCGGGGACATTTCTCCAGAGGCCGGTCAATCGCGGCCGGCGGCCCTTCCGGACGAGAACCCGGTGGACGATTCACTTGAGGGCAATCCAGCACGGGTCGAGGATTCCGGTAACAACTGAGCACCAGGCAGGGTGATCGGCCACGCGTGGCCAACAGCAGTATGAATCACGGGCGCCGGGAACCACCGAGCGTGTAAAACCCGGCCACGCCGGAGGCGACGGCAGCCAGAAAAAGGGCCGCGATCAACCCCTGCCGCAGCCATGCGCGGTGCCGCAACTCCTCCTCCAACACCTCCTCGTACGCCTCGTCACCTTCCACGCGGGCGGCATGCAATTGCACATTGGGCTCGGGCGCGTCAGTCGCCAACACCGCGAAAGCGGTAACCAGCAGCGCCAGGCAAAGGACCAAACAGAGTGGTGACAGAAAACGCTGCATCGGTACGACACCTGCTTATTCATGGCGGAGCGCGTCGATCGGATCCATCATGGCCGCTCGCCGCGCCGGATACATGCCAAACATGATTCCCGTGGCGACCGAGATGCCGAACGCCAGCAGGATCGCCCACAGACTCAACGCCGTTTCGATCTCCGACATCCTGGTCACAATCAACGGGATGACCACACCCACCACGATCCCCAACAGTCCCCCGGTGGCCGAGAGGACGGTCGTTTCAACCAAGAACTGGGACGTAATATCACGGCGCCGGGCGCCCAGCGCCCGGCGGACCCCGATTTCGCGTGTTCTTTCAGTGACCGTCGCCAGCATGATATTCATAATACCAATGCCCCCGACCAGCAGAGCAATACCGGCTATGGAGCCGAGTACTAAATTCCAGATCCTTTTTTCCTGTTCGGCTTGACGCAGCAATTCCAGCGGCACCTGGATTTCGTAGTCGTTGCCGCGTGGGTGCGACTTTTCCAGGATCGTGCGGGCCATGGCCGCCGTTTGGCTGACCCTCGCTTCCTTGGCGACCGTCAAGGTAATTTCGCTCAACTGGGTTCGTTCGAAATCGAGTGAACCGGCGCTGCGAATCATCTGCAACTCGCCAAATCGCCGGCGCGCGGCGGTAAGAGGAATGTAGATGTCGTTGTTGAAATTACTTTGACCAATGCCCCCCGGCCGCTCCGTCCCACTCGACTGCGACTCCAGAACGCCGACCACGCGATAGGCGCTCGATCCCAGCAACACGTTTTTTCCCAGTGGATCCTCGTAACCGAAGAGACGGTCGGCGGCGCCGGCCGCCAGCACGCACACGTTCGCCGTCGTTCGCAAATCAGTATCCGTAAGAAAACGCCCCCGGTCCATGCTCACGTTTTTCACTTTAAGCAGCGTCGGAGTCGTCCCTAGGATTCGAGCGTTCACCACTCTGTGACGACCGTGCTGAGCGTCCTTCCGCAAAAGGGAAATGGGTAAAGAGTGAGTGATGGTTGGCAACGTATCCCGCAGGCGGTCCAAGTCGGAATACTTCAGGCCATATTCGAGCACGCGACTCGTTTGCTGCTGAGACGTGCCGCTGCTGGAATCCTCCGACTCCCCGCTCATGTCCGGCTTCACGCTCCGGATAATCACGTTTGTGGCGCCAAGTTGCCGGATCTGTTCGACCGCCTTCCGCTTGGATCCCTCGCCGATCGCCAGCATCGCGATCACCGATCCAACGCCCAGGATGGTACCGAGCATGGTCAGGAAGCTGCGAAGTTTGTGCAGCAACAAATTGCGAACGCCAAGTTGGAGCGTAATCCACCACATCGGTATCTCGACTTCAATTCAAACAGGCAACCATCAGAAACGGGGCAAGCTTTCAGTTCTCAAAACGCGAACGGCCTGAAATGGAGTCCGCGCCCCATTTACAGCCCATAACAAAACTCCTAGTCCCCGATCCTAGTCGGCGGGCGGTTTCCTTGCCTTCCCGGCCTCGGCGTGTTTCGGGGCACGCGTTTTTCCCGTCACGCCGCTCGACTGGCTCGTCTTTGCCTTTTTCGACTTGGGGCGACCGGGAGACGCCTTACGGGGTTTCTTTCGAGCATCCTTCTTGGCCGTCTTTCCTTGAGCGTCCTTCTTGGCCGTTTTTCCTTGAGCGTCTTTCCCGGCTACTTCCCTCTCCTCCTCCCTCTCCTCCATCAAACTCGATGGATTGAGGACCACGACTTCGCCCGTGTCCAGCCCCTCGCGAACTTCGACGAATTTGTCGTTGGTCTTGCCCAGTGTAATCTCGCGACGCTCCAGCTTTCCCCCCTTCCTCACAAAACACCAATTCGTCTGACCTCGCTGAACGACCGTCTGAATCGGTACGCTAATCACGTCCTCCAACTGTTCAATGTCGATTTCCACCACGGCCGTCATGCCCGGCTTCAATTGCCGCACGTCTTCGTCAATGGTCACGATCGTCTCGTATACTTTCGTGTCCGACGAAAACCAATTGCCTTGATCCGGCAGTACCGCGACACTTTTGACCGAACCGTGATAACGCCGTTCCGGAAACGCATCGACTTGGATGACCGCGTCGAGCCCTTTGCGCACCTGATCCAGCACGCTTTCATGCACCGCCGTTTCCACTTGCATTCTCGAAAGATCGGGAAGGGTCAACATATCCTGGCGCTCGCGCACGAACGCGCCTTTTTCAATCGACGTTTGCGACCCGCCCCGTCTTCGCTCCGCCGCGTAAGCAACCATGCCGTCTTGCGGGGCATGAATCCTACACTGCTCCCGTTGCTCCAGGTACCGTTCGTAACGTTCCTTTTCCTTGTCGTACGCTCGAATGGCGCTGTCCCGAGCTGCCTCCGCTTGTTGAAGTTCGGACTGGTTATTGCGTTTGACCTGCTCGAGATTGTTGCGGGCCGTCGCCACCGCTTCCTCACGAGTTAACATTTCCTTCGTGAAGGTATACTTCTCCAATTCGCGTTTTTCCGCTATCGCCGTGGCCAGCTGTGATTGGGACTTCAGCAAATCAACCTCGGCCCCGTCCAGCTCCCCCCGGTTCCTAAAGCCCAACTTGTGAAGCAGTTCGATCGCGTCCAAATTCTCCTTGGCAATCATCTGCTCCGCCAATTGCGTTTGAATCCGCAATTCCACGTCCTGCAATTCGATCGCGAACAATCCTCCCACGCTGCCTTCGGGCGCCCCATCCAGCTGCCCATCCAGTTGCTGGTCGCAATAGTGCTCCAAGTCGCATTCGGCAAGATCCAGTTGCAACTTTGCTTCAGTCAAATTCGTCTTGTTCTGTATTTTCTGATTTTCGTATTTTGAAATCGCTTGGGTCTTGCTGGCCTTGGCACGCTGCAGTC
>JBNJEM010000433.1:0-6907 GCA_051745935.1 Planctomycetota bacterium
CGGCGGGACGGCTTCTTTTTGCTCTCGGCGGTCTCTTTCGCTATAATCAACCCTGAGTTCTTTGGCATGTCAACAGCCCCTCGCGCGCCCGCGCGCGAACACACGATCCTGGCTTCAGGCCGCCCCAGCCTCGGCGCAACCCGCTCACGGTCCAGCCCTTACGCGCACAGGAGTCCGTAACCTCACCAGACAGTAGGATAGCGCCCGCTGGTACCACGCCCACACCGGACGCTGGTTGAGCGAAGATCCGATCGGATTCGAAGGAGGGGATGGCAATCTGTATCGGTATGTGCAGCATCAGGTGCTTTGGGCTGTGGATCCCTGGGGTCATCAACTCAAGTGGACGCAGTCACTAGTCGATAAGCCGAAATTGCATGGGAGTACTGGTTTCTCTATGCAGGTCAGACAGGTGCTTTCTACCGGTGGTCTACATGCGAAACCAGGAACACAGACGTGGCAAACGAATGACGTGAAATTCCTTGCACTGATCTATACCGATAATAAGTGTGCGTGGGATGACAAACACCGACAGCGGCTCGACGTTAACTCGCCTAAAGGAGCCCCACCCTACAGCTGGATCGACACGATAATCACTGAGTATGATGCGGGCACGGCGGACGTTTGTTTCCTTTTCGTCTCTATCGAGAGGGAACTCGGTTTTCGACCATACACGGTAAACAGAAAGACTGGAGCTATTAGGTTTTCCAGCAAGAGGTTGAGATTGGGGAATAATTATGACGCCACCCAGGCACAATGGAAGCTCGCAACTAAGGATATGCAAGAGCCCATATTGGACTCTTCAGTGAGCTACGTTTTTTTTGATAAGGTCACTTCTCGTCGCTGCTGTTCAAAGCAAAAACACCAACAGGCGGAGAGTTTTTTCAAGACAATCTGGGACGGAGAGCTGGGAACGACTATAGGTTCGGCTGCGGTGCTTTCTTATAAGGAGCTGGGGAGATGGTGGGCTATGTGGGGGCATGAATCGACTATGTAGTTCCCAGTTAGAATCGCACCCAAAAAAGTGCCGAAATTTGGGTCGGACGGGGAACTCCGACTGCAAAACAGGAGGATGATCGGTCCGCTGGCTGCCACCTACTTTGGAGAATAGGCATGCGTTGTTTTCGCACGAAGTACTGCGTTGGCGCAATTCTTGTTTTTGCTGTTGTGGGTCTGGTCCTGTTGGGCGTTAAGGGAGCGGAGGTAGCGAGAACTGAAAGAGCCATCGACGCAGTTGAGCGTCTCGGTGGTGTCGCCTACCGGAGCGATATGTGTTTCGAAAATGGTATACCCCACGGTGCCTTCATGCCCCTGAGGCCACCGGGCTGGCGTACACGGTGCGCACGAGCAATCGGGGCGGAGTGGTTTTTTGATGTGGTATATGTCGATTTCAGGGGCTACCGCGGAGACAAGGTGGTGACGAATGGAGACCTCGCCATTTTACATGAATTTTCCAGTCTGCTTTCCCTTGACTTAGCTGACACAGAAATATCCGACCAAGGTCTAAAGCATGTTGCCGGCCTGACGGAACTTCGTTCGTTGGACCTGCGCCGCACCTCTGTAACCGATGCAGGATTGGTGCACCTTGCTGGGTTGAAACGACTTGAAATTCTACATCTTCATGATACCTGCGTGAGAGGGTGGGGGGTCGATCGTCTTCATCAGGATATCCCCGGCGTCATGGTCGGTCCTATGTATGAGAGCGATTGGAGGAAGCTATCGCACAACATAGACGAATTCATGAAAACCAAATGTTTTAGGAGAAGCAGACTTTCCGAGGACTCTTCGGGCACAGATCCCCAACTTATTCTGGAATGATCGCTTTCTTCGGGAACAGCAGAATAACAGCCCCGCAGGACGGTAACGGCGCAGGTGGAAGCGGCGGTGGGGAGTAGGAGGGAGAACGTCCGAAGCGGGGTGACTCATTACTTAAAGGGATAAAGTAATCGAGCGTCTGGTCGTGTTGGGGCGAGTGCGAGCGGGGTGTTAGTGTCACAGGTGTGCCACCGGGGCGTGAAAGCGATGGCGTGGAGCGTCAATGTCTGAATGAGGTGACAGCATACGGTCATTGTCGCGATTCTTACTATCCGCAAGGCGAGACGGGGTTTGGTTGGTTTCAAGAGTCGCTTGAAAAGATCCATGAGACGCTCCGGTATTGGGCTCAGTGGGCGCCGGGCGGAACCGTTATGAGACGGTCGGGTGGCACTGGCTGAGCGAGCGCGGGACAGGCTTCCAATTCTGACAACGCTAAACGCGAGCGGAGCCAGTGCACGGTTTCCACTTCCCTTGCGTGATGACATGAGTCGGGCACTGTGTACAGGCCCTCTCCCCACACTGGCTCCGTTCGCTAGATCTCAAGGCAGTTAATGCGTGGCTGATGTCGCACACCCTTTCCATCTTCCATTCCGTTCAGGAGTATATCGCTCACTCAGCCAGTGCCACCCGCCAGCTTATCGGCCCGGGTACGGACCGTGCAGGATTCGGGGCACACGTCGACGGCACGGACCATGTCGTCCCAGATAACTTCCATCACGCGGCGGGCGGAGGGACGGTGCGTGCCGCCGACGTATTCCATCTCGCCTTTGCACACCGCGCAGTGCCGGGGGCGCGGTCCCTCGGCCAGCGGCTCATCCGCGTCCTCCATCTCGTCATGGTGAACCTCCACCGGCGGCACGCCCAATTGGTCGCGGATCCAGATGAAGTGGTTGTGGCTCGGGTGGCACTGGCTGAGCGAGCGGAGTAGAGCACGCCATTGCAAACAACGCTGAACGCGAGCGGAGCCAGTGCACGGTCTCCACTTCCCTCGCGTGGTGCCATGACTCAGGCACTGTGTACTGGCCCTCACCCCACACTGGCTCCGTTCGCTCAATCTCAAGGCCGTTAATACCGACTGATATCGCACACCCTTTCAATCTTTCATTCCGTGTCAGGAATATATCGCTCACTCAGCCAGTGCCACCCGACGTCTCCCACCGATTGTCATCCCGGTAGTCCTTGTACGAGAAGTGCATTTCGCCGCCTTCGATCTTGATCAGCCGATCGTTGGCGATCGCGACCCGGTTGGCATAGCGGGCCAGATAGCTGACCACCTTCTCGCTCGGCGTGCCGGCAATCCGTGCGTGCCCACGCCGCAATTAGGCTCTGATCAAGCACTGCTCCAATCTATCGAGCCTTGCGGCCTCTGCGTACTGAAAACGGCCTTGACCTGATGATGGATTGGCACGAACCGGGAACGTTCGCATCAACCCTGCGCAGGCATGGCTTGTATCCGTGGTTTTTCAGACCCGACAGTCACCCCCTTTTGACCTTCGGTCGTCTCAAGGTTATTTCCCACACCATCCAATCCCTCCGTCTGTTTTTCCCACCCTCTCCGGCCTCGATCTCAACGATCGCAAGTTTACAAGGCTCGTCGAACTGGTTCGCAGCGACGACGAGCTGATGGAACTGCACGACGACTACGCATAGGAGGACACTTCACACGACTACATTTCTGGGAAGGTCATACGTCATGCAGGCTTTCATGATTTTTCGCGGCGAGCAGCCGCTGGTTTGGTGCACCGACGCGGACACGTGAGGCGCATACTGGAGTGGCCGAATGCTTCTTCTCGTTTCCCTCCCGCGAAACCGCAAACCGTGTCCTGGCGGCGGTACCATCACTTTTCGACATGGACGAGGAGCACGCGGAGACTCTGAATGTCCGCGAAATCGACATACCGGGTTGAGCAGGGAATCAAGCTGAACACTCTGCGAAAGCCTCGAAGCGAATCGATGGCCACAAAGCAACCAGCCACGCGTCTTCTAATTCACGGCATTGCTGAAGCGGGGGTCAGCTTTTAACACCGGCTGTAAGGGCCTGGGAGGGTCTGTATGCCTCATCGGTTGCAGTTCGACGTGTCTCACACGGCGTGGTCCTTTGCTGAAATGCTCCGGCAAGCCTACCGATAGCTGTTGTCATCCGCTTACCAATGGTGAATAAGCAGAAGAGGCACGTTAAGGATCTCCGCGTCTGCGATGTGCTTGAGTAGCGGCAGCACCACGCACGATTAACATGCGAGGACTCGCAGATGGTATTCTCGACCCCAGCTGGGAGTGCTATCATGCACCTCCGATGCGCGAATAGTCCGGCTTCGGCCAATCGGCCGTAGGGCGCAAAGTCTAGCCACCGCTTGGCTTCTGTGATAAACTGGAAATCTGCTGCAGCGCGTCATTTTGCAGAACGCCTGCCGGGTTTGCTCGCCTAGGTCCTGCATATAAGTATATGGTTGGGCTGAGGAGGGGAATTATGGAGTTGCGCTTCGTTGACGGAGACCTGCTTGACCAGGATGTGGAGGTTATCGTCAATGCCTGGAATCGAAACTTCATCCCTTGGTGGCTTCTAATTCCCCAAGGGGTTTCGCGTGCTATCAAGCGCCGGGCTGGAATCGCGCCTTTTCAAGAGGTCCGACGTGCAGGAGTCATTCCCCTAGGTGGGGCGATTGAGACGAGCGCTGGAAAATTGCCGCACAAAGCGATTATCCACGTTGCAGGCATCAGCATGCTCTGGCACTCCTCTGAGCATTCAGTTCGTGCGTCAGTTCGAAATGCGATGGCGATGGCTATGGAAAAGGGCTACTCCTCGATCGCATTTCCTCTGATTGGAACTGGATCTGGTGGCGGGAAGGCGGACCGTGTGCAAGAGTGGATGCGCGATGAATTGGAGACTATCGAGTTCGATGGAGTTGTGCTTGTGGTGCGGTATAAGCCAGCCTAACCAGGCGTTGCACGCGAGCGAGGGGTTGCGCCGATCTTGAAGTCAACGTCTCGCGCGCCCGTCGCGTGAACTTGATCGTTCGACTGGACAGTGCCTGACAATGGGAGATTCCTGAAGTGCCGGAGATCTGCCGATTTCTGGGAATCGTAATCTACATGCTGTACGATGATCATCGACCGCCCCACTTCCACGCTGAGTACGGGGAGTACAAGATCACTGTGGAGATCAACACTGGGGTGATTCAGGGGCGTTTCCCACGGCGGGCCCTGAAGGCGCTGCTGGAGTGGTACGAGCTCCACCGTGATGACCTGCTGGAGGATTGGGAACTTGCCGAACAGCATCAACCCTTGAATCGAATCCCGCCGTTGGAGTAAATGCCGATGTTGGAGGTTACGGCCGCTCAGTATGTCGATCAATTTCGCATTCGGATCCGATTCAACAATGGTGATGAAGGCGTTGTGGACCTTGCCGATGCGCTGTGGGGCCCAATGTTCGAACCACTGAAAGATCCGGCGGTATTCCGCCGCTTCGAGGTTTCCGATGTGCTGCACACGGTCAGATGGGAGAACGACGCGGATCTGGCGCCTGAATACCTGCACCAGAAGATGGTCGAACAAACGGATGCGCGCGAGCGGGAGAACGTCTCGCGGGATGGATAGTCCACTCCCCGGCGCGTAATGCGTGGCGTTATCAACCCGGCTGCGACTATTCTCAAAGGGCCGTCTGAGAATCATGCTTCGCGAACCACCGGAATATTCCTTGTGCCCGGTTCTCAGCAATATCCCCGACGAACCCTTGAGAATAGACGATCGCCGCGAACCTTTGGGCATATTCCGGTTTCACCGTGATTCCCAGAGCCTGCTAATGACCGTGGCTCGCCGCTTCCAGAATGGAAACCAGGTTCGGTGGCCGATAGTTCGCGCCTTTGGTCGCTTTGCCGGTTCCGTCGGCAACGAGATTCTTGCTCATATTGCTTCGGTGGACTTCGGCAAACAGCTCACTGGCGGGGAGCCCGCTGGCGACGGCGTCCCCGAAGAGCACGTAGGCGCGCTCCGCCCAGGCATCGGCGGCACCGACGAGATCGCCGCCAGCGTGAGCCCGTAGCCATTCGGCGAGTTCCTCGATCGCCATGGCCGCTTGCTGCAACAGTATGCCGCCGCCTGTGGTGTCGATCGTGGACTTGACCACGGAAAGCTGTTTGGCCAACCTCTCGGCGGCCTGCTGATCACCCGGGAGCAAAGCGGACTTGTCCGCCACGGGGGAACCGGTCGCTGTATGGAACTGACGGACCGCCGCGATCGTGTCGTCAACCTGCATCCAAAACCTCCCAGGTCTGGTGGGATGACTGTAGTATGGCATACCGGAGACCTTAAGTATTGGCGGGGCTAAAACGGAATGAATACAACCCTTAGGGGGCCCAGCTCGGGCCTGAAATGTATCCTTCGTGCGTTGCTCTTTCAGGAATCGTGGTACATTCGCACAGCACGGGATGTTTCAGGCTGTATCGTGCACCATGGCCCGACTCCAAGCAGACTGCTTGTTCTCCACGCTCGAATGCTGACGCCACCGAATGGTAAACCACGGCGGCATTACGGACGCATCTATGACTCGCTCAACCCCTTCCCGAAGAGCCTGCTTGAAGACCCTCCCAGATTCTTCCAACCACTCGCACATTCTAATTCGCCCCGTCCGTCTCCAGGAAGCCATCCGCTTCACGCTTCCGCTGGCCTCGCTTCCGCCGGGACGTATTCGGTCCTGACCCAAGCATTGATTCTACCGACGCCTACACCCAGTGCCGGCGCGATCCGGATTTGTCCCCACCCCTTATCGCGCAGCTCCGTGGCCCGTGCCTTGTCGAAGTGGTGTTTCTTGGGGCCGATCTGACTCCCTCGTGTTCTGGCGGCCCGCATGCCGGCCTTCGTCCGTTCGCGGCTCGGTCAGGCCGAAAAAGGGTTCCTTCCGACTCACCCGAGAAGTAAGATAGTGTCGTTCTGAATGAGCCGACCAGCATTAATCGTTCGGCCATTGAATCGTGAGCCTCAGCACAATGGCACAAATCTATCTCGAAACCGTTCACGAGTAAAAGACTGATGTCCGCGGACGTTCGCGCCTCCGTTGCACATATTGAGGAAAGGCTTTTCGAGGTGCAAATGCCACGGG
>JBNJEM010000434.1:0-6880 GCA_051745935.1 Planctomycetota bacterium
GTTACGTTCCACGCTACCGACGGGCAGGCGTGGTGTGTCTGGCCGGTTTGTAGCGGCGAGCGTGAACCACCACGGGACAAGCCCGTGGCATCCATGGGGATCCTCGGCTCTTGCAACGACGCGAACCGAGCGTTCCGCTCCACCAGACGGCCAAAATGTTACTTCTCGTCCAAATATCAGCCACCCACGCGAACCCCCGGACACCTCGACAGCAGCCAAAAGCCTGGGATCAGGCGGCCTGGCTTTGGCGTGCCGTCCTCACCGGTGGACGCTGGCCCCAACTCGCATCTTTCCCAGGCCACCCATTTTCTTTCATTGTTTCCCCAGGGCGAGCCCGATCCGCCAAATTCGCTCTAGCTTGAAAGGCCCACCTGTGCCTATAATCCCCACCCTTTGAAATACTTTCCGGTCCGCTGGAAGAATGCAACGTAGACTTCGACACGAACACGAATGACACAAACGTGCGTATGATGTCCGGCGTGAACGGCCGGAACGCGGTGACTCGTCACCGCCCGCGGAATGTGTCGCGGGTGGCCACGAGCAGTATTCGTTCACAACGGTGATCGAACGGGTTTTGGCCTTGCGGTTCAAGGAGCGTTTCGTAAGCGGCGCACCCCGACTGGCTGCCAACGGGCGAATCGGTACACAATTCTTTTCTCTTCGACACTTGCTGGACTCCTACATGGTCGGACATGGAAGTCCCCTTAATCCCAGTGTGTCCATGACGCGCCGGATGTGGCGCGAGATGCGTCCCGGCCTTTGGCTGCTCGGGCGGTGGATCTTGCTGTGCGCGTTCGCTGCTGGCTGTGCCCCATCCGCGGAAGCCATGAACTTGCGACTTCGCGTGGCTTGGGGGGGAGGCGAGGCTCGACAGTGGCAGGGATCACTGTCAGCGGAGTACGGAAGTCTTTCGGGGCTCGATTATTTGGGGCTGGATGCCAATGAGTCCGCCACAATCCACCTGGACAACAACACAATACACATCGAACAACGTGCTGACCGTGACTACGACGGTTTTGACATTCAGGTCAGCGGCTCCCGGCAAACCGTGCTGGCGTTAAAGCTGGCTCCTTCAAATAGTCCGGAGGAGGAGCATGACGTCAATGTCCCGCTGGAGGACCTGGTTACGGGCTACCGTCACGTTACACTCGATGATCGGGGCAATCAGATTCTGATTCAACGGGTGAGCGGGGACCGTCTTCGTACAAAGTTCGACCGCTCCGCTTTGGTCTTTTCGCCTGGTGAGTCTTTCGAGTTTGAAGTGGAACCGTACCAAACAGGCTTGACGGACCGGTTCAACTTACAGTGCCATGTTGAACTTTTCGGCAACGGGGATCAGGAGCCGTTGTGGGACCAGCGGGACGCGTTGACCCCGGAAAGCGACGGGGGGTTTGAATCCATTGGACCGATTGTCGTTCCCTTACCCGACAGCGAAGGGGTGTATCGGGTTGTGATTTCCGTGTTTCGCAAACGGTTCCGGGACACGTTCATGCAGTCCGCGCCGCTGTTACAGAGGCGGATTCAACTCGTTGTGGTGGCGGACGAGGCACCGAAACCGATAGCTCCTTCGAACGCGTCTTGGGAATTGATCGACACGATCACCCCAAATCACGCCAGTTGGATGGAATGGCTAACCAAAGTCCCGAAACTGCCGTTGCTTCCCGACTTTCATCACGAACCGCTGGGGAACGATCAATCCAAGGTTCGTCAACACCTCGGCCAGGAGCTCGTTGAGCTCGCGCCCGAGGGGTGGCAGGCCTATCCCACGTCGACCCGTGAGATGGGAAAACCGCATATCGTGGAAGTGGAGTATCCCAGCGATCTCGGCCAAACTCTGGGCATCAGCATCGTGGAAACCAATGCCGTGGACAAGGTCGTACCGCTCGGCCTGGACAGCGGGGTCAACGTGACACGGGACGCCGCGACCGATCCGCCCCGCATGCTTCGTCATCGCTTGATTTTCTGGCCGCGAACATCCACGCCCTTGGTGTTGCTCACCAACCAGTGCAACAATGAACCGGCGGTCTTCGGCAAGATTCGGGTTTACGCGGGGCCGGACTCGTTGCCCCGGGGCGACGATCCCGGGGCCGAGCCGTCTCAGCCTTCCCGTGTGTTGGCGGCGTATTTCGACCGGCCGTTTTTCCCGGAGAATTTCACGGCCCCCGACGCGGCGGATTCCTGGAGCGGGCGAGGTTTGAAGGACTGGGTCACGTTTTATGAAGGAGGTAAACGACTGGTCGAGTACCTGAAACATGTCGGATACAACGGAGCCATCATTTCCGTCGCCTCCCAGGGGGGAACGATTTATCCCAGCCGATGGCTCAAGTCGAACCCCAAATACGACACCGGCACCTTCTTTGCCTCGGGGCAGGACCCGATCAAGAAGGATATCCTCGAAATGCTCTTCAGGCTATTTGATCGAGCGGACCTGACTTTGGTCCCGTCAGTCCATTTTTCATCTACGCTGGAAGAACTGGAACGGCGGGTGCGAGCGAATCCAACGGAAGCCCAGGGCATTCCGCTGGTCAATCGGCAAGGTAAAACGTGGCGCGAAGGTTATGAGACCAAACGGGGCATGGGGCCCCACTACAACCCGCTCGACAAACGCGTACAAGCCGCCATGCATCGCGTGTTGAACGAGATCAGGGACCGATATGGGGACCACCAGTCCTTCGGTGGACTTGGTCTTCAACTCGGCCCGGACACATACTCACTACTTCCAGGCGAACACTGGGGGCACGATGAGGTTACGCGACAACGGTTCCAACAAGATCGTGATATCTCGGTGAGTGGACGGGACAGTGGCGGCGATGCATTTCGCTCGCGGGATGACCAGCGAGCCTGGCTGCATTGGCGAGCCAGTGTCTTGGCGCGATTTCATCAAGAAATGCTCGAAAACCTTCAGACTAAGCGAGAAGACGCGCGACTCTATTTGCTGGGCGGCGACATGTTCACGAACCCGCTTGTGCAACCCATGCTGCGACCAACGATCCCCAACCGACTGCGTGCCGACGAAGCTTTGCTGCAAATGGGGATCGCCGCTGAACACTACGCCGACCAGAACGAGATCGTCTTCTTCCGTCCGCAACGGATGGCGCCTCGCCGGCCACTGGCCAAGCAGGCCATCAACATCAACCTGGCCACTAATCCGGCAGCTGACCAGGCTTTCAGTGAATTCGATCCGGCCGCTAGTCTGTTTTATCATGAGCGGCGGGTCCTTCCGCTCCCGTCCTTCAATGCTCAAAGCCCCTTCGGTCCAGATAACACGCACACCGTTCTGTACACGCAAACCACCCCTTCGGCCTTCTTCAACCGCCAACGCTTCGTGCATCACCTTGCCCTGCGTGATGTCCAGTACTTCGCGGATGGGGGGCGCATGCTGCCGCTGGGGCAAGAACATTCAGTACGGGACTTATTCAAGACACTTTCTCGGCTACCCGCCCGGAAATTCAACACGGTCACGCCGGACACAACCACTTTGCCCACCCAGCCACTTGTGGTGCGAACCCTGGCTCATGAGGGGAAAACCTACCTTTACGTCGTTAACGACTCCCCCTGGCGCGTGACCGCCGAAATCGATATTCAAGCCCCGAAGCGTTGCGAACTCGAGGCCATTGGCCAACGTCAAGCGACACAGCCCAGCTGGCTGGAAGACCAAATGACGTGGGGGGTGGACCTGGAGCCATTTGACGTGGCGGCGGCAACCCTTTCCACCGACCAAGCCAATGTTAAAACGTGGCGGGTCTCGGTGGACCGCGATACGTATGCCACGTTGCGTCGGAAAGTCGAGGAACTCAAAGGACGCGTCCTCCGACTACAACAGCCCGAGCCGCTCAACACCCTCACCAATCCCGGCTTCGAGGCCTCCTCCCAGCGGCTCACCGGCTGGATCCCCTCCACCCAAAAAGGCGTTGCCATTGAAGCCGACACCGAGATGGCCTTCGAGGGCGAACAATCGCTGAAAATCGCCAGCGAAGGACCGGTCGCTTGGATACGGAGTGACCCGTTCGATCCACCCAAAACAGGCCGCATTGCCGTGGTCGTCCGATTACGCGTGGATGACCCCCAAGATCAGCCTCCCCTCCGGCTGGCAATTGATGGAAAGTTTCAGGACGACAGCCCGTACTACATCCCGTTCAACGTGGGTCGGAACTCCAACGTGAAACCGATCAGCGATGATTGGGGGACCAAACCCTACGTGTTGCTGATCAGCGATCTGCCCGCCAACGAGCTGGTCAATATCCGCGTTGGATTCGACTTGATGGGCGACGGGCAAGTCTGGATTGATGACGTGCACGTCTACGATCGCTGGTTCCCAAAACACGAACAAGATGATCTCATGATCATGCGCGGCCTCGCCGCCCGCTCACTGAGCAACGGACATCTCGCCGATTGCCGCCGGATTCTCAACGGCTATTGGTCCCAATTCCTCATGCAACACATCTCCCCACACACAGGTCGGATGGCCAAGGTGCCCGCCTCGGCGCCCGCCAGTGGTGGCGGTTCGTTCCCACCCCCTCAGCCCGAAGCGGACGCCAAGAAACCCTCAATGCTTGACAAGGTCAAGAATCGCCTGCCCACCAAAGTCTTCCCCTTCCGGCTCAGGTAATATACCGGTCGTGGATGACTTTTTCCGCCGCGAGTCCGACCAACGGGAGGACGGCTTGCGTCGGGTAGCTTTCCATCCGGAAAAATCCAACCGCCTGAAATATACACCGGTCGCGGATCACGATGACTTTGTTCGCCGCCAGTCCGACCAACGGGAGGACGGCTCGCGTCGGGCAGCTTCCCAGTCGGACGAATCCGACCGCCTGAAGTCTAGCTCTTTCAACATCCGTCTTGCCCTTGCCGGTTCACAATGGGGCCACGTGAGAGCGGACCGAGCCACTATCCGGGCGGCCAACTCAAAGGGCGACCGGCCAGTACGTGAAAATGCAAGTGGGGGACCAGCTGCCCAGCCTCCTCACCGCAATTACAGACCACGCGAAACCCTTCCCCTAGATTCAACTCGCGGGCCAAGCGAGCAATCACCATTAAGAGGTGGCCGGCCAACGCATGATCTTCATCTTGCAATGCGTCGAGCGAGGGGATTTCTTTCTTGGGAATCACCAGCAGATGGGTGGGAGCTTGAGGCGAAACGTCCCGGAACACCAAACAATGGTCGTCTTGAAAAACAATGTCCGCCGGAATGTCACCATCAATGATCTTCTTGAAGACCGTTTTCTCCGTCATGTCTGACCTCCTGACTGCCCGCGGCTTACTGGTGGGCCGCGTGTGGCGTGGACTGCGATTTCACTTCGGCCCGACTGCGACGCCTTCTACGTTTTGGTTTGGCGATCGACCACTCTTTGGTCAACGTTTCGAAGACGTCCGGCGACTCGTAGCGGACCACGTCCTTGCCCTCCGGGATGGGACCAATTAGACCGCGAAACACCGGCATGCCACGTAGCCCTAAGTCCGTGCTGCAATCGTCAATTCCAATCTGTGTATGGAATTTTAGCAAGGCCTCAGGAGACGGATAGTCTTTGATTCGGAGCGTGCCGTCACCCGCTCGGGTGACCAATCGCGTGGTGTTCTTCGACATATTGCTCTCTTTCTCGCTTACCCGTGAAATTGCCCGGAACACACAGCGGTCGCCATAGCCGGGGAAGTCGACCGTTGAACTGTAGTATCGGGCGGGTCCCGCCGGAAAGCTGACAGAAACGCCCGCCCGGCTTACATGACCTGCATCCGCCAGAACCCGCATATCACGCACCGCTCGAACGGGCGGCACAAGCAGAAAGGCCGTTCACCGCCGGACGGCCTTGCCGAAACCTGTGGAGACGGTTAATGGTACCACCGGCGCAAGCGTACACCGTCTATCGTTCACCAGATTCTGCAATCCTTGCATTTATGCGAGGCGAACGACGCATCGACTTCTGATTCCGTCTAGTGTTTTGCCTAAGTCCGAACAAGCACATTCGTGGTCTGCTTCATTCGCGCGGTGCGAAGATGGTCGATTTTCGGGGCCCGCGCGAATTAAGTTGACCGCGAATACGGCCTCGGTCGTAAGTTCGTCGGATGCTACCAGTGTCGGCATGAATTGATCTTTTGGAAATGTCCAGGTTTGGGGCTTCAATAGGGTAAAATGGCGAACCCTTCTTAGGAGCCCATAGCGTGAACAAATACCCCTCCTCTGGTCTCGCGAGGACCAAGTTATATTTCAGGCGGTTGGATTTTTCCGGGTGGAAAGCTGCCCGACGCAATCCGTCCTCCCGTTGGTCGGACTCGCGGCGGAGAAAATCATCCGCGACTGGTATATGACCAAGGCCTGCTGCGTTCCCGCCTCGCTTGCCAAACCAAGCTCTACACATTATTATCAGTGCGCGAAGGCTACCTTGACGCATGGAAGGGCGTTCAGGCACCAATTCCTATCAATTCCGGCCGTTCGGCGGTACATGGGAGCATAAGCAACGAAGCGAAAACGACGTAACTCCTTGGCACCAAACCACTTCGGAGGGTATGCGAATTGGTTAGCAACCTGATTCGAAATCAGGCGCCGGGTAACCGGTTGCGGGTTCGAGTCCCGTGCCCTCCGCTTTTGGCACCTCGTCGCACGCGGCGGCACAGGCGTGCCTAACTTCTCATTTTTCAAGATCTTACGGCGAGTGGCTCCAGAGCCTGGAAGGCTCGCCGTCTTTTCCTCCTTGGGGCGCTCCCTCGCACGCTCTCGCGTCTCTGCACGCGGCGCCTGGCCCTGGCTTTGATGGGCCCTCGCCCTGGCCTGATGAACAAGCCGAATACTGGGCAAAATAGGGCAACTCGGTTGGCCTGTGTTTGTCGCGCGTCTCTGGTGGAAGGATTGGAGATGGGCTGTTTAAAAGTGACGCCCTTTCAGGGC
>JBNJEM010000435.1:0-6865 GCA_051745935.1 Planctomycetota bacterium
TGGAAGGCTGTACGCGCAGCTTTGAGGTGCTGGAACACGCCAGTGTGCCGGCGGAGGTTCGAGACCAGGCGCCGAGCTGGTACATGCGAGCGTTGTTGGACGCGAAGCAATGGGGGCGAGCGCGGTCATACGCCCGGCAGAGAATCAACGGCTATCACCCGCCCGCCACGCAGGGCAAGGTCAGTCTCTGCGTGGCGCTGGTTCGGGCCGGCTTTCAGGGGGCGTCCGACCCCTCCGAACAGCGCCGCCGAGAGCTCGGGCAGCTGGGGCTTGTCGGTTTAGCTCGGCTGGGACAGCTGGGGGCCATCAACAGGTTGATCGAGCGGTATCAGATCAAAGGGGGGGACGACTCGGGATTCGTTCTCTTGTGGGCGGCTGGCCAGAAGCAGTTCGCCGCGGCGGAGAAGTCAAAGGAGTCGGCCGATTATGAAGCGGCTGCGGAAACGCTTCGCAAAGCGCTTCAGGCACCTGAAACCAAGACACTCGCCGGCCCCGCCGCGCGTTGTCGCTATACGCTTGGTTGGTGCTACTTTCGTTTGGAAAGGTTGGAGGAGGCCGCTCGAGAGTTTTCCAATGCGTTTCCCGGGTTGCACGAAAGCGAGGATGAATTGGCGGTCGAATCCGCTTGGATGGCTTTCGTGGCCTATCGGAAGCTGGCGGAATCCAATCCCCGATTCGTGACCAGAGCCTCCGACGCGCACAAGCGACTGCAACGCGATTTTCCCGATCATTCCTACGCAAAGCGTGCTGGTTATGAGATGACCAAGTTGCTGGAAGAACGCGACCCGGCCACCCTGATTGAACAGCTGCGGACCATTTCTCCGAACGATGAGAATTACGCGACGGCCCGATACGACTTGTGTCTGGCGCTGCACCGGCTTTGGAAGCAACACCGCGATGACAAGGAGGCGGGTGGTGAGCGGCTGGAATCGCTCCGGAAGGCGGTCGATACCTATCTCGCGACAGTCCAATCGAGCACCGATGCTCGACGCCGCTTGGAGTTGTGTCTGCTGGCGGCGGAGGCCGCGCTGCATCATGTCGAACCGGACCTGGCTATCGCCGAAACCATGTTGGACCAAGCGGGGCGTTTTGCCTCCGAATTGCCGGATTCTCATTCCGAGGTGGTGGAATATCATTATCGGTTGTTGGAACTTGCCAAGGCACAAGGTGACCTTCCACGTCGCCGCAAGGAGGCGAGTTGGCTGGCGGAGCATGCCAAAGGGTCGCCCTATGAACGAGCAGCTCTGGTAATCGTCGCCAATGCGCTCGACAACCAAATGGAGTCCGCGGCGTCCGGGGAGCTGGAAAGGCTTCACGAGCGAGCCTACACGGTCTATCACCGCCTGGTGGAATTGCTCGACACCGGACATGGCTCCTTGGCCGCGTCCAAGAACGCCCGGATTGCCACGTCCCGTCTCGCCCTTTACGCATCCCGGACCGGCCGGCTTGAGGAAGCAGCCAGACTATTGGATCAGCTGCTCGCAGTCTGGCCGCGTAACCGGGGATACTTGCAGCGTGCCGCGGTGGCTCACATCGAGGCCGGCCAGTATGACGCGGCGCTACCGTATGCCCGTACACTGCTTTCGGGGTTGCCGGCGGGGAGTGAGGACTGGTATGAAGCCAAGTATTATCAGCTGTTGGCCTTGTCCCGCGCCGACGCGAAGCGAGCACGAGAAGTATACCGGCAATTCAAGCTGCTTTATCCGGATTTGGGAGGCGCTGACTGGCAAGATAAGTTCACGGAACTGGCACGAAACTGGTAGAATGGAGTAAGAAAGGGAAGACCCGGCGCGAACGGGTGGCGAGGACGAGTTTACGTTCCACGCGTTCCCTTGTGTCACGCGTTGCATTGCGTTTTGGAGAGCCACTGGTCCTTTCCACTTTTCCCGCGCCCGGTCACCTGATTGAATCGTTACAAACTTCACGTCAAAGCCCGGCAATGTCCGGCCTACTGCAGCCGGTAAGCGGATACGGAGAATGGCGACGGAGAATTCCGCTCAGCATGATTCCACCATGGCGGATGAACGTACCGTGCGTTCGTTTCTGGAGCGCGCTGCGCCCATTATTCTTGAATCGGAAGAGCTCGACGGCCCCCGGTTCCAAACCATCCGCGCGCTGGCTGACGACTATGGCTTGACGCCCGATCAGTTGGCCTGTGAACTTCGATTGTTGCAACAGCGTGGCGTAATCAGCAGTGCGCCGTGGGACCAGTTCGAGGATGCTGCCACGGTGGGCGGTGAAGGTAAGGGGACGGCGTCCGGGAACGACACGGTTTCCGACGCGGGGCCAGCCAGTAACCCGTCCGAGGGGAATCGCCGTGAGGCGGCCGGCGCCGGTGGTACGGAGGGAGAGGAGTTCGCCAGGTACGGTTCGGCTGGCGCGGTTCCAGGGTCGGAGCCAGTGGACATTTCGACGGCCTCCCAAGCCATTCGTGCATTGGAGCAGCGGGCGCGCAAGATCATTGCCCGCCGGGGAGCGCTGAGTCCCCGGACACGACGCAAACTGGAGAAGGCGGCGCGGCAAGCCGGGTTGTCCGAATCCCAAATCGCCTCGGTCCTTGATTCCGTGACCGATCAGCCGGGAGCCGGTGACTCGCCGCCCGCTGTTTACTCCGCGGAGCCGCCGTCCGATTCCCGTGCCGTTCGGTCTTCGCCGTCTTCCACCACTCGTTCTCCATCCGAACTGTTTCGGCGTTGGATTGATCAGAAGCTATCCGGTTATCCATCCTCCATCCTGGCCATTGATGACGAGAACGGCCTGGTGGGGGTTGGCATTCACCGTTATCACCTGGCGTCCGTGCTGGCCACGCATTTGGTGCGCGACATTGCCACCGAACGCGGGATTCGTTTGGAGCGTGATCTGGAAGACGCCTCCTGCAATTCCACGGTTGCCGCGGGAGAACAGGCTTCGGCGGAGGACCAGAAACTACACGCGTTCTTTGAAGAGGTGGCTCCGATCTTGGCGAGACACCGGGGGATCACTTCGCAAAGTCGGGTGTTGATGAACGCGGTGGCCGAGCGATTGGGGCTGACGCAGGGCGAGTTGGAACGGGCACTGGCCACGTTGCAGCAAGGAGCCCCCGATCAGCAGGAGAATGATCCGAGACAACTGGAGCGTCGAGAGTCGTTCCGCGCGTATTTGCGCCGTGCCATGGCCCATCTTCCAAACGGCATCATCACGTTCAAGAACGAAACCCGTTTATGCCAAGCGGGCGAGCACTTCCATGGCGTCGCGCCTCAATGGATCAAGCCGACGATTAAGGAAGTTGCTTCGGAGATCGGTACTCGATTTGTTTCCAAACAAGATGCGATTGAACATGTCACGGCACTCGTGGAAAGCCAACTTAGTGCAACGCCGGTCATCGGCGGCGCCACTCGCACTCGAATCTACGCGGAAGGAACTCAATGGGGGCTGGAGCCCATGGACATTGATTCCATTCTGCGCCGGCGCAGTGAAATGCTGCGGCGACAGTTGTCGGCCGAGCGGCGTCGTTCGCGGTGGGTCATTAACTTCGTCGTGAGCGGGTTCGCCGTGGCGGCCGTGACGGTGCTGGCGATGCTCTTGTGGAACCCACTGAATGCGCCGGTGTCGAGGCGGGACACATCGCCGGGAAAGGCACAAGAACCCCCGGCCGTGAAGCGGCGTACCGCCGCGCCATGGTGGGATGACACGTCGCGCATTGCCCTAGCGCGGCTGCGAATAACGCGATCTGATCTGCGGCCTGTTTTGAAGGATTTGGTTTCTGATCAGGCGCATGTGCGCAAAAAGGCTTATGCCCAACTCCTAGGTCGGTTCACTCGCCACTTACCGGAACGGAATCAGAAAGAAAACGTACAGCAATTGTTGGCGTCGTTGCATGCGCTGGAGCCCTCCGATGAAGCCGCTGAAGCACTGAGCGCGAAAGTGGTACATGTATTCGAGTCGCTGGATGAAGGAACGCCCGGCCCGTCCAAACTCATCGATGCCATGCTTTGGAATTGTCAAATCGCCGCCGCCATGGCGACGCATCCTGAAATCTCCCTGCCTCGCCGCAAGCACTTGATGGAGCAACTGGAGGAGTCCTTGTTCGCGACGGGGGATCCACCGATGGAAACCGAGGCCTTGGAACGTTTCTACGCCGGCGCGTTGGCGAAACGTCTGTATCAAAGGTTGACGCGCGCGGCGGCGAATGACCCTGAAGGCGTTGGCGAGAGTTTTCACGCCGTTCATGCTCTCGCACGCCGATGGCTCGATAGCCCCGTGCTCGATCAACTCGTGGCCGAATTCCTGGCCAGCATTTTGCCCGTGGTCGAGGGGCAACGGAGGCAGTTGAACCGCTACGGCCCGGCTATCCGGTGGATATCCGACTCATCCGACCCCAACACGATTATCAAGCTGCTGAATGTATACCGGCAAACAACCGATGAGAGCCTTAGGGATTACTTGTCAACCCTGTTTTACGATCGTCTGGGGGCGCGCCCCGGTACCTTAACCGAAGCGGAAATGATTCAGGAAATCCGTGAGTCACTTGGGATTGCCGCCCGGGAACGGAAGAATCGGCGCTGGAATATGCTAGCAGAGACCGCGGAGACGTTGCTGGGCCGTGAAGCGTCCGACTCGATGGATCCCGAGCAGCTGGTACAGGAGACCATCGAGTTGGCACACGCGGCCACGTTGGCTTGCGCGTTGACGCGCGGCGAGGCCGGCGAACCGGTGCTCGAGGAGCTGGAAAAGGAGGGGCCCAAGCAACTTGGGCGGGCGGAGGAGTCAGCGAGTTTGGAACGGCCCAGACGATATGAATCGCCCTACCCGCTTTCGGAGAGGAACGTGTTGGAAGAGCATATTCGTTCCCTGAATTCCGAGGTCGCGGCTGTTAAACGGATTGACTTGCTGCGGAAAATCGCGGACCAGACGACGAGCGTGCCGGATATTGATTTGCGGTCGGGTCAGAGACTCGCCGAATACCTGGTCCGGTCCAAGGCTAACGAGCAGGAACGGCAAACCGTATTGCAGTACGCTCAGCAGCTGGGAAATTGGGACGCGGTTCGCTTGGGATTGGCGGACCAGCTCCTCGAGACCGAGAGTCGCGCGACGCAGTTGAGCGATCTCTTCTCACGCGTGCTCGATGGCACGGTCAAACTCGCCACCCGCGCGGATCGCGACAAGGTCCGCCAACGACTGCTCTCGCAGACGCTGAAGGGATTGTCCGAAGCGCGGCGCAGTGGTGGGGCTCAATACCCGGTCTTTGATAACGCCAGCAGGGTATTGCTGGAGCTGCACGCGAGTCAGGCGAAGTTGCTGGGAGTCCCCTCGGACCGGTACGCCTCGGCCGATCAGCCGTCCGGCGTGATACATGGATTGGTGAATTACTTTTCCGAGCAATTGGACGACGAGAGTCTCGAGGCGGAGCAGCGGGCGCTGGTGGACTCCCTCTCCTATCGCCTGAAGGCGCTCGAGTTCGTCGCGGAAAACGACCTCCAACGCACGGCGGCCCTGCAACAGCTCTGGCTCCAGATCCTGGCCATGCGAATGATCCAAGAACATCCGGAAAAGGCGACCGGGATTCGCCAAGTACTAAAAAGCCATGACAAGACCACTCAGGTTTCCTTCCATCCAAGGCATTCGGGAAGCGGAAACCAGGTTTTGTTACGGGCTGCAAAGAGCTCGCGGGAAGTGGAGAAAGGCGATAAACGTGTCTTTGAACAGCTGCGCGACGTGCATGCCGATTTGCTGCGAGTGTGGATGCAGCTGCGTCCAAAGCCCGATGACGCCAAAGTGGAGAAGGCGGATATCTAGAGTCTTAGGGCGTAACATGCGCGCACGGTGCGCGCATCCTTGAGGTGAGCGACCAACGGGAGGACGGCTTGCGTCGGACAACGTTCCACCCGGACAAATCCGACCGCCTGAAATACAAAGGTGACGCTTCATGAAAGAGTGCCCGTGCAGATTGAAATCTGAATCCTCCGCCGGGAGTTGGACGGGGGAGAGGAGGGATGGGACCGGACATCGTCCTCACCGAAAGAATCCAGCTCGCCGTCGCGCCATGACCATCGCGATACTGATGGTCGTTGTCGGCTGTCTCGCCACGCAACCGGCGTGGGCGGTCCTGGTATTCGTGAAAGGAGAGGAGCAGCCAGTTCGAGGTTACCTGGTTCGCGAAGACGAGGACGAGATGGTTGTCAACCAACCGCGGGCCGACGGCACGACCACGGACCAGGTCATCATTCCTCGGTCTGATATTGACGACGTGATTCGAACTGTTTCGGCGGAACGTCTTGAGTCGTTGCGGCCGAGCGATCCGGATGCGTATCGCGAGTACGCGGAGGAGCTGGCCGAAAAGAAAAAGGATCCCGACGCTCACATCGCGTCGCTGCGGCTGTTTCTGATCGCCGCTCACTTGGCCCCCGACCGTCTGGGACGCAGTTGCCTTCTCGGCATGGTCCCACTGGCCAGAAGCGATGCCGAGAAGCGGCGTTTCCGCGCCATGGCGTATCTGTTGGATCCCGCGCACGATCCTGGCACACTGACCATGCCGGTTGAAACCACGTCGGGAAATCCTGAGTTGGATCGAGAAGAGGCCAAGTCGATGTTGCGTGCTTTGCGGTTGCTGCGGCAGGGAAAACGAAACGCGGCCAAGACTCTGGCCCGGCGCGTCAACCTGGAAGAGAATCTGTCGAAACTCACCAGCATGATCACGTACGATGAATTCGAAGCCGGATGCGCGCCCGTTTGCCCCCACTGTCAGCAAGGGCGTCAAATCTGCCCTGAATGCAATGGTCAGAAGACGGTTGACGACAGACAATGCCCCTCCTGCAACGGCCGTGGTCGTGTTACCTGTGCACACTGTGGCGGTGAGTATCGGCGCAACCCGCTTTCCAGGTCCCTT
>JBNJEM010000436.1:0-6849 GCA_051745935.1 Planctomycetota bacterium
GATCTACCCTAACGTTGCAAACAGTATATGTAGGACGGGTCTCCAGGCCCGTCTTTTCAAGTACGAAATCGTACTTGATCTGGTGTCCGCAGATCTCACGAAATGTGAGATCTTCAAACAACCGCAAAAAGACATTTATGCGCTGTAACAAACGGGCCTGGAGACCCGTCCTACGCCGTCTTTATGCAACAATAGGGTCTATTGTCAGCTTGGCTATTTCTTCTTGAAGGCCGAGCCCGAGCTGGTGTCCTTGCGGAAACTGAGCGAGGTGAGCGTGTCTCGAACCGGCTTCAAATGGCGGCCCTGGAGACGATCCACCTCTTCGGCGATCCGGAACCACTCCTTTTTCATTTCCGTGACCCGTTCGGGGTGTGCTTGGTGCAGGTCGTTCACCTCGGTGCGATCGGTGTCCATGTTGTAGAGTTCCCACCTGCCCAGTTTGGCGGAGACAAGCTTCCAGGGGCCCTGGCGCAAAGCGCGATCCGTCCCGAAGTGGAAGTATAAGGTCTCGTGCGGTTGACGCGTTTCGCCGCGGAAGATCGGCACGAGCGACTTGCCCTGCAAGGGATCCACGCGGCGGTCACCGATCCGTTCCGGATAGGTGGCATCGCCCAATTCAAGGAACGTCGCCATGAAGTCGATCAGATGCGCCGGCTGGTGCGTGATGGAGCCGGGTTCGACGTCGAGCCCCTCGGGCCAATGGGCGATGAGAGGCGACGAAATGCCCCCCTCATGCTGGTTCTGCTTGTACAACCGGAACGGCGTGTTGGAGGCGTTCGCCCAGCTCGCGTCGTACGTCCAGTAGGATTCCGGATCCCAGGGTTCGAGATACCGTCCCCGCGTACGTTCGAAGGGACAGCCACCGTTATCGGAGCAGAATAGGATCAAGGTGTTGTCAAAGATCTTCTTGGCTTTCAGGAAATCAACCAGGCGTCCGATGTTCTGGTCCATGACGTCAACCATGGCCGCGTAGACTTCCATCCGGTCCGCCTCCCACTGGCGTTCCTTCTCGCTCAGACTGTCCCACGCCGGCACGTGGTCGGGACGGGGGCTGAGTTCCCAGTCGGCCGGCAAAAGCCCCGCTTCCAATTGGCGCTGATGTCGTTGCTTTCGGAGCCGATCCCAGCCACAATCATACCGACCATCGTATTCCCGGACGGCCGCTTCGGGCGCCTGCAACGGGTAGTGGGGGGCATTGAAGGCCACGTACAGCAAGAACGGCTGATCCTCCTTCGTCGCCTCCTCCAGGAACTCCAAAGCAAAATCGCCATTGGCGTGTGTCGTGTAGAAGGGACGCCCGTTCAGCTTTTCCGGGACACGCCACTTCTGGCCATTGAGCCGGAACGTGCCATCGCCGGTGAAAAAGTTCGTGGCGCCGGATAGGTGGCCCCAATAGCGTTGAAACCCGAAATCCGTTGGTTGCTCCTTCAAATGCCACTTGCCAACCATGGCGGTAAAGTACCCAGCGTCGGAAAGCACCTCGGCGATCGTCGCCCCGCGACTCAACGAGCGGCCACCGGCCTGGTCACAGTACAGTCCGGTGAGCAACGAGACGCGTGATGAATGGCACTTGGCCGTGTTATAGAACTGTGAAAAACGCATTCCCCCCCTGGCCAGCGCATCCAAAGTCGGCGTTTCGATCTCCGCGCCATAACACCCTACATCGGCGAAGCCGAGATCGTCGGCCATGATCAGCACAATGTTGGGGCGGTCGGCCGCCGAAGCGCTCAAAAGCAGCGCGTGGAACAGGATAAAGACCACCGCCCGAGCCGTGTTGTTCAACATCGGTTTTCCTTTCACAATAAGAAGCCAAGCGAACTAATTGGACAGCGCCACTTTCCGGCGCAACTGCCGGACCCCAACGGCCTTGCGCCGTTGGTGAACCAGATGGAAGGCTAGCGACCGTCCCCAGAAACAACCTTCCTGTCCCGGCAAGTAGGGCGCAGTGCGCAAGCGGAGTTGCCCGGAGCTCCGCTCGTTGGCAACTCCACCGGCGCCTCCAGCACGGCTCCCTATTGCAGGGATTCCTCGCAGAACCGCACGCACTTGGAAACTTCCCGCACTGCGTCGGACCCCTCCGGTATCTTGTATTCCAGTTCGATATCGGCCGGGAACGTCAGATTGTGTCTTTTCATGTACTGCAGCGTGAGAGCGACCGGCGTGTCTCCGTGGCCGAGTGGCGTGTTGGGCCCGTTGTTGACTTTCCGATCCTTGAGGTGGAGGCTCAGAATGCGATCGCGATGCTTTTCAATCAGCGGGATCGGGGAACGGTTCGTGCCGGCCACGTAATGGCCAATATCGAAATTGATACCGAGATACTTTCCATGCGACAGGATGTCGCCATCGTACGTGGTCGGCGTCAGCTGGGTATGGTTATGAAAGCCGATCATGATCTTGTGTTTGTCGGCCATGGGCCCCAGCCGCTCGGCGGCCGAATCGGAGATTTCCCGGGTGATGCCCCTGGCCCCGAGTGCCTTGGCCACCTCGAAGTAGTATTCGATTTGCTCGTCGGGCATGCCCGGATTTCCAATGTCCCCGAATTTGACGATGTGAATATTGACGCCGGCATCGTTGTACATTTTCCGCAATGCCTTGAAGCGGTCCATGGAAACCGACAGCCGCCAGTCGAGCAGCGATTTCCCGTCACCTTGCTTGCCCCCGGGCGCGCCAGCATATTGTTCAACCGGGCCGCCCATGAGTTCAATGGAACTGATGCCGCAGGTGGTCACGTATTTGAGCAGGTCTTCGGCGCTGCCTGGCAGAGACCGATAGCTGTAGGTGATGACGCCGATCTGGACGCCGTTGAATTTGGAATCAGGCTTGGCTGGGGCAGCGTGTGCGGCGAGTTCCGGCATTAGGGAAGAAGCAGCCACAGCCGCGGTGCCACCGATAAAGGTTCTTCTCGAAAGCGTTGTCTCTTGGTTTTTCATCACTTCTCTCGCTAAACAAGGTTGTCGTGGTTGTCATGGTTGTCCTGGCTGAAGCGGGCTATTCCGCGAAACACGCCAAGCAACCGTTTTCAGTGGCCATGTAGAGTCGCCCATCGGCGGCGGACAGGCCGTCGAAGACGGGTGGAGAGGCCAGTTCCATGGACTTCAGCTGGGAACCATCCCCAGTGGAGAAGATTTTCAGCTCGGCGCCAGCTCGCCCTTCGAAGGCTGCCAGCGGATCCCCCTCGACGATTTCGTCCGGCGGGCCAGCGACGACCAGCTGGTCTTCGGCCAAAACCATGGCCCTGACGCGAGTGGGAATGAAGGTTTTCCATCTCGGCGGTTTCTTGCTGACGTATCCCGTTCCCTTCTCCACGGTGCGACCGCCCCGACGATGGTTGTCCTGGTAGACGGCTTCCGGCAGCCACTGGACCTTGGGGTTCTTTCTCCCCTTTTCCAGGAATCCGGGTTGGCTGTCGATATCGTCGGAAAACAGCAGGTATCCCTGTTCCCCCGGAAAGAATTTTGGACTCCACTGATACCTGCGATAGAAAAACTTAACGGCATACGTGGCGTCTTGGTCGAACACGACCAACTGCCCGCTTTTGGACGCGTGTTGCGCGAAATGGAAGCCTGGCCATTCGTTTCCGTGCATCCAGAAGATGCGATCGAAGTTGGTGTCGTCGAGGAACCCGCCCGTGGCGATCATGTGATCGCCCCCCATGGCAAGTTCCCCCAGATCGCTGCCCCGCTTCGTCTCTTGCCGATTCAATTCCGAGTCGAATTTCAGCCGCATCATGTAAAGGTTTTTGTCCGCGTCGCTGGCCAATAAGTCGGGCAGGGCGCCTTCCATGGCAAAGGGGCGTCCCTTTTCCGTTTTGATATCCGGCCAGGGGCCCTCGAGCACGTGGTGGTTCAGGAGGTTACCGGTTTTGGCATCCAGACTGTAGACCACCATGCCCCCGTCGAGGAAGGAAGACCTGCCGGCGGCAAAATAGACATTCCCGTCCTGGACCAGCACGCTGCCATGGACCGGCCAGAGCGATTCGAGTTCCTCGAAAGAGACGATCCGCCGTGAATCGGGAGCCGCGCGGAACCGCCAAACCAGCTCGCCGTCGGACGCTCTGAGGCAGTACACGGACCCGTCCCGGCAGCCAAAGAGCACCATGCCTTGGTATATCGTTGGAGAAGAGTCGACGGGGCCGCCGGCCGTATAGCGCCATACATCCCCGCCGGTACGAGCATTGAGGCAACGCACGGTGTGTGTGTCCTTCTCCGCCACCCACAAGCGGTCCCCGACGATGACCGGCTGGGACGCCACACTATCGAGCGTGATTTCCCACTTCTTTTCCAGCTCGCTTGGTACGGGGGCCATGGCGCGGCCGCTGCGAAGATTGTCCCCGCGATGCATGGGCCAGTCGCCGGGGGCAATTTGCTCCGCTTCAACCTCTCCAAATGCCGGTCCCTTCACCAGGGCGTTCGCGCCGGACGGTTCGACCGTTTGCACCGGGTCCGACGACATGGCCAAGTAACCCGAGACCCTCACGCCCGGGTAACAGAAACACGGGCTCGGGGGCACGTAAAGCATGCCGTTCGCGGGCGTACTTCCGGTGAAACAGGGTGAACGGAGCCAGTCGTTGCGCATGTGATTGTCCCCGCCACTGAGATCAACGAACTCCGCGCCTCGCTTGTTGCGGATGACGTAGTTGACCGTCGCTTTGCCACGAAAGCAGCGGCGATGATGGCCGGGCGAAATCAGTTCGTATAGATCCACGCTCTTGCGGGGCTCGCCCGTCTTCAGGTCCAGTCCCACCGTTGACCTGCCGCACCACACCGTGCCATCAATGACAAAAATCTCCGTCGGCTGGGTGCACGCCGCTGAAATGGGCGGGAAGCCCTTGTGGTCCCACAGCATGCCACCGTCTTCCAACGATAACACGGACAGCCTCTTCCCATGAAACAGAACGGCGTCGTCGTGAATCACCAGAGAAAAACGGCCGCCAAGGTGTTTGCCGATTTCATTCGATGTTTGCCAATGCTCTTGGCCCGACTCGATGTCCAAACAGACAATTTCGTTCGTGTTGTGGTATACAACCCGCCCGTCTTTCGCCGCCAGTGTATAGGGTGCCATGTGGGTATCGGACTTGCTCCACAGCAGCTTGCCCGTTTCCACGTCGACGGCGACCAGGGAGTTGGCCAATTCCTTGTACGTGACGCGATCCTGAGCCCCGGGCGACCGCTTTCCGGTCGCTTTGACCACCAAGATATCGTCGCACAGCACCATCTCGTCCGCGCCTCGGGTCCCTTCCAGGGCCTTGACGATGATCTCACCGGTGGCCGCATCCAAAACCGACACTGGCGAATTCGGGAACCTCAAGGTGACATAGACTCGATCCCCATCCGCGATGAGTCGCCGGGGAAGCGTGTGATGAATATTCCACCGATTTCCTCGGCCAGCTCCAAATCGCCCGTCCCATTTCTTCAACGGGACTTTCCAAAGCAGTTTGCCATTGAAGGCGTCCCGCGCGACAAGCCGGCATTTCCAGGGCAGCTTTTCGAACACGCCGGTTGGGGCTTCGTCGAATATCGTGAACAGCCGTCCACCGGAAGTGACCACGCCTTGCACACTGGACGGCATCTCGTGGCTCCGGCACCAACGAGGTTTCGCCTTCCAGCGAAGCGTTCTGGGAGACTCGACCTGGCGGTCTTCCGCGACCGAGTTTCCCCCGGAATCTCGCAGGAAATGGGGCCACTGGTCGATATCCTCGGGCCTTGGCTTGACCACCCGCTTTCCGCCGATCCAGGCGACACCTTCCGGCGCGAGTACGCGCATGATTTCAGACGTGGAAACCTCTCCTGGATCTTCCGCGATCACCAAGTTTACGGTGTTACGAACATACGGCAGATTATGCCCGTCGAATTGGGCCACGGAAACGGGACCGTGCACGCCTTTCGAGCGAAGCGTCTTCCTCGCCTCCGCGATCACCGCCGCGTCCGTGTCCAATCCGTGTACGAGGTAGCGGTCGTTGACGCGCAGCGAGGCGGTGAACATGCCGTCGCCGCAGCCGAGATGCACCACCAATCCCCCTTTCACCCCGGTCGCCTCGTAGATCGACTTCGCATCTTGAGGGCTCGCGAAAGCCATCGCCGATACCAGCATTAGAAAAACCGCTGCTGAAACCGAGCAAACACATCTACACTTGTGCCCGAACATGCTGTTGTTCCTTTGTCCTTGAATCAATAAGGTGACCAAAAGCGTCGCTATCGTGATTGAAAAAAGACGTCACGTGACCAGAACGATTCCGCGGTCCCCATACCGCTGACAGCCAATCGTGACGGACAGTGCGCCGGACAATGCCCCATCACGTCCCGGCCATGCATGACGCAAAAGGCTTGACCACATTGTGCACGTCATTATCGTGCACGTTATACTTCAGGCGGTTGGATTTTGCCGGGTGGAAAGCCGCCCGACGCAAGCCGTCCTCCCGTTGGTCGGACTCGCGGCGGAGAAAGTCATCCGCGACCGGTATATTTGTAATCTGGTCGAGTACAACACTTCACGATTACGTGACTTTGGATTGCTATACACCACCATACTACTTTTCCGCGCCACATGCAGCAATTCTACCGTACCAATGGCGAGATAAGTTCACTTGCCGCCTCGTTCCCCCGCCATGGTGGGCCTGGTGGCTCGTGAAATTTCGGCGGCCAGACCGTAGCCGGGGTGGTCAATTTCTTAGGTGGTTCACGTTTCGACTGTCGCGCATTTGAAGATGCCTCTGTGTTCGGCGTAGGTGACGTTACGGCGGAAGGTGTCTACCGTGTTGAAGCTCTTGGCGTACCCCGTGAAATAACAAGTTGCGCAACAGACTCGCACTGCGCATTTTCGCTATCCCATTCAGCTTCCCGACTATTGACC
>JBNJEM010000437.1:0-6849 GCA_051745935.1 Planctomycetota bacterium
CCGCTGATTGCCAAGCGAGTCAGCGGCGATTCGATTCGGATCTGGTCGGCCGGATGCGCGACGGGCGAAGAGGCGTACACGATCGGCATGCTCATGCTCGAGCGGATCGAGGCATCGGGCAAGCGCATCAAGCCGCAGATCTTCGCCACGGATGTTTCGGACAGTCTCGAAACGGCGCGCGCGGGCGTCTATCCCGAGACGATCGCGACGGAGCTTTCTCCGGAGCGTCTGGAGCGGTTTTTCCACAAGCATGGTCCCACGTATGAAGTGAAGAGCCATCTCCGAGACCTGATTGTCTTCGCGCGGCACAACGTGATCACCGACCCGCCGTTCTTGCGCATGGACCTTGTCTGCTGCCGCAACTTGCTGATCTACATCGAGCCGGAAACGCAGCGGAAGATTCTCGGGATGTTCAACTTCGGCCTGCGCGACGGCGGCACGCTGATGCTCGGCAGTGCCGAGACGATCAGGATGCAGTCCGACCTGTTCGAACCGGTCTCGGCGCCGTGGCGAATCTTCCGGTCACGCCGCATCGTGCATGCCGGCCGGTTCGATTTTCCGCGGTTCACGGTGACCGACCAACGGCTGTGCGAGCACTCCGCCGCGAAGCATGACGGGCCGGTCAAGGACGAATATCTCCGCCTGGCGCAGCGGGCGCTGTTGGATCGCTACGCGCCGCCGTCGGTGGTCATCGATACCAACCATCAGGTGCTGGTCTATTCCGGTAATACCTCGCGGTATCTCACGCAACCTGGCGGCGAGCCGACACGCGATCTGCTCGCGCTGATCTCGGCTGGCCTGCGGCCGCTGCTTCGTCAGGCGATCAACGAAGCGATCAGCACGAAGGGGCCGGAGATCACGACCAGCGGATACATCAAGGACGGAGGCGTGCGCCGCCCCGTGACGTTGACGGTCAGTCCGATCGGCCCGGCGCGCGATACGTCTCCTTTGCTTCTGGTCAGCTTTGAAGAGCCGGCGGAGCCGCGGGGGGTGGGCGAGCGCGAGCCAGAGCAGGTGGACCGCGGCGGTCAGACCGTGGATCAACTCGAAGAGGAACTGCAGTCGACCCGCCGTGAACTGCACGAGGTCTCGGAGCAATATGACCGGCTCGTCGAGGACCACGGCACATCCAGCGAAGAAATGCTTTCGATCAACGAAGAACTCCAGTCCGCGAACGAGGAATTGGAAACCTCGAAGGAGGAACTGCAGTCGCTGAACGAGGAACTCAACACGCTCAATGACGAACTTCGCAGAAAGGTCCAAGCCGTCGAGCAGACGAACAGCGACCTGAACAACCTGCTTGCCAGCACGGAAATCGCGACGCTTTTCCTCGATATGGATTGTCGCGTTCGCTGGTTCACGCCGGCGACCAGGCAGGTCCTGCGGCTGATCCCCTCCGACGTGGGCCGGCCGATCCGTGATCTGGCCTCCACGGTGACCGGGCCGCGACTCGAGTCGGAAGCGCGGAAGGTGCTTGAGAAATTCGTTCCCGTCGAAACCGAAGTCGCTGGCGAACAGGGACGGCACTTCATCCGCCGCATGCTGCCCTATCGCACCGCGGACAACCGGGTCGACGGCGTCGTGGCCACCTTCGTCGACATTACGGAACGCAAGAAGGGCGAGCAGCAACGCGAGCGGCTCATGCACGAGTTGAGTCACCGCATCAAGAACACGCTGGCCACCGTGCAGGCGATCGTTCAGGGACTCGGGCAGCGGTGCGACTCTCTGCCGGAGTTTCTGGTTGCTTTCGAGTCCCGGCTGGCCGCGTTGGCCCGCGCGCACTCGATCCTCACGGTGCCCGGCGACGAGCGTGTCGGCCTGCGAGATTTGCTCAACCGTGAACTGGCGCCGTACGTTGGTGATGTTTCACACCGCGTCAGGATCGAAGGCGACGAGCTGACTCTCGCCCGGGACTCGGCGATCGCGATGGAGCTGGTGTTTCACGAATTGGTCACCAACGCCACGAAGTATGGCGCGCTGTCGAACGACACCGGAACGGTTACCGTGCGCTGCGAACACGGCGCCGGCGCGGATGGCGCGCCCACTCGCATCGAGTGGGTCGAATCGGGCGGGCCGCCTATCGAATCCCAAAGCGAGAGCGGTTTCGGCTCACTGTTGATCCGGAGCAGCGTCTCGCACGATCTGGGCGGCGCGGTCGACATGCGGTTCGAACCGCACGGCCTGCACTGCACCATCGCATTTCCACTAACACACAACGGAGTGAAGGAATAAATATGGCAGCGAAACCGAATCGAACATCGTCACGGCGATCGATGAACGAGGACAACATGCGGATGCTCAAGGGCCTGCGAATCCTGGTCGTCGAAGATGTTGGCATCGTCGCCATGTCCTTGAAAGCGATGCTCCAAGAGCTGGGCTGCGTGGTAGTCGCAACGGCGGCGCGGCTGCACGAAGCGGAAGAACTGGCGCGCCATGAAAAACTGGACGGCGTGCTGCTCGATCTGAATCTCGCCGGGCAGTACAGCTTTCCCGTCGCCGACATCCTCCGCGAGCGAAACGTGCCGTTCATCATCATGTCCGGCTACGACGCGGGACAACTTCGACCCGACCTGGCCGAGGCACCGCAAATGGCGAAGCCCTTCGACCGCGATGCGTTGGAGCCGATGCTGTGCACGGTATTGTGCCCGCGCGGCGAAGGTGGAAGCTCGGCTTCCTCGAATCCGTCGCGGCGGCCAACGCCGCTTACCCAGCATGCTCGGACGGCGCCGATGAAAACGCAGGGTGAACTCGAAGCAGCGGTGTGCCAGGGAATGTGCCAGTTCCTGCAGGAATACTTGGGCCGAGGGCCAGGCAACGTGCGTGCGCATCTGATTGGAGAACTTCTCGTGATTCGCCTGCAGGGGGTCTTGACCGCCGCCGAGCAGCATCTGGTGGAAACCTGCCCGGTCGAGCAGGGCCGGGATCTGCTCAAACAGGTGAGGAGGCTGTTGATGGAAACCGCGCGCCTGCAGATAGATTCCATGATCCAACTCATCACCGGTGTCAGAGTGATCAGCATGCATCAGGATATCAGCACCGTCACCGGCGAGAAAGTCGTCATCTTCACGCTTAGCGAACCGCCCTCCTGCCGGAAAGCGAAAGAGTGAAGAACAGTGGAATCGCGCGATGCGATTCCACTGTCAAGGGAATTCCACCTTGAGAATCAGAATCCGCGGTGACGGCCGCCGTGCCGAAATCCCCTTCGGAAGCTCGAATGCGATCTGGGATGGACGGAGCCGCGGAAGCCCCGGTGAAATCCGGGACCGGCCCCGAAATGAAAGCCGCCGCGAAAACCGGAACGGAATCCTCCGCCAGACGGGGCATACGCGCTGCCGTGGAATCCCGAGTAAATGTCGCGATGGTGTCCACCGCGGTACCCTCACGCTTCCATGTGCGACTTCATTAAATAAACCAACCGCAGGCGGGCTCTGTAGAGCAGAACCCAAAGATTCGACTGGGTGATCTGTAGTTTTTCACAAATGTCTTTTCCGGACAGCCCCTCCATTTCCCGCAGAGCGAAGACGTCGGCCTGGCGCTGAGGCAGTCTTGTAAGGCACTCTCGAAACGCGTGCCAAAACTCCTTGCGTTCCAAGGACGTTTCCGGACGGAGCCCTGCCAGCCGGGGATCGAATCGCCAATTCCCGTTCTTGTCAAAGAGCGTTTCGGCCGGGTTCCCACCCACATCGCCCCCCACGCCAGAATCGGGGCGATTCCGCCGCCGAACACAGTCTATGATTTTGCGTTTCAGGATTCCCAGAAGCCAAGCGCCCTCGGAACCCGCGCCGGTATACTGGTCGATGGCGTGCAGTGCCGCAACGAAAGTCTCCTGAACGACCTCTTCGGCCGAGTCGCGGTCCCGGAGCCGCGACAATGCGTACCGAAACAGCGTGTCGCCGTGGCGGTCCACCCACATGTCCGTCTCCAGCGTGTTGCTGATTGGGCTAGTTTGACTGTTCATGCTCACTCGATTTCATCGGTTATACGCCGCTATGCGTCCACTGGCCTGGGTTGCATGGAACCGCGATCACTTGGTCGATAAACCATGAACCCGGCCACGCAACGTCCACTTGGTTATCAATGTTCACGACACCAAGTTCTCTTTGAAGAGTTGATGGGCTCACTCGGCGAATCGCCGGCAGGGCCCGTGAACCTTACGATACCATGTAAGCTCTGTTTCTTTCTCTTGCCTTTCTTACGGGGCACGAGCGACCTGGTGATCGATCCTTTGCAGGCGCGTTCCGCTCTCGGTCGTGGATCGCGATATCTCCTTCCGGCGCGTGTTCACTTGGGCGGCTTTCGCTTCGCACTGGACACGATGTGCCCCGCGGTTAGCGCGCCGATCGCAAAGCCGATGATCAATGTTCCGAACAAGAGGGCCGCGTTCGGCATCGTTACCGTAAGGAATAGCAGCTTTGTGTCGACGCTTTGCGTGTTCTGAAAGACCACGATCACAACGATCAAGACAATGACGGCAATGCCGACGATTTTCAATTTGTTGCGTGTTGCCTTCAACATGGGTTACTCCGAATGCAGGTGAGTACCATCCGACTGTGTTTCCGAAATGGGCTCTTCTGCTCGCTGAGGCTGGCAAGACTGCCGGGCGAATGCGGAATCAGGATCGTATTGGACCGCGACGAGCCCCCGATTTCCTTCCCTTTAGTCTGACCTGGCGCCTCCTTACCGTCCTCGGCGGGTCCAATAATAGCCGCCACCCCCGCCGAACAGCATGATTAACACGATGATCAAGATGATCCACCCAAGAGTACTCATAGTGTTCTTTTTCACTTTGGTTGAAACAATGTCTCAATCGACCATAAACATACCGACAACCGTTCACGGACTTCAGTAACTTCACTTTCGCACGTTTTTCCCGGCTTGCTCGATCTTGTCGACGGCCCTCTCGGAAACTTGCTTTACCTTGCCGATCGCGGGGTGCCACTACTGGCTTGTCCAGCAGTGCGGGGTTCCAAAAAGCGTGGCTTGCCTTGCCGGCCTGCAGCGAAACGTACCAGCCGGGCCATCTGCCTCCCCGAGGACGTTACGCCCAAGCTCGCACGATCTGTTTTCCCTATTGTTGCATAAAGACGGCGTAGGACGGGTCTCCAGGCCCGTCTTTTACAGCGCATAAAGGTCTTTTTGCGGTTGTTTGAAGATCTCACATTCCGTGAGATCCGCGGACACCAGATCAAGTACGATTTCGTACTTGAAAAGACGGGCCTGGAGACCCGTCCTACATATACTGTTTGCAACGTTAGGGTTTTCTTAACCACGTGCAAGCAGACGCCCGAGTAGCACTGGCAAGATGCCAGTGTCATCCGGCGCGGGTCTGCCGCGACCGCTACTGGCCTTTCTCAGTCACGTCGTCAGTTTCCTCTTTCGCCTCCTGGCCGAGTCCCTGAATCTTCTCCGTGGCCATTTCTTCGTCCGCCTGGAATTTGTCTTTGTCCACCGTGAACGTAGCGCTGGGCTGTTCGTCCGAGCCGTCGGATGAAAGACGGAACCAGCCCTGGTAGAACCCCAAGCCGGCAATGCCGGCCAACAGCAAGACGACCACAATCACTAGAGCTTTCATGACACATCCTTCCTCGATTGATAAAAAAGGCCCTCACCCTGGCGTTGGCGGTAAGCCCGTCCACCAACCTCGCGACGACATGCGTTGTTTCCTCAACCACGATGACTGCCTATTTGCCTCTGCCTCTGCCTCTGCCTCTGCCTCTGCCCTGCTCCTTGGATTTGTCCTGTTCCTTGGATTTGTCCTGTTCCTTGGATTTGTCCTGTTCCTTGGGTTTTTCCTGTTCCGTGGGTCTGCCCTGCTCCGTAGGTCTGCCCCGTTCCTTGGGTTTGTCCTGCTTCGATTTCTCCGGTGGCGGACCCGCCGGCGCGTTGCTCCGTGGCTGCGGGGCCTGCCCTTCTGCCCGGCGTTTCCCCCGCCGCGGTGGTGCCGACCGTTTGACCTTCTGCTCAGGCCGCGATGCCTTCGGCTGCGGTTCAGGCTGGTCGAGCGGCGGCCGGCCCACCGTGTGCCGCCGCGGTTGCCCCGGCGATCGATTTACTCGCGGCTTGGCAGCCACATTGGGATCCGGCTTCGGAGGCTCCTGCATCTTCGGCGAACCATGGTCCTTTCCGAGTTCAGTAGAGGGGCTCGCCACAATCGGAGACCTGGGGAGTGGCGATCTGCCGGGCGCGAATTCCTTGGGCTGCGTCTCCACTGGATCCGCCGCTTTGGTTTCCCATTGGTGCCGTCGTTCGCGGAAACGATGGACTTGTTGCCCGCGTTGACTAAGCCGTTGTCGCTCTGCCTGGTCGATCCGATTGAACCGCCACCCACTGTCCCGGCTTGGCGATGCTTGATCGAGCGACCGGCCCAAGATGTCGCGCACCAGTGAAGCCACGCCGCCCCCGCCATGGTTCGTCCAAGTGCGCGGCGGTCGGAGAGTTTTGTTATCGCGGCGGTTTCGGAAATCCGCGTGTTGCCGCTGTTCCCAGCCGCGGTCCTCCCGATGCTGCCAGCGCTGGTGCGCGTAGATCGGATCGTAGCCGAAACGCCTGGTATTGATCGAAAACCACGGATGGAACCCTGCGCTGCGATAGCTGGCGGCGTAGTAGTCGCCGAAATAGTAGTGTTGATACCGCGGCCGCAAGAACAGATGATTGGCAAATACGCTCAAGTTGATCACCGTCCTCGGCGAATAGGAGAAACCCCGCCGTGCATACACGTTGCTACTGAAATACACCGGCGCAAACAGGACACCTCGACGGGCAATGGAGTAATCCCAGTAACCGTCGACGAAGACGTAGCCGCGCGGGGCCCAAACGTAATGGGGGGGAATCCACACCCAATCCGACTGT
>JBNJEM010000438.1:0-6845 GCA_051745935.1 Planctomycetota bacterium
CAGGCAGGCTTCCAAAATCGGGACGTTGTAACAGAGTGTCTTCCCGCTGGCCGTGCCGCTGACCACGACCAGATCCCGGCCGGCCCGGGCCGCGTCCAGTGCCAACGCCTGATGTTCGTACAGCCGTGTAATACCCGCCGCGGTTAAGAGACGCCGCAGGGACTCCGGTAGCGGTTCCCGAGGCTCCGCGAACCGGCCGGCTTGCTCCGGTAATTCCTCCACGTGAACCAATTGGTCGGCATATTGTGAGTGACTTTTGATCTCCTTCAAAAATGATGCAACATCCACCGCGATGCTCCCCTGATATTCGTGTCGGCATGGCCCCTGAGAGCGTATCCCGCCATGTCGGGCACGGTCCGCCAAGGCCATCGTACATCCGAAGTTGGCCCACGGCTCAATTTCGGGTTCCGGGACAGGTTCCGAGGCGAGCCGCGTCCAAACATGGTAAACAAGTGTCTACTATACGGATCGTCGCCGCCAGGACAAGTCGAATTTGCGCGGGTCCCCACGCGTCACGGGAAACCGGTATAATAAACGAGCCCTCGTTTTCCGAAGACCTACCCGCACAGGACCATAATGAGATGATGCCGGAAACCTTCAGTCCACCGGAGAATTCGGGACCCGAGCCGGACGGCCAACTTCCCTCGCGTCAATACCGTCAAGACCAAACCATCGATCCCGGGCGATTCGAGGAAGATGCGGATCATTTGCCCGCGCCCTCCGAGATGGGGGCCGCCGCGGGGTGGGGGACCGGCGGTTCACAGCCCGTGGCCGAGTCTGGTTTTCGCTTCCAAAACAGCTTGAAGTGCAGTGAACGGGTCCAGTTTTGTTGTGGGTTGTGGCGTTCCTCGTGCCAACATCAGCAGAACTTTGCGGGCTGGGTGACCCCGAAGGCGTTCAGTGTGAATGAATATTCGCGCAAGGCTGTTCCAAAAGTCCTGTTAGCCACGTCTGACACACCCACTTGATAGATGACCCGAGCCATCGGAATATGTGTCCTGATTCTGTATCGCTACCAAGCAGCCGTGAGACGTATCCCCACGAGAATAAAGCACACGAGAACAGAGCGCGTAATGTCCCTGCGCGATGTTCCTGACATCCCGGATGAGAGCGGCTTGAATCCGTTCGTCTGCTTGTGCGAAGAAAGTTGTTCATTTTGAGTCAAGTTCTAGCGACCAATGGGAGCGGGCTAACACGGTTCGAGCGGTAGCTCGCATTGGTTCGAGGTCCTACCTCGTTAGTGTCATCTCCGATCGTGCAAAGCACAGGAGCCATCAAATGATTGACCCGTCCGATCTGCCCCCTGAACTGCGGCATTTGATTGAGAAAAGAGAACGCGAAGACCGGCGAGCGAAACAGCGTCGGAAGAACGCGGAACGACGTGAGTCCGATCTCGGCCCGTTGGGGGCCGCCGACTCGGCCGAGGATCTCGAGAACCTCGAATTCGAGGAAAGACGCTCTGGAAAGGACCGCCGCCGCAATGGTGACCGGCGAAAACGAAACCGCCGCCAAAACGACCAATGCGATGACGAGTAGCCGCGGCGGCCGCAGAGCGCAAGCTACGACGGAGCAACTGAACGGTAATTTACAGCGCCGCGACGGACTCGGAAGTCCGTCGTACTAATTCCGGTTCGTGCCGCAGAACCGGGCTCCAACCACGTAACACCGTGGCCCCACCCTCCGGCAGCGTCGGACCTTCCCCACATAACGATGTGACTCATTGACGACGATTTCCACGCGTTCATTGGGGAAAAGCTGCTGCGCATAAAGAAACGAAAAGCCGGTCCGAGACACATCTTTGAAATAAACCTTCTGCCATTGGTCCGATCTGTTCAAGGCTGGCAAACTCTTGAGAAAGCGCGCGGCGGCGGCTGTCCGAAAAAGAAGACGGGGAAACCGACGGCGATCTCGCCGAAAGCTAGGCAATTCGCCCTTTTCGGAAAAAAAGTCTCGCCACGACTCCGGCAAAGCAACTTCGCACGGTAACGATGCGATAATTTCCGCTACTGACGTGGCATTACTGTCGACGTCCAACATTTCACCATTTCCTTGTCAAAATCCTCCACTGATCGGAACAACATCTCGCACGTCTTCTCCACCGAATCTGGCTGACGATACGGCCTCTCGGAGGTCAACGCATCAAACACATCCGCGATCGCACAGATTTTGGCCCACGGGTGAATCTCGTCCCCGTAGAGTCCGACCGGGTAGCCGCTGCCATTGATTCGCTCGTGATGTTGATAAATCAGCATCAACTGATCCCAACTGAAATCGCCGCGCACGGACAGTTCATCAAAAGAAGTACGCGGATGGTCTTGCACCAGATTCCGTTCCCACTGCGTGAGGCTGCCCGGCTTATTCAGGATGGAAGACGGGATTGACCGTTTCCCCAGATCGTGCAGCAAAGCCGCCGTGCCAATGGATGCCAGATCCGTTTCATCGCAATAGCCGAGTTCAAAGGCCAACATGACGCTGTAGGCGGACACGTTTGTCGCATGTGCGTAGGTGTAGTAGTCGTGATCCATGAGACGAAACAAGTCTTGAAGAACTAGATCACGATCACACATGATGGTGACGAGTTGGGAGGCGTGTTTGTTGGCAATCTGGACTGCGCGGTTGAGATTGCGCCCCTGAAAAGCCGCCTCGAACGTGCAACGGTTCAGTTCTTTTAACGCGCGATAACGCTCCAGGGGAGACACGGAGTGGTTAAGAATCCCCTCTTGGAATTCCCGACGGTACTTCACATGGTCCTCAATGAGAACATACAAGGTAGACACTTCAGCGTCCAACAAGCGATCGACGTCATCGGTCGTAAACGGTAAATCGCGCTTCCGGTACAGTACCGGCTGAAAGTGTCCACCGGACCACAGGTATAGATCGTAATTAAGCACGGAAGTCGGAAGAAGCGTATTGAGGGCCACGGGAATCAGCGTCGGCACGTTATCCGCTTTGCCAGACGTATTCTTCGCTTCCCTCGTCTGAGCGAGTTGCGCTTCTTGTGCAAGTGTGAGCATTCTCTTCCCCCCTGAAAACTCCCAAGCATCGAGCAGTCAATCAGTGTCGCAGTGTGTCACGATGCGTACGACGGAGTTCCCAGTCCGTTGCCACAATCTACGACGCAAAACGGGACCCTAATTGTTCGATGGATGCTTGGTCGCCGTTCCGGAACTCTGGCGAGCAATCACGTAATCACGCTGTGTTTTTCGGCAAAGGTCGACGAGTTCGTCGGCGGTGGTGGCTAGGGCAAGGACATCTTCATCCTCGACAGCCAGTTCTTCTACCTGTTCAGCCAAGCGGCGCAGGTCCGCTGCGTCATAGGATTGTGCGGTCTGCTGGAGGCGCTTGGCGACAGTGACAACCGCCGCGGTATCATGCTTCTCCAAGGCAGAGGCCAACACTTCAGCGCTACTGGCGACACTGAAGACCATCTCGCGTGTCCCGCGACCGTCCGATGAGACACGAATCACGTCCCGATCACTGACCTCCGAAATAAACCGTTCAACCAGTTGCGGATCAAATTGGGTCCCCGCACAGGCACGTAGCTCGGCGAAAGCAGCTTCGCGCGTCATCGCCGGTCGATAGACCGAACCGAATACCATGGTGTCAAACGCCTCCGCAATGGCTAGAATGCGAGCGCCGATTGGCACATCCTCGCCGGCGACCACTGGTTCGTCGCCTCTTTTTGCGCCGAACCACGCGTGATGGGCACCAATCAATTCCGTTAGTTGTTCCGACCCCAACGCGTCTTCAACAATCTTCACCCCGATCTCATCATGTCTTCTCATGATGTCCCATTCCTCATCGTTGAGTAGACCCGGCTTGCGCAAAACGACATCGGGAATTCCAATCTTTCCGATGTCGTGCAACAAGGCGGCCGTTTCCAAGATGTACGCCTCGCTGGGCGGCATCAGTTCCTTGGCGACGAGCATACACAGATCGGAAACACGGCGAGAATGTTCCGCCGTTTCCGGGTCCCGAAACGACATGGCCGACACCAACGCGGATACAGCGGGAAACGAAATGTGCTCCGACGTCGACTCATCATGGGCTTCCTTTGATCGTGAACCCGGTTCGTCCGTGGCCGAACACGGCGTTTCGGGGACTTCATCCCAGCGCACAACGCGATTACGACCGCCTTCCTTCGCCGCGTACAGGGCCTCATCAGCCTGATCAAGCAGCCGATGGGGATCCGACGCTCCAAATTCCCGAGAAGAAACCCCTAAACTAGCCGTCACCGTAATGCCTTCACATTCGTGGCCTTCAATCGCAGCCCGACATCGTTCGGCCAGTTCAGTGGCGGTCGCGATATCCGACTGAGGAACGAGTATCGCGAACTCCTCGCCTCCGTATCTGCAAACCACGTCGCAATCGCGGACCGCGGACTTGATCATGTTGGCGACGTGCTGCAGTACCGTGTCTCCCACACTGTGGCCGTGGTTGTCATTGATTGACTTGAAGTGATCAATGTCGATCATGAAAACGCTGAGGGTGTCCCGGAAACAACTGGTGGTATTCCACTGCTTTTCAAATTCCGTATACAGGGCTCGGCGATTCAAGCACGAAGTCAATGGATCCAATGTGGCAATTTTCTCTAGCTCTTGGTTCTGACGCTGAATCTCATCGCGCGACTGTTTCAGCTTGTGGAGTATCTTTCGCTGTTCAATGCGACTCGCTTCCAACGCAGTCACGTCGTCGAAACTTACCAACGCACCACGTGTTTGCCCTTTATCGTCTAAAATTGACGAGGTATTTGTCAAAAATGTCCGCTTTCCAACCCCCTTGACCTCGAGAGTCAGTCTCACGCCAGTTTCAAATACACCGTATTGAATCGCTTTTGTCCAAGGATATGCGTCACCTTCGTTCTCCTCCGCCGCTTCCCACGGTAGCTTCGACGCCCGTTGACCACGCAACGCGTCATCCGGTTTGCCAGTCAGCCGGGAGAACGCTTCGTTCGTGTGCACAATGCGCTCCTTGTTATCCACGACCATCAGTCCGCCGGCAATCGTATCCAGCGTCTGTCGCACTCGTGTCGGCATGACCTTCGATGGGTCGAGGTATTGCAGCGTCTTGCGTAGGTAGAAATAGAAGGCAACAAAACTCGCGCTGCCACAGAATGACATCAGTATGGAAACCGGGTGTGTCACGAATCCCAGTACACCGTCTCGCCCCAGTGGGCGATAGTCAAATTCCACCGCTCCCCAACGTCGTTTCCCGGCCAGAATGGGAACACTCACTTGAAACTTGCCGGATGATGCCGTTTCAGCTTGCGGCTGTGACGGTACTTCAAGTTTTACGATGCCATCGGTGCGTCGCAGACGCGCTTGCAGCAAGTCGGGGTCTCGCTTCACCAATTCGCCAAGACTGGTCTTGATACTGTCCAGCCTGCCTTGGCCGGCAAACAGAGAAAAATCGACGGCCAACGCTTCCGCCAGGGAAACGCGTTTCGCCATAGCCGCCGAACGTTCGTCGGGTACAAGCCCTAGCGTGACGCCCGTCAACAGTAGCGATACCGAGACGCAGCTCAGGCCAAGGGCGATGCGAGTTACAGGTGTCCACAGCTTCATGGCGTTACTTTTTCCGTCTCCGTCCGTCAGCGGCTCCCAGCCAACAGACTCTCCAGCGACTCTTCGTCTTCATCGTTCTCGTCCGCTGCCCCTGCCTGCAATTGGAAATCGTCGAGAATCGGTAAAGGGTCGATCAACCGCCACGCTGGCACGGAGGAAAGCATCCCCCCTAGCAACCATCCACTTCGTAATATCCAAAGACAGTATCCCGCCGACAATGCCGTTACCATGACCGTTGCGGTACCCACCGCCAGCGCCTCTGTCTGCTGGTTGTCTCCGGCCACCGTCTTCTCGGAATCGATTTCGTCCCACAGAAAACGAGTATCCAGCGCAGGCTCCTCCCAGTACACGTCGGATCCGTGCGTTTTACCGCTCGATTCAACGGCCTCATCTTGCTGATTGTTGCCTTGAGCTTCAGCCCGTTCCCGCTGCTCGGACAAGTTCCTTACAGGTCCTGCCGCCGCATCAAAAACGAACATTCTTTCGAACCCTCGGTCGGTGTACGACGCCCCGGCATCGTTTGACGAGGAATCGTGGTCAGACAACACCGAGTCTTTCTCACCGGAATCGGATGAACCACCCGCTTCCCGGTTCGGAATCACCAGATTGACAGGCGTCTGGCTTACTTGCAGCAGCTCAGTGATCGACGTCTGCTCTTCCTGGTCGTCGTCAGCCGGATCGGTCGATTTCGAAGCCGGCTCTTCCGCACCCTGAACCGACCTTTCCGAAGAGGCCGGAAGCGGTGCGTCTGGCAGCTCGTCGACATCGGTAATCTCGAGTGTTACTCTCTCCGCATCTGAAGTGTTTTCACCGTCCGAGACCGTCAGTAACAAAACATAGCTTGCGGTAGTCTCATAATCGAGCAGAGCAGGATCGGCAACGCTGATTTCGCCCGTTTCACCGTCAATCTTGAAAATGCCGTCGACGTTGCCAGCCATGATTTTCCAATCCTGCAAGCCACCGACCGTGTCAGCGTCCGTGCCTACGACTCGTCCTACGATCGTTCCCGAAATCGCGTCCTCCGAAACGCTTAGAGTCTGTCCGCTTGGGATAATCGGCGGTGAGTCGTTCACGTCGGTCACCGCGATGGTGAAGCTCTTTGTTGAGAAGGAACCGTCCGCCGAGGTGGCCCGAACCGTCACGTCGTGGCTCGTCGCCGTCTCGTAGTCTAGCGCTCCGCTTACCGTCACCACGCCACTGCCGCCGTCGATGGCAAACAGCCCGCCCGCGTCGTCGTCCAGGCTGTAGGTGATGGTGTTGGTCGTGGCGTCCGCGTCACTG
>JBNJEM010000439.1:0-6822 GCA_051745935.1 Planctomycetota bacterium
AGCGGTTCTTGTAGCGACGCCAGTTTCCGCCTGAATTTGGGGAGTTCCAACAGGTGGATTTCCAGGTGAGGGGTCAAGCAGAGCCGGTGGTCTAAATCCTCGGTTTCGTGGGATCAGACCCTGTTTTCGGTTTTCAGGGAAACGGTATTACGCACCGTGATGGCAGCGAGGTGGGGAAGAGGGGAAGCTTTTTGCGATGGGCCGCGGGACTCGGTCGCAATTGCCGAGAGAAAAAAAGGCAGATAGTCGGCGAGAACTACTGTTCCCCATGTGTGCGGTGGAAAGCGGCGAGGGCCTTCCATCCATCTATCCCTCCCTCCTGCCCCCGTGAGCCTTGCAGGTGGTCGATACATACGAATTGGAACCAAGGTCATGTCGCAATTTGAATGGATCGGATAAAATGAGGTTTAAGGGGAACAGTCGCATTGATGGAGGATTTTCCATGGCGGTCGTCATTAACCTGGATGAGGAGCTCGCTCGCCGCTTGCAGGCGGAAGCCGCTAGTCGACGAGTATCCGTGGAGCAATTGGCCACGAGAATTCTTGAGAAAGCGGTGCCGCCTAGGCACGTTGACGACGATTTGAGCCAACGGAATCAGCGGCGTCTCGATCTGATTCGTAAGAGCACCAGGTGTGAACTCACGCGAGATGAACGAGCGGAACTCGATCAATTGCAGAGCTGGTTCGACGAAGAATTCGAGGATTTCGACGCGGGGCTCCTGGGGCAGCTTCACGAAATGAGACAAACGGTGACGCGGTTGTCCGCCGAGCAATCCGATGAATGACACCACGTGGTTGAATCCTTTTCGTTACGCCGAAAGGTCACTGGTTCGTCGGCATGGGCCGCAAGGTTACACAAGCCCGTATCGCTACAAGCCATGGCTGCGCGATGAATTCCAGTTTCGGTGCGCATACTGCTTGTGTCGCGAACGCTGGTGCCCCGACGGGGACGACGCCTTCAGTGTCGAGCATTTTCATGCGCAAGTTCTGGCACCAAACGAAATCTGCGAGTACGACAACCTCTTATACACCTGCTGCCGCTGCAATGCGGCCAAGCAGGGCGTGATGGGTATACTCAATCCAGCCGAGGTCCCGTTGGCCGAACACCTTGAAATTCTCTCAGACGGCAGAATTCGTGGCTTGACGGATCAGGGGTGGGAATTGATCGGCGTGTGCCAATTGGCTCGCACCAAGCTGACTGAGTTTCGGCGGGGGATTTTTGAAATACTCGGTGTTATCCAAGACCTCAACGAGCCCGCGCGTCGCCAGATCTTGCAGCGCTATTTTGGCTTCCCCGTGAACCTGCCTCGTTTAGCCACACTCCGCCCCCCTGGTGGCAATTCGCGACCGCAGGGGATTCAGTCTAGCTTTTATGAGAGACGCTGCCGAGGGGATTTGCCCCCGTTCTACTGGTGAGCCGTGAGCTGTGAGCGTCGGGGGCCAACTGTAACTGCTTGAGAAGCCGTGGGAATCTGGTGAAGCCCCGTGGAAGAACTGGGAATGACAATGAGAGCAACCGTTAGCCCTCCATTTTGGCGCCGAAAGCGAGTTTTTCTCACTGGTCACACCGGCTTCAAGGGCAGCTGGCTTTCGCTCTGGCTCCAGGACATGGGTGCTGTCCTTCGGGGTTTTGCGTTGTCACCGCCGACTGAACCCGCTCTATTCGTGGAGGCCGCGGTCGAGCGGGGAATGGAATCGGAAGAAGGAGATATTCGGGACCTGGACGTGTTATCTCGCAGCATGCGGCAGTTTGAGCCAGATTTTGTTATTCACATGGCAGCGCAACCGCTGGTACGGCTTTCTTATCGGGAACCAGTGCAGACCTACGCCACGAATTTCATGGGTGCCCTTCATGTTCTCGAAGCCGCAAGGCAATGCCCGAAGCTTCGAGCCATCATCAATGTAACGGCCGACAAATGCTACGAAAATCGGGAATGGGAATGGGGTTATCGCGAAAACGAACCGATGGGAGGGGACGACCCCTACAGTAACAGCAAAGGATGTGTCGAATTATTAACAGCCGCCTATCGGCGTTCTTTTCTCGACGGCTGTGATTGTGCAGGTCTCGCTTCGGTTCGAGCGGGCAACGTCATTGGTGGCGGAGATTGGACTGAAGATCGACTCGTTCCGGACGTCTTACGTGCCTTTCAGCGGCAGGAACCAGCTCGCATTCGAAATCCACTTGCAATTCGCCCCTGCCAGCATGTACTGGAGCCACTCAGTGGCTACCTGATTTTGGCTCAAAATCTTTTCAGACAACGTAGCGTCTACGCCGAAGGTTGGAATTTTGGACCCCGCGATGACGATGTTCAGCCCGTGACGTGGATTCTGGACCGGCTTGTCACGCTGTGGGGAGACAACGCTCGCTGGGAACTTGACGAACACCCTCAGCTTCATGAAGCACAATATCTGAAACTTGATATTTCCAGAGCTGCTGCGCGGCTAAACTGGAAACCAACCTGGAACCTCGGCACAACGCTGGAACGCATCGTCACCTGGCATCGGGCATGGCTGAGTCGCGCGGATATGCGTGATCACTGTATCAGGGAAATTCACGCGTTCATGACTGACCAAGCTCAGGAATTTGATTAACTTTCAGCGCGTCACATACACATTAGGCTCCTTGAATGTGGATCCTGAAGATATCGGCAACGGATCAGCCGTTTGGGAGCGAAAAACGGGAGTAGTGGCCTCGATCGGTAATGCGTCCACTTACCCTGCTCAAGAGTGATGTACAACTCACCCGCGCCATTAAAGACACCGGCAGTTGGCTTCCGCGCAGAAAGCTCACCGAATGGGGAACACGTGTTGGAGAGCGGTCGGGTGGCTGAGCGAGCGCGGGACAGGTTTCCATTTCTCACAACGCTAAACGCGAGCGGAGACCAGTGTCGGTTTTCCATCCCAGCTTTTCCCAAAACAATCACGCCCTTTCATGGGGTGTACGCCAAGCATCCGAGTCATGTCACACTAAAAGGCCATCTCACCCACACTGGCTCCGTTCGCGAGCCGTTTAGGTCCCACGCCATCACGGTAAGGACCCGTGAACGGTTCGGATCATCTCCGTGAAGAAACCACTGCTGGCCCGGACCGCCTGGCTGCACTACAATGGGAGGGTGAGCTGGACGGCTTTTGGCGGCAGGGTGCAAACGATCGTGAGCGGCACGACGATGGAGAATGCCTCGACCGTCACCCGTTGCCTTGCTGACGCCGCCTAGACGCCCTTTGCCTTTACCTGAGACAACCGTCGTCCTCTCCTTCGCCTCCGGGACCGGAACATGGCCACACTGACCGACATCGGCACGTTGATTACGCAGACTCCGGGCATCTGCGGCGGTCGCCCCCGCATTGCCGAGACGGGAGTCTCCGTCCGCACCATTGCCGGCTGGTACAAAATGGGAATGACCCCCGAAGAGATCGCGACGGAGATCCCACATCTCACGCTCGCGCAGGTGCATGCCGCCCTGACCTATTACCACGCGAACCGGGAACAAATGGATGCGGAGATGGCCGCCCAGCGGGCTGAAGCCGAGCGTTTGGAGCGCGAGCACCGTGCGGCGCGTCAGCAATCATGACGATCCGGCTGTACTGCGACGAGGACTCGATGCGGCACGCCCTGGTGGCGGCCTTGCGCAAGCACGGGCTGGATGTTTCGACCGCCTTGGAAGCCGGCACGAGCGGAGAAACGGACGAGCAACAGTTGGCATTCGCCACAGCCCAGGGAAGGGTCTTTTATTCCCACAATGTCGGCGACTTCTGCCGCCTTCACGCCCAGTGGCTTTCCCATGACCAGTCGCACGCGGGCATCATATTGGCCCACCAGGAACAGTTCTCCGTAGGCGAGAGAATGCGAAGGATTTTGAGGCTGGCGAATTGCCTCTCGGCCAAAGAAATGCAGAATCGACTCGAATTCCTCGGCGATTGGGACTGATGGCGACGATTATGCAGCTCATCAAAGGGCAGCTCATCAAAGGGGTCAGGCCTCTTTGATGTCGTCTTTCGGTCAGGCTGAGCGAGCGCGGGACAGGCTTCCATTTCTGACAACGCTAAACGCGAGCGGAGCCAGTGTCGGTTTTCCATCCCAGCTTTCCAACGGGTTCGAAAGGCCGGATCGGGCACCGCTAATGAACGCTGATGAACGCTAATATAGGCGGAATACCGCGGAAAAAGGGGAGGAGGACATATTTCTCGGCGCTGTAGGCAAGATAGAGCTACACGTTGGCGCGTGGCGAGGCGGTGGGGATATCGGACATCGAGCAAGGAATTTCGAATGATGAAGGAAGGCGGAGCACCGATTAACGTTAATCAGCACTAATTGCTGACTTTGTGCCCTCGGTGTCGTCTGTGGTTCAAGAAAAGAACACCACAGAGAGCACAGAAAAGGGATATAGGCATGCAAAAAAATGTGTTGACCAACCGACCATGGCCCGTCCGGCTGCTGTCATGGCTCTACCAGATTCTTGCTGTAGTCTCGATGGCGTTCCTGCTGGTCGTGGTTCTGCTCAAGTTCTCGCCTGTGGGCATGATGATGGCCGAGCCGATGATGCGGTCGACCCCGCTGGCAGAACTGCCCCAAGCCGATGCAATTGTCGTCCTGGGCGGCGATGCGTTTCGGCTGGCCGATGCGATGCGCGTCTATCGGGCCGGCAAAGCACCGCTGATCGTCGTGTGCGGTGCGTCCGAGGCGGCTGCCGATTTCTTGGAGATTGGTCAGGTACCGAGCCGCGACGTGCGCTGGGACTGGGCTCCAAAACGAACCGCGGATCATCCGCGTACCATCCAAGCGGTCGCGGAGATCGATGAATCGTCCAAGATCATCCTGGTTTCCAGCTTGCTGCATCAGCGACGCGCGCTGCAAGTGTTTCGTGACGCGGGATATGCGCGTGTCTGGGTCTGCTCGTGGGAGTGGGAGGAACACCTGGCAGCGAAAGAAGATCGCTGGCTGGGCCACGACAAGGTCGCCTGTCTGCTGTACGAGTTTGGCGCGCGGGTTAAGAGCTGGGTGGTTGATTGAGGGGCGAGTGGCTAGGGGCGAGTGGCGGGGTTGTGGTGTCACGTCAGCTGGCCACGGAAAATGTCATTCGAGATGTTCATGAGCCGAATGAACGGGTTGGGGGATCAGCAAATCGTCGAAGCGAATACTCGCTGCTCGCGACTCGTAACTCGCCACTTTGTGTACGACAGAGAGCACTGAAAACCTAGAGACGACTATTCAATGAAACAGATTTTGCAACCTCTTAAGACGGGAACAATGGAACTGGCCGAGTTGCCCGCTCCCGCAGTGACGCGGGGCATGGTGCTGATCCAAACGATGCGGTCGCTGATCTCGGCCGGCACCGAGCGGATGCTGGTCGAGTTCTCGAAGGGGAACCTGATCCAGAAGGCATGCTCGCGAAAACGTGGAGGCCAGTTCGCCGTGTCGGATTCTCTCCACGCCTGCCGCCTCCCTTCGGTTGCTTTTGCCGACGGACCCCCCTAGAATAATAGAATCAACTCTAGCATTGGGAGCCATCGAGCATGCCCGCATTGACTGACATTGGCGCGTTGATCGCCGAGACGCCCGGCGTTTGCGGGGGGCGGCCTTGTATTGCCGGGACGGGAGTTTCCGTCCGCCGTATTGTGGGATGGTATAAACTCGGCTGGTCGCCCGAAGAAATTTCCGACCGGATTGGACACATCTCTTTGGCGCAAGTCCACGCGGCCCTAGCGTATTACCATGCCAATCAGGAGACGATGGAAGCCGAGATCGCTGCGGAAGAAGCAGAGTGTGATCGGCTAGAGCGAGAGCACCGCGCGAGGCGAGCGGAAAGCGGATGATCCGGTTCTATGTCGATGAAGACGCGATGGACAAGGCTGTCATCCATGCACTTCGCGCTCGTGCCGTTGACATCGAAGCCGCGAACGAAGTTGGCATGGTCCATCGTGAAGATCATGAGCATCTCTCGTATGCCACATCGCAAGGCCGCGTCTTGTACAGTTTCAATATGGGACATTTCTGCGCGTTGCATGCAGATTTCCTCGAGAGCGGAAGGAACCACTCCGGGATTGTCGTTTCTCGGCAGCAGCACTACTCCGTCGGCGAGCAGATGCGCCGCTTGCTTAAGCTGATCGCCGGCAGAACGGCCGAAGAAATGCACGATCGGCTAGAGTTTCTCAGCGATTGGGCTTGAATCGGCCGATGGGGCTTCGTGGGGTCTTCGTGGGGTCAGACCCTGTTTTCGGTTTTCAGGCGAGTGCCTTGGTAGACGTTTCAGGGAGACGGTACTACGCACCGTGATGGCAGCGAGGTGGGGGAAGATGGGGCGCTTTTTGCGATGGGCCGCGGGACTCGGTAGCAATGGCGAAGAAGCACGGAACACCGCGCGGCGACGAAAATGGGGCCAAGGGTTGACAGATCGGCGCGAAAGTGGGATAAGAGATAAGGCAACGAATGGCGGGTAGGGAAACGGTCCTTTAACTTCACGGAGGAGATCCCGTGCCCCGCGATGTCATCAATCCCCACGACAAGTTCTTTCGGCAGGCGTTGAGCCACCGAGGTGGCAGGGCCGCCAACCACTGCGAGCTACCGCTCGAATAGGACTAGCCCGCTCCCGTTGGTCGCTAGAACTGTACGGAGAGATCCAAGTTTTTCGGTGTTATGAGCACGAAGATCGCCGCCGATTTTCTGGCGAACTATCTGCCGCAACGCGTCGCCGAGCAGCTCAATCTGGACTCGCTGCACCCCGAGCCGGTCTCTTAGCGCTCGCTCAAGAATAACTTCGCAATTCAACGTGTCTCCGAATCGTCCGGCACACTGGCTCCGCTCGCGATCCCCGTTTTTTGGGAA
>JBNJEM010000440.1:0-6817 GCA_051745935.1 Planctomycetota bacterium
TATACCGGTCGCGGATGACTTTCTCCGCCGCCAGTCCGACCAACGGGAGGACGGCTTGCGTCGGGCGGCTTTCCACCCGGAAAAATCCAACCGCCTGAAATATACTACGGCCTCAATTCCACCCGTACCTCCGCCACCAGTGGCAGGTGGTCGGACGCGGCGGTGGCAAGTCGGGTGTGTCCGGCGTAGGCGTTTTCAACCGACAGTGTGCCTCGAACAAAGATGTGGTCGAGTGGTCTCATCGGCATCCTGGCCGGAAAGGTGCGGATCATTCTTCCGGCCGAGCTGTAGCCGGCTGGATACATGACCCGTTTCCCGAGGTTGTTCCAGACATCATTGAAGTCCCCTCCCACCAGAATCGGCGTGTGGCGCTCGTGCCGAGTGAGCAAGACATGGCTCAGCAAGCGGCGCAGCTGGATGCGACGTTCGATGCTGGACAACCCCAAGTGGACATTGGTGATGATTGCCGTTCGCTGATGCCCCTCCACCGACAACAGGCACCGGGTCACCAGCGCTTGCCGACGTTTCTTCATTGGGACGCTGAGATCGACGTGGCCCGTATGCCGAAGCGGATACCGGCTTAGGACCGCGTTGCCATAATGTCCCTTCTTCAAGTGGACGTTGCGCTGATAGGCATGATGTGGAAAGCCCAGCGCTTCAGCCAGTATCTCGACCTGTCGATCATGCCGCGACCGCGGCACGCCATCGTCCACTTCCTGCAGCAGTACGATATCAGGCGAGTAGTGGGCGATTGTTTCAATGATCCGCTCCAGCCGGTAGTGCCGATCGATGCCACCGATCCCCTTGTGAATGTTATACGTGATGATTCGAAAACGCATGAAGACGTTCCGGCTTTCCATAGGCACCGTGCACTTGTCGACAGAAGCAGTATAACGCATGGTGTACGTGAAATCATCCGAGTCAGAGAAAGGGAGAATGCATTACAGCCATAACCGAGGTATAATCAATGTGTTTAACATGGCGCCTAGTTCGACAGCGCCACTTCCCCCGCCGGCACGGGGCCGGTGGGGCTAAAACTTTCTATCGTAACGCCTTGCGTTCATCGGTCGAACCAAAGGGGCGCTGACGAACTAGACTGCTTCATCATCCCTGGCCGGGGCTCTATCAGGGCCTGTCGCCCGTCTTTGCTTGTGGCAAAAGGAATCGCACCATGAAAAGTCTGTCTTTGTTGTTAATCGTCGCCTTGGTTTTCGGCATGGGAATGGTCAATGGGCTGCACGCCGGCGGCGGAGGCAAGGAGTTCCGTGTCCGAGCCATCGGCCATGTCCAGAAAACGGACGACCGGACCCGCATCGTCCTCGACAAGGAATACGAACCGGGCTTGCTCGGCCTGGACGGTTTTACCCATGTTTACATTTTTTGGTGGTTTGATGAAAATGACACCCCGAAGGGGAGATCGGTTCTCCAAGTGCATCCGAGGGGCAACGGAAGGAACCCGCTGACCGGGGTGTTTGCCACGCGATCGCCCCGGCGGCCCAACCTCATCGCCTTGACGTTGTGTAAGATCGTGGCAGTTGAAGAAAATGGGGTTCAGGTGGAAAAAATTGACGCCTTCGATGGCACCCCGGTACTCGACCTAAAGCCCTTTCTGCCTGGTTATGATACGGCTAATGACGCCGCCGTGCCCGACTGGCTGAAGAACGACCGGCAATAGCTCGCCACAAACCAAGTGGCGCCTCGTTGCTACCATGGGCCGCCGCGGAAGGGAATACACCGGTCGCGGATGATTTTGTCCGCCGCGAGTTCGACCAACGGGAGGACGGCTTGCGTCGGGCAGCTTTCCACCCGGAAAAACCCAACCGCCTGAAATATAGCAACTTACTTTGGAGAGATACAACATGACATTGAAAATGGTTGTTAGTCTGATAGGGATTCTTGGTCTCGCCGCAGTGGAGCCCCCAGTCCATGCTCAAACCTCGTCAGCGCCAAAAGGGATTGAGAAGGAGCAATCACTCCGAAGCCGGTATGCCCATGTCGTCAAGGACATTCTCACGTACTGCGAACCCGAGAAGGGGTTTTGGGTCGATCTGGGAGCGGGGAAGGGACAGGTGGCCATGCCGCTGATCGAAGCGACCGATAACCCGGTCGTCATGCTCGATCCCAATGCGGAAGCCATGAAAAAGGGCCTGGAAAAAGCCAGGAGTCAGGGATTGGGGAACCGGCTGTCCGCCGTGGTCGGTGTTGCCGAGGACATGCCGTTTCCGGACAACTCCGTCGATCTTGTCGTGAGTCGCGGGTCGATCTTTTTTTGGGATGACCGCGCGAAGGGACTGCGCGAGGTGTACCGGGTGCTGCGGCCCGGTGGAAAAGCATACATTGGCGGCGGCGCGGGCAGCGGTTATCCTGAGCAGGCCACCCGGAAGCTGATCGAGAGTCGCAAGGAAAAAATGCGGGGGGAAGACGCCGAGAAATGGAAACGGTTCGTTGAACTTCGGCGGCCGCAACAGATGCGACAGTGGGTCGAAGCGGCGGAGCTGCCCACGTTCCAAATCATGGGAAAAGGCGCGATTTCCGCCGAGGACGAACGGGTGGGCCAGGGCGTATGGCTGCGGTTTACCAAACAGGAGTGAAGTTCGCATGCCTCAAGAGCCCACCAAGTCCCCGCTTGTTCGCCGGCGCGAGGAGGTCGACACGATCGATTGCCCATTTGGGCAGGTGGAGCGGATTGTGACCGGCGGCGAAGGCGGCGTTGCCAACGTCCATGTCGTCAGCGTTACCAAAGGCCTGCCACACCGCCATGAGGGCTACGATGAGGTCGATTTTACCGGTCGCGGATGACTTTCTCCGCCGCGAGTCCGACCAACGGGAGGACGGCTTGCGTCGGGCAGCTTTCCAACTGGAAAAATCCAACCGCCTGAAATATACTTCCTCTCCGGCACGGGAACCGTGACGCTCCGTGATGAAACCAGCGCCGTGGGCCCCGGCAGCGTTGCCGTGATTCCCGCGGGCGTGCCACACAGCCTGGAAGCCGCGCCGAGCGAGCAACTGGAATTGGTCATCTTTGGCACCCCGCCCATGTCACTGGAGGACGAACGGGCCAGCCCGAGAAAGGTGAGCCCCGGCGAACTGGACCACTGAGAGCGTCGCCTTGGCGGGCCGCCTCTGGCCAACAACACTCAAGTTCAAAAGGGGCTAAAGTCATGACAGCACACCAAGGAAAGAGCTCGCACGATTGGGCTAATTGTCCTTGCAGCGGCGGAACGCTGGACCGACTGATTCGGCCGGCCATCCTCGTCGTCCTGGCCGAGGGGCCCGTGCACGGCTATCGGCTCGCCGATCAGATTGGCCAAATGCCAATGTTCGCCGATGCCAAACCGGACGGCTCGGGCGTGTATCGCTTCCTGAAAACCATGGAAGGAGAAGGACTCGTTACCTCCTCTTGGGACACCTCCCAAAGCGGCCCGGCCAGAAAAACCTACGAGATCACCGATGCGGGCAAGGACTGCCTGCGGGAATGGGTCAAGACGTTGGAAGACTACCGAACCGGATTGAACGCCCTCTTGAAGGCCGCCCGCAAAGCCACCGAGTAAGGCTGCGGAGAGCATACATAACAGTTCGTCGACTATGGGGTTTTTCCCCCGCCGGCCCCAGCACACCTGCACAACATATGCACAAGACGACCGGCGGATGAGAAATCACCAAGAAAATGCTCTTTGTGAAAACGACGAATTTAGCGAAGCTAATGCGAGGTGTATGTCATCGGCCGCAGGATCACCTCGACAGCCTGTCCATCAACCATCTTCGTGTCTTCATCGAGCTCGATGGTTTTGCCATGTGCCTTTCCACGGATCCTTTTCGTCGTTTCTTTCTCCCGCGTCATGTCGAAGAGCCCGGGAGCTCAAAGGCCATGATTTCTCAACATCTCACATTGCGTTAAGCCTGGCAACACGGTCTCCGCAGACAAACCCCCCTTTGTTTGTCGACGGAAATCAAAAACATTCGAAAGAAGTCTGCAATCATGGTATATGCGGAGATATATTGCAGGCGGTTGGATTTTTCCGGATGGAAAGCTGCCCGACGCAAGCCGTCCTCCCGTTGGTCGGACTCGCGGCGGAGAAATTCATCCGAGACCGGTATAACGCTTTCGGTGTACGGTGTAAGATACCAAAAGGCCCCCACCATCACGAAAACGGTTCCTGACACGTTTTCCCCCGACAAAACCCGCCTTTTTCGGCGGCTCCGCGTGCATCGTGTTGTTCGGCGGTGGCTGGAAGTTCACGCAGCGTAGCGGATGATCTCCAGCTCGGCCTCACTGTCCACGCGAGCAAGCATTTCATCCACTCGCCCCAAGACACTGTCGTGCAACAAGTATTCAGTACAGTTTCCGCACTGCAAGACCGGAAGGTCCTTCAGGATCACAATGGTCATGTCCCGTAGCTTGAACGGCAGGTTTGTATTCGTCGCTTTTAGCTCGGAGCCACAAACGGTGCATTTCATCAATTGGACCTCCTCTTTTTGAGGTTTTCTTCCCACTCTGCCACGTCCGGGCGGTACGCCGTCACAACCCTGACATTATACCCTTCGACGTCCACGGCGAATAGCACGTGAAAGTAGTCCGCGTCGTGGTGCGCGAGCACCAAGTAGCTCGGCAGATACTTGTCATCCGGATACGCCTCGACCAACTCGTAAGTATCCGCAGCCGCCAGAATAAACTCTCGCGGAATGAACCGATCCGCCAGGCGCATATTAACGTGATAAGTCCAAAGGATTTGCCGCCGTCGAACGCACTCCTCGATGAACGCGATCGGATTATCTGGCAGTTTACGCTCGTGTGTCACGTCATGGACTCCGTCTGGTGGTACCCAGCAGTCGGCGAACGCCACGCTTCCGGGCAGGCGGTGACGGCCTTCCATCGACATCTCGCCCGCCCGTCCGCTCCGGTGCATGCGATTTGTTCGGCCGATTCTTCCGCGTACTGTCGCTTCCAGTCGTTCAGGAGAGCAACGAACGTGTCCCAGGGAGTGGACTTATCAACAAGAATGTTGATCTCACCTTGGATGGCGTCGGGATCTTCACTGACGCGTACACCCTGTGAACGCAGGTAGTTTGCAAGTGCCTGCGCATGTTCGGGCTTCGCGAACAAGGAATGGGCTTCCAGCGCTTGGACCGGAATGATGTACTCGACCGCGCGTTTTCCGCGTAAATTCACAGGTCTGTATTCGATGTCCGCAATCTCTTCGGCAGGAAGCTCTGTGGAGTTCCAGTTCCCTCTCCCCACTTCGTAACGCACCAAGTAGAGGTGTCTTCCTCCCATGCCGATCGGACCACGGTCTTCCGAGACCCGCCCTACAAAAGGTCTGCCGGCCATGTAAAAAGTCACCTTCGCTCCAATTGGAATTTCGCGCGAATTCATGTTGCCTCCAGTTTGTGACTACCAGGGAGCGGCCCCGAGGATCCCGGTCAAGTGATCCCGCAGGACTCGGTCAAACCCATCGGAAAGCCCTCTCAAAGCACTTCTCCACCTCCGTACTTGCTGAAGGTGCAGGACCGGATCAGGCCCGAACACGGCGGGATCGAAATCATTATGACCGATTGCGTTCCTCCACGCCATTAACTCGTCGAGCAGCGCCCTTCGCCTACGGTTGTGAGCATGTATCGCGTAGACATCATCCCAAAAGGGCAGGCCAAACCGTCCGAAATCCGACCCGATCGCGCCAGCCTGTGGATTGCCACGACCGAATGGCTGCCCCCAGAGAAATTGGGCTCGTAACAAAGCCCGCAAGTGCGCCGATGCGGCAGCGACTATATGGTCCACGCACTCCGAGTATGGATCGCGACCAAAGCCTTGAAACTCTGATGACAGTAAGAGGACGTAGGCCCTGTTGATTTGTTGAGTAGCATATCTCCGGCCACGCTGGTTGCCGCCCACGTGGGCGTGTGCCGCCTCAATCTCGTCGAGTGCCGTGTGTCCCGTTCGCCTCTCCATCGTAGCAGCGAATTTGATGGCATGGTTTATCATCCGCCTATCAATGCTCAGCGACACCGTGCTCACCCTGCCACCAAGCCAGTTCTGAACACACGCCTTGTGTAGCGACCCGCGTGACGATCGGGCCGACGAATAAGATCAGTGGATGTGCGGACCACACCACGATAGCGGAACAGGCCGGAAAAGTCCACTACTTCGGAAGGGATCGCCGGGGGCCTCAGCAGCACATCCACTGCAGGAGCGGGAACATCGGGAAAACGGACGAGCTCCGGTGTGGAGCCGGAGAAAAGATCGGCCGGAGGGATCGAATCACCGCATGCGAACGCGCGAAGATGCGGAGGGGGTTTCTTTCGCGAGCATTCGGATGCGATAGCGGGAGGACGGTGAACGAAGGGACTGACCGATGCGAACCCAAGGACGTTCCAACGGCAGCGTATCGAGCGCAGCGAAGACGTTGTGCAACGCAAAAGACGGAACGACCGCAAAGAGTCGGCGTCGAAGCGTGCGACAGCGGCGGGTGGAGGTGGCTGACGTGAAATACGTTGGCAAACCAACCCTGTCACCAACAGGCAATGGACGCGACTCATTTAGAAGCGGCCGAGCTGGCGATCGATTGTTGCCGACGAACGACCAGGCTAACCCGCCGGGAACAGGCAGGCGCAAATGACGTTGATTTCTGATTTCAGGACACGCTCAGCTCGCCGGCCTGTTCCCGGTCGGGTTCAGCGTTTGGGTACGCCCGGCATGGGCGTGGTTCTTATGGGGTGCAAGTCCCCTGTATGAGACTCGGAGTCTCAAGGAGAGCAGTATACCAAATGTCCACTCCGATTGGCAAAGTACTAGACGAGGGCAACTGCGGAAGGGCGACCG
>JBNJEM010000441.1:0-6810 GCA_051745935.1 Planctomycetota bacterium
AAAAGCAGCGGCGCCGAGGGCGCGTGCAGCGGCTGCCTGAAACGGATACAAACAAGACCCATGAACGGTTCTCACCACATCAAGATTGACTTGCCTTATGGGCGGGACGTGGTTTCGGTGGAAGTGCCCGCCGATAAACTGGACGGGGTATTTGCGCCGCGCTCGCTTCCTCCCGTTACCGATTCGCCCCGGGCGCTGCGCGATGCCCTACGTTCCCCCGCGAGCGGCCCGCCACTGCGGGACATGGCGGCTGGAGCCACGACCGTGGCCATTGGCATTGAAGACGCGACTCGTCCGGTTCCGAACGCGCTGCTGGTGGACGCCGTGCTGTCCGAGCTGGAGACAGCGGGGATCGTCCCCCGGAACGTCAAGGTTATCGTGGCCACTGGACTTCACCGGCCGATGACCCGTGACGAGTTGGCGGCGGCCCTGGGGCGCTGGTTCGGCCGGGTGGGCCACGAGAATCACGACGCGAGCGATCCCCGGAACCTGACGCGTGTGGGAACCACCAGTCTCGGCACCGAGATCTCCGTGAATCGCTCCTTCATGGAGGCGGATCTGAAAATCACCACGGGGGACGTGGAATATCATCAATTCTGCGGCTATGGCGGGGGCGCCAAATGTGTCTATCCCGGTTTGGCCGACGCGGCGGCGATCCAGGCCAACCACTCGCGGATGGATCTTCCCGGCGCCGATTCCGGCAGCCTCGACGGCAACCCGTTGCGAGCGGAGATTGATGAAGTGGGGCGGATGGCGGGCATCGACTTCAACGTCAGTGTCGCGCTGGATGCCGAACATCGTGTCGTGGGCGTCACGGCCGGCGATCCGGAACGCTCGTTTCGCCAGGCGTGCCGGTTTGTCGATCAGATGTACGCGGTGGACGTACCCCGCCGCGCCGATCTCGTGCTCGCCTCCCCGGGCGGACATCCGAAAGACATTGATCTCTATCAATCCCAGAAAGCCATGGAACAAGCGACACGCGTCGTCCAGCCAGGCGGGAACGTGTTGCTCGTGACTCAGTGCGCTGAAGGAAGCGGTTCCGAACGATTTGAAGCGTGGATGGAACACGCCTACACGGCCGATGACGTCATTCATCGGATTAGGGAACGTTTCGTCATCGGCGGTCACAAGGCCTATCAAATCGCCCGCGAAACGCAGCGGGCCAACCTTCATGTCTACTCGGAGATTCCGCCGGGACGCGTCCGGGCCTGGCTCATGACCCCCGTTCGGTCACTGACGGAAATCAATCGCCTGATTGCCCAGTCCCGCTCGGTGTTGGTGCTTCCCCAAGCCACGCTGGCACGGGCTCGCGTGACAGCAAGCCCGTGAGCCATGAGCGGTCTCTCCGACCCGAGCAAGAAACTTCTCGCCAGCCCCGCCCTCGGTGGCGTGGGATATGAAACGAATGTTCCGGCTCTGTTTTAGCGTAATTCGTTTAGTTCGTAACTTTTTAGCGAACTGAAGTAAGGCTTTCTGGGGCAATCAGGGTTTGAAGCAGCCCGTGGAAAGCGCGCAGGCCGCCGTCCGCTGTGATGGTCCTTGCCGGTCCAACGCGCGGGCGAGCGGACTCTGGCCTTGCGGTTAAACGGGGTACGTCGTAAGGGATTCGTGATCACGAAGCTAGGATTCTACTTCAGACGGCTCAAGTGTTACCCATAGTTTTGTCTTGCATGTTTTTGTCTTGCAAGGACCGTTGACAAAAAGAACGCGAGACAAAAAAAGGTGCGCCGCGATGGGATCACAATCACGCGGAGTATCCGCCCATCTCCGTGCCACGCTGACTGGGCCCGCCAATCGATGCGCCGAGGCCCTGGCGGCCGGCGACCAGACGGTGCCGAGCACCCTGGTCGCGGCCCCAGTCACGCCAAACGGAATCACCCGTCCAGGACCCAGCCCTTGCGGTAATCGCGGCTCAGCAGTTCATTGGCTTCGTCGGAGTTGGTCACTCGCCCAGCCTTGGCGTCGTACTCCAGCTTCTTGCCCACGCGATAGGCAACCAAGCCCAACAGCATCTGTTCAATGGCGTCGCCGCTGTATTTGAAGTCGCAATCGCACTTCAAATCCCCTTTGCAGGCATTGATCCATTGTTCCTGGAACCCGCCCATTCGCGGAATCCGCTCCGATTCCGGTCGGGGCGTGTAATGGTCCAGGCTGCCACCTTCCTCGAGCGGCACGAGCTTGTGGTTTCCGTAACCTGAGTACAGTTTGGCCTTGTCGCCCACGAACAGAACACCATGGCCGTTCCCGTGAGGGTCCATCTTCTGTCTCTCGACGCCGTGAGCGCCCTGATACCAAGTCACTTTGATGGGCGGGCGCCAATCGTTGGCGGGATGCTCGAAGGTGGCGGTCAAGTCGACCGGGGTCACTTCGGGATTGAATTCCTCGCCAAAGGCGTCGGCCGTCGTGGGCAAGGTGGCGTCGATGCCATACCAGGCCAGGTCCATCGTATGGCTTCCCATGTCGCCGATCTGCCCGCTGCCAAAGTCCCAATACATGTTCCAGGCCAAACAGCCGCCGAAGTAGCCGGGATTGTAGGGGTGCATCGGTGAAGGACCGATCCACAGGTCATAGTGCAAATGGGGCGGCGGATCGCCTTTGGGCGGCAGGTAACCGGGTCGGCGCAACTCGCGATTGCCCCAAGCATGAGCATGTTGCAGGGTTCCCACCGCGCCATCGAGAATCATCTCGCGGACGCGGTTGAAGTTTGGATTCGCGTGTCGCTGCGTCCCGACTTGGGTGGCCAGTTTGTCTTTCTTGGAAAGCCAGTTCGCGCGAACCACCCGTGCCTCTTCCACGCTATTGCCCAGCGGCTTCTCGCAAAACACATGCATGTCGCGGTTCAAGGCCCAATTGGAAATGAACGCGTGGGTGTGATCGGTCGTGCTGCACACCACGGCGTCAATGTCTTTCTGCTCCAGGCACTCGCGCCAGTCGACGTAGTGTTTCGCGCCGGGGAATTCCTTGGCCGCCTTGGCAAGATTCTTCTCGTCGACGTCGCACAACGCCACCACGTTTTCGCTCTTGACGCTGTTGAAGTGAGCGCGAGCTCTTCCCCACGCGCCGATCATGGCGATATTGAGCTTGTTACTGGGTGCATTGGTACCGCCCAACACGCCACTGGGCAGGATCGTAAACCCGGCTCCAGCCGCCAGCGTCGATTGCAGCAACCGCCGTCGAGTGATCGTGGGGCGGCTCTCGGTTCGTGTACGCGAATCGTTCATCAGCGAGACTCCTTGTGAAACACGAGGAAAATACGAACTTAGTTGGAAAACGGAGCACGGACGGGGCGAGCGATCGGCTCACTATCCACCCGGCTTGGTCATAAGACGAAGCCCTAATGCTCACTCGTCAACAACCTTTGGTCAATTATTATACTCCATAACATGGTACAATGGGGCCGCGGGTCCGCCGACGGGGCACTTTCCACGGCCCCGGAGCCCCATCGTATCGGACGCTCATCCTATTTGCAAACGACTGCCACGCGGCGCGCTTTACGCCGGGTGGCTGAGTGAGCGAGCTGTGCCGGAATGGGTGAAATGACCTGCAAAGAGTGGCGAGTTCTGTGACGGGACGAATGGCCTAACAGGCTCGCGAACGGAGCCAGTGTGGGTGAAGCGACCTTTTGCTGTGACATTAGTCGGATCCTTGTGGGAGACACCACCATGAAAGGGCTTGATTGTTTTGGGGGGAGCTGGAATGGAAAGGCTACACTGGCTCCGCTCGCGTTCAGTGCCATCAGCAATGGAGGACTTTTTTGCGCTCGCTCAGGAAAGTGCCACCCGACGCGACCAACGATCCCGCTCACCGGCCGAAAACCGCCCGGGTGTTCGTGCGTCGCGCTCGGGGCGATAGCTGTCGACGCCTCGTAGAACACACTTGACCTCGTAGAACACACTTGTCAGATGCTCTCGTACTTCGCCTTCACCACGTCCGCCGCGTACGTTCTTTCGAGGCGTCTGACGATGAAATGGCCACGGGCCATGTCCTGGAAATGGTCCAAAAAAACGGTATTGATCATGGAGCCCCCCGCCGCTCCCAGAATCGGAATGGCCGAGGCGGCCACCTTTTCCGAGACCACGATTCCGAACCGCGCGCCGATCTGGGCAACCAGCCGGACCAGGACCGGCCCTCCTCGTTCAGAGAGCCCTCGCTTCGCAATGTAATTCGCGGCGTCGGATACCGCCTTCGATAAAGCGGTCCGAACGGCATAGTAGCTCGTTTCCATGGCGTTGTCCGCACTGGAACGCCCGCCCAAGGCGAAGACCTCCAGGCAGGCCAGGCGGGGTTCGATGGCGGCCACGTCCTCCCCTTCGCTCCGGGCGATGTCCATGATGGACCGCAGCATGATAATGGTGGAGATGGAAAGATCGAAGCCCAGGGCGGGCAATCCGATAAGCCCGCCGACCCCACCCGAAGTGGCGGCCGCGACCTTGTGCAATGCATCGTTGGAGGTCTCGCGTCCTTTTTTTCCCATACTGAGCAGGGCGAAGTCCAGAGCCCGATTCAACGACTTTTCGCTGACCCGCTGGATCTGGCTGTTCCACGTCTTGGGCAGATAAGCGACGCCCCTTTCAAAGGGCAACCCCAGCATGTTGATCACCTTGGCGGTCAGGCTAGGTTCCGCCAGCAGCATCTTCGCGTATTTGAGGTCATCCAGGTCGGTCCCTCTCAAGCACATGGTATCGATTGCCCCCTATAGCGCATACGACCACAAATATATTTCAGGCGGTTGGATTTTTCCGGGTGGAAAGCTGCCCGACGCAAGCCGTCCTCCCGTTGGTCGGACTCGCGGCGGAGAACGTCATCCGCGACCGGTATAACAGACGTATGGTCAAGCCTTTCCGGCAGACACGGCCCGGACCTGGTGGATGAGACGGCCGACCAAGCTGACCGGGGAATCAGCCCTGTCCAGCGGGTGCGCAAAAGCCGCGAAACCCCATTCAGGTCTCCTGGCATCCAAGAAACCTTGGACGCCGAACCTCGGTTTTGTTACCGGCAGCAAGAAGACGTCGCGGGGACAGGATTCGAAGCCGCGACCTCGAGGTTATGAGGCGTAGCCCGCACCAACCGTAAATCCTTCAACGTCGCGCAAAAGCAGTCTAGCGCTTGTGCTTAACCATGACAAGCCCCGGAGAACCGAAAAGGGTGTCAGGAACCGTTTTCCAAGTCGCTCGAAAACAGCCGCCAGGCGCTTGCCCTGTTCGAGAGCCTCGCTGACGCCCCGTCGCAACAGTCCGACCTGCTCGGTCCGGAATCGGCAAGCGTGGCGTCCCCGATTCTTTGTCCCGACATGGAAGTGGTGAGTATTGACTACGTTTCGAACCAAACGCGGGGCAGGCCCTTTTGCGTGGCCATGACCGTGGATGGGCCGGTGAATCGTGGGGATTAGTTCTTTGGTAACACGTTAGCCGTCCGCGGCGGAAGGCTCAATTCGCTGTTGCAAAACGCCGACAATCTGGCTCCGCTCGCGTGTGACGCTGTCAGAAATGTGACGCTGCCAGACATACTGTGACATCACTCCGATCCTTGGTTGTGACACCGTGACAGATCATCGTTGTTTTGGAGGGATCTGGAATAGAACAGCCACACTGGCTGATTTCCGGGTGGCACTGGCTGAGTGAGCGAACTGCGCCGGAGTGGGTGAAATGACCTGCAAAGAGTGGCCAGTTCCGTGACGGGGCAAACGACCTGAAAGCCTCGCGAACGGAGCCAGTGTGGGTGACATGGCCTTTGGGTGTTCCATTAGTTCGATCCTTGTAGGAGACACCACCATGAAAGGGCTTGATTGTTTTGGGGGGCGCTGGAATGGAAGAGCTACACTGGCTCCGCTCGCGTTCCGTGCCATCAGCAATGGAGGACTGTTTCGCGCTCGCTCAGCCAGTGCCATCAGGTGGGCGGAAGTTACGCTTTGCCGAGTAATCTTTGCCGTTTCCGAAGACGTTGTTTTCAGATACCTTAATTCCTGACGTTCCGAAAAATGTACCGCAGAACGTTCATGAAGCTGGTGGGTGCCGCGACGGCCGGGTCGCTGTGCGCCGGGGCGGGTTTCGAGCGGACGTTGGAGATGATATCCGAACCAACAATACTGGAAACCGAACAGTATAAGGACTCGTTCAGGAATAAGTGGCCGATTGTGGCGCGGCGAGGACAAGACTGGCAAGGAAGGCGAAGCGGGCGTATTGGTCTATACGTCGATGCAGCCTGACGCCGTCCAGTCGCCGCCGCGGCCCGCCATAAATCGGTAAGTTATTCCTGGACGGGTCCTTAGGCGACATCGAGCAAGTCAATCACGCATTCCTTGTTCAATGCTTCCGCCAGACGGACGATCGTGCTCATGGTCGGATTGCGGTTTTCGCCCGATTCAATCCGCGAGATGGCTTGGCGAGTCATGCCGGTTCGCTCCGAAAGTTGCGTCAGCGAGAGACCGGCTGACTGCCTGGCCTCTCGCAGTCGCGAGGCGAGGCGTTGCACCTGGGCGTCGTGCTTCTTCCTAGCTTCCGCGCTCCGCGCGTCAATCCAACGCCTCTCCCGCTCCACCTCGGCATCCGCCTTTGCCATCGCTTCTCGCTGGGAGGGTGTTAGTTCCATACGCACTCGGCGCTTGCCTTCCGCCTTGGCTCGCTCGATCGCCTCACGCTGGGATTTGGTCAGAACGATGGATGCCATGCCTAGTCCCCCGGTCGATAAGCCGTAATCGGAAACACCGTCGTTTGATCGTCGTCTAACTCGTAAACGCACACTGTCCACTCACCGTTTGTGTCGTATCCGAAGGCAATCCATCGATCGGATGAGCGGCTCCTTTCAATGCGA
>JBNJEM010000442.1:0-6789 GCA_051745935.1 Planctomycetota bacterium
CCAGCGTAGGGTTCAGGGCCGAGTGGTTGGCTAATCCTTGCTCGTACGACGTCTTTCATTCGCTACTCCAAACCGGTATTATCCCGGCGCTTTCCTGATAGACGCTAATACAAGGGGAACATCGGCGGAAAGAACCCAATCTGCTTTCGAAAATGGTACTGCACCCGGGGAAAGAGTCGCGGGTCGGGAGATCGACGCGCGAAGTACGGGGCGGCCGTCATTGGGCACGCGTGTCAGAGGTTCTTTTCAGGCTTTTCCTTCCATCGCAACGCATTGACCAGAGACGTTACCGGCCCGTGTTCATACTCACCCAGTGCTCGGCGGGAACACGACCACCTGATGGCAAGGATACATCTATCGAAAAAGGCTTTTCGTGAGTCTTTCCAGATACCGCTGATCGGTTGTATTGAAGCAATTGAGCACATCACTGTCCACATCCAACACCCCCACGACCTCGCCGCTTCTCATGAGAGGGACGACGATTTCCGATTTGCTCTCCGAGCTGCACGCGATGTGTCCGGGGAATTCATCCACATTGGGGACGATAATCGTCTCGGCTTTCTGCCAGCTTTGCCCGCAGACCCCTTGTCCTTTCTGGATCCGCGTACAGGCAATCGGTCCCTGAAACGGTCCCAGCACCAGCTCGTCATTCTTGACCAGATAGAAACCCACCCAGAAGAATCCCATGCCGTATCGCAGAGCCGCCGCCGTGTTGGCCAGGTTCGCCACCAGATCCTCTTCACCAGCAATCAAGGCTTCAATCCGGGGGATCAAACGCTCGTATTGCTCTTCCTTGTTAGCGCCTTCCGCAATGTGGAGTTCCTCGGCCATCGACGACTACCTTTCCCAAAAGATGCCCACGCGATCGCTGATCCTTCGCGCTGGTGACGAAATTTGAAATCCAACCATTAAACGAACCCGCTGGAGGGTGGTGGCGAGGTGACACGGGGCCGCGGAACGCCTATCATGGGAACTAGGAGAAGGGGCAACGGGCGAGACAGCTCCTGGCACCAGTTTCCAATACTCTTGAATGGGAGAATGCCGCGATGTTCATCCAAGCCATGCCTATCGTATATTTCAGGCGGTTGGATTTTTCCGGGTGGAAAGCGGCCCGACGCAAGCCGTCCTTTTGTTGGTCGGACTCGCGGCGGAGAAAGTCATCCGCGACCGGTATGAAACAAGTTTGCCGCCGCGAGCCCGGCCATCGGGAGGACGGACCGCGCGGGGCGAGGTTCCAATTTGGACATTCTGGCCAACAGCATTATAAAGAAGTTTTTGCCAAGTTTGTGCCGTTCGCGCTGGCCATGGCGGTCGCAATACCAGCGGCGGTCGCGGCCCAAGGAAACCAGAAAATGCACGTCACCGAGCAGGTGCGATCCGTCGCCAGGTCGAATAACGAATTTGCTCTTGATCTTTACGGCCAACTTCGTGCAACGGACACGGGAAATCTGTTCTTCTCGCCCGCGAGTATTTCGACAGCTTTGGCGATGACCTACGCGGGTGCCGAAGGCGAGACCGAGCAGGAGATGGCGGAGACGCTGAATTTCGACCTGCCGGAAGATCAGGTCCATTCGGCCTTCGCGTCGCTGATGTCGCTGCTGGGCGCCCCGCCGGACGAGTCCTACGAGCTGCGCGTGGCGAACCGGTTGTGGGGACAGGAAGATTACGGTTTTCTGCCCGCCTATCTTGAAACGACTCGCGAGAACTATGGCGCGGAGTTGGCCCAAGTTGATTTCGTCAACAAAACGGGCCAGGTCCGAAAAGAAATCAATGCTTGGATTGAAGAGCAGACGAACAATAAAATCAAGGATTTGTTGCCGCCGGGAAGCGTGGACAGGCTCACTCGCCTCGTGCTGACCAATGCCGTTTATTTCAAGGGAAAATGGGAACATGAGTTCGACAAGGAGGCCACGCGGGATGCCCCCTTCACCGTCTCGCCGGACGAGCAGGTCGAGGTGCCGCTCATGTTTCAAAAACGGAAGTTCAAGTACGGAGAAACCGCCGAACTGCAACTGCTGGAGATGGGTTACCAGGGCCAGGATCTCTCGATGCTGTTGTTGCTGCCAAAGAAGGTGGACGATCTGGCGGCGATAGAGGAGAAGTTGAGCGGAGAGAACCTGGAGAAGTGGTCCGCCGGGATGAGAAAAAAGGAAGTTCGCACCTACATTCCCAGGTTTGAACTGACCGAGGAATTCCAGTTGAACTCAATGCTGTCCACACTGGGGATGCCGTCCGCCTTTGAACCGGACCGCGCGGACTTCTCCGGCATGAACGGCAAGAAAGACCTTTACATTACCGCTGCCTTGCACAAGGCGTTTGTCGATGTCAACGAAGAAGGCACCGAAGCGGCCGGGGCCACCGGCATCGTGATGGGGATCACGAGTATGCCGACCGAGCCGACGGTTTTCCGCGCCGACCATCCGTTCATCTTTTTGATACGGCACGACCCGACCGGCAGTATCCTGTTCATGGGGCGGGTCACGAATCCTCGCCAGTAGCGGGGCGTCGGACATTTTTTTGTCTCACACTTTTTTTGTCTAACCGCGCATTTCAAGACAAAAACATGCAAGACAAGAATATGGCGGGTGAGCGGCCCATGCTCGGCAACACCCGGACCTGAACGAACTCCGCGATTCAAAAAAACGCCGTGCCGAGCGGGATCGTGTACGGATCCGCGGGAGCCCCTGACCGAGCAATCGGTCAGGGCTCCCCGGCCAATGTCGGACCTTTTTCACGGTTCAGCGACCGTCGCTCCGCGCTACCCTCGCTTTTCAAGCCTCAGCAGCTTGAGCGTGCTGGAGGGCGGAAGCGGCGGCTTGCGGGGCCGGTCGTGGTGGGCCGGCAAGGTTTCCCATCGCAGGAGGTACTTGACGCTTTCCGAGCCGGAATCACCGAGGTCCCGGGCCGTCTTGACCCTGATCTCGGGGAAATCGATGGTGGGCTTGGTCAATCCAGGGGGGATTTGGCGAGGGACCGAAACGTCCTCGTCGACCGGTTCCAGGGTCTTGTCGTCGATCACGATCCAGCCGGATCCATAGTCGCCATGCCGGTATCTGATCACGAACCGCTCGGGATTGACCCTGCGAAGTCCGGAGATCCGAATGCCGATAAACGGCATGGCCCCTCTCCCTCCGAAGTCGACTTCCTTTTCCCAATCCGTGATCGCGCGGCATTTCCACTTCCCCTCTTCGAAGCGGGCCAGGAAGATCTGCATGTGTCCGTTCGCGTCGCGCTTGTGATAGGAAATGATCGGCCGGTCTTGCGAGTCGAAGGCGAGTTTCTCGCAGCCGTTGATAATGCCGCCGTTGACGGGCACCGGATCCACGACAAGCCCTTCCACGTCGGTCGTCAGCGGGAGGTCGACCGGCTGGCCGGCTGCTGTCTCCCAATGCTTCAAGTCACGGCTGCGGGCGTAGGAGAGGTCATGGTTCGTGGCGCAGTCGGGTGTTTCTCTCCATACCCAGACCACGTGGAAAAGGCCGCGGGGACCCTTTACTGGACCACGAGGATAGGCGTTGCATTTGCCTTTTCCGTCGAACATCGGCGTCTTGAAAAAACGCGACCAGGTCTTCGTTTCCGGATCGTAGCGATTCCAGAGACGCTTACCGTTGCCGCTGCCGCCAAGCCGGTAGTTGAACAGCAAGGTTCCCTCCGTGTCTTCCAGGAACCGAGGGTAGGTGCACCTGTTTTCCTCCTTCCCGGTCATGGGCAGCCGCTTGAAGCTCGTGATGTCCCCGGGCTTTTCGGTGCGGAAATAGATGAGAGGATCGCAGTGCATGTTGCCCGACAGGTGAATATCGCCCGCCGGCCCCACGGCCATGGTGATATAGTTGTGCGAATCCCAGCCGACCTTGCTCGGCAATTGCACTTTTTGCCAGTCCGTCTCGCCGAGCCGCCGCCGAGCGACGATCATATGGTGCTCTTCATCGTAGTAAGCGGCATACTGTTGTTCGCCGGACGTCAGGAGCGAAAAACCGACGGGAAACCAGGACGGGACCCGGTCGATATCCAGGCTTTCAGCCACTTGCCACGGGCATTTTTCCGCCGCCGCTGCTTCTTCCCCACGGGTCATGCCGCACCAGAACACTCCGATCAAGATCCCTATCAGTGTGATGAGCTTTTTGTCCATGGCTATCTCCCAAGAGTCTAATTGTTTTCAGCTTGTCGCAAGATGGCGTTTCCCTGTTCAAGACAACGAACCGCCGATAATGCTCATGAACGCCAGTAATCAGCTCAGGCACGTTGCTTGGATGTCAGCGTTCATTAGCGGTTCTCTACCGTATTGTTGCATAAAGACGGCGTAGGACGGGTCTCCAGGCCCGTCTTTTATAACGCATAAATGTCTTTTTGCGGTTGTTTGAAGATCTCAGATTTCGTGAGATCCGCGGACACCAGATCAAGTACGATTTCGTACTTGAAAAGACGGGCCTGGAGACCCGTCCTACATATACTGTTTGCAACGTTAGGGTCTATTAGCGGTTCCCAATGGGGCGACAGAGCATTCAGGGCGCCGAAAGTACAGGCTCTCGCGTACGTTCCCTTGTTACAGTCCGTAACGAAACCTGGCTCCCACTTCCAAAACGCCTTGGATTGCCGCGCATGTGCCTCTGGTTGTGTCATGGGGTCTTATCTTCAATGTCGTCGAGGAACGAGTCGACCGAAAAGCGAACGAACATCTCGATCGTGCCACCTCCTTCGGCCCGTTGGCGAGCCTGTTTCATCGCCTGAGCGGCGGGACGGGCCTTGGAGCCCAGCAACTCGATCGCCCGCGCCGCGTGCAGCACCGCGTCGACGCTCTTGTTTTCCAACGCTTGCTCCAATACAGGCAGCGCGACGTCAAACTCGCCCATCTTGGCCAGTCCGTAAGCCGCTTCGATCCGCACGGCCACGCTGGGGTCATCCAAAACCGTGAGCAACGCCTTTTCCGCCGTGTCCGCCTTTGTTGAGACCGCGCCAAGCCCCATGGCGGCCCAGTAACGAACGCCAGGTTCGGGATCCGACAAGGACTCCACAAGCTCATCCAACGATTCCGGGTCGGTTCCAACGCGCATCGCCGTACGCAGCAGCCGTTTGAGTGGATACTCGGCTGGCGACTGCCGCAATTCATATGGCGTCCGCCCGTCCAGCCGCGACCATACCTGTTCCTCGGGCAGAAAGCCCGCGTCGCGCAGGTCCAACATCCACTTCCGCAGCGCGTTCCGCATCCGCCGGAGTACCTTTTGGTGGTCGGGAGACTCAGCGAGATTGTTCTCGTTCCAGGGATCCGCCACCACGTCGTAAAGTTCTTCCACCGGCCGGGTGTCGGCAACGTAATGTGCCTGGGCGGGGGTCAATCGCGAGGAATTCTTCCGCGCGTAGCGGGTGATCTCCGCCCGAATCACGCCCTGATCCGGGTAAAACGAGGGTTGGTGATAAGAGAGGTGCGGCATGAAGTTGCGAATGTACAGATAGCGTTCATCTCGCACCGAACGAGCCAGGTCGTACACCTCATCCACCCGATCACGCGCTCCATATACATACTGTCGCTTTTCGCCGGAGTCGTTTCCCAAAAACGGTTTCCCTTGCATGAATTCGGGAATCTCAATCCCGCACAGATTAAGCACCGTGGGCGCGAAATCGACGAAACTCACCAGCCGATCAATCCGGGCTCCCGGCGCGGCCGGCGCCAGGTGTTGATACTTGGGGGGAAACCGAATCAGAAGCGGCACGTGCATCCCCGTGTCCAGCAAAGCTCGCTTATGACGCGGCATGCCGGACCCATGGTCCGAATAAAAGAACACGATCGTATCATCGGCCAATCCGTCCTCCTCCAGTTGTTCCAGCAGCTCGCCCACTTCCTGGTCCATCACCGACACGCAGTCATAGTAGCGCGCGACGGACGTTCGCATCAGCGGAGTGTCTGGATAGTAAGGGGGAATGGGGGCCTTCAGAGGATCGTGAATCTGGTCCTCGTCCAGCCGGCTTTGCACATCGTTTTGAAAGCGACTGTAGGGCCACACCATGGTGCGCGACTGATGAGATGTCATGTGATTAAAAACGGAAAAGAAGGGTTCCTCCTCGCCGCGATCGCGCCAATGTGCCTGCCGGCTCGATTCATCCCAAGAAGCCTTGATGATCGCCTGGGCATTGGATGTGTTGTAGTCTGTTTTGGCATTGTTCGTGCAGTAGTATCCAACCTCGCGCAGCAAAGCCGGAAAACCGCGCATGTAGTCGGGAATGGGGAACTCGGAACGTAGTCGCTGGGTACCCAACGCCATCGCGCGGCATCCGGTAATCAAGCAAGACCGCGCGGGCGAGCAGACGGGGGCGGTGGCGAATGCGCGCGTGTACATTACACTTTGGTCGGCCAACGCATCAATGTTGGGCGTCGATGCGTAAGAGTCCCCCCAGCACCCAAGGGTGGGGCTCATGTCTTCCGCGGTGATCCACAGCACATTGGGCCGCTCGGCCGCCAGGGCTGGAAATGCCATGCATCCGAAAACACAAAGCATTACCAGGCACACCACGACGTTCGGAAATTGTCTTGACCATTGCATCGTCGGAAGTCCTCCAAATGATGGTAAGGGTGATGGTAAGGTTTGGGGCCGCGCCGATTTGCAGCCCTCGCGGCCAGGTTGCCCACGCGGCTTTCCCAGTCGGCATTGATGCGGCATTATGGCAGGCAACAGGGAAATACACCGGTCGCGGATGACTTTCTCCGCCGCGAGTCCGACCAACGGGAGGACGGCTTGCGTCGGGCAGGTTTCCACCCGGAAAAATCCGACCGCCTGAAATACACCGGTCGCGGAT
>JBNJEM010000443.1:0-6785 GCA_051745935.1 Planctomycetota bacterium
TAGTTGTTGGGCATGGAGTGTCCTTTATCCTGTTTTTGTTCCGGCTGCCACCAGTGCATTTCATCGCCCGGACGAAACAGAAACGCCGCCACCGCGCACCGCACCAACCCCCCCGCAGACCCCCACGAGCTTGCTCGTGGGTGAATCAGATGGCCAGCTACCGCGTTAGAGGCAATGAGCCCCGGTGGGGCGCGCGTCAATAGCCGAGCGATGTACTCCTTGTTCCTGTCGTGCCGCGAGGACAGGGCACGAGCTGTAGTGTCCCGTCGTTGGGGTCACTGGAACCTATTGGGAAGGCGTTGGACCGAAGACCGGCTTTGGCGCTATAGTGGCATGGCGTGAGCCCTCTGGAACCGTTCTTTCGAGCCGGAAGGTCGACAAAACCGAAAGAGCCTGTCCGCGTCAGCCGTTGTCCGTGTGAGCCATTCAAGGGACGCCACCCAAAAGGGCGCCGCTGGCCCGCCGACGAAGGGGCGTGCCTCCTGGGCTGCTAAAAAACACGATTTTCCTGTCGCAAAATCTTCCTGTCGAACCGACCGCCGAAAACGTCTAGGATTCCCAGAAACTGATTGCCGCCAGTCCACTTCGCCCATATCGCCCGCCATCAGCTTACACGTCGCACGGTAAGGAACGACAGGAAGATTTGAAGACAGGAAGATTTGAAGACAGGAAGATTTGAAGACAGGAAGATTTGAAGACAGGAAGATTTGAAGACAGCAAGATGGTTGTAGGATTCCGGCCATCTGACGGATCTTCCAGTAGATTCCGACAAGAGAACGGTCCTCATATCAATGGGTTTTGCGTTGTTCCGTGCGCTTCTCTCTAGTGGACACTTGCACGCCTCGGTCGACCGTGGACTTGGGTAGGGTCACGCCGCCGACATCCAGCAGTCCCCGAAGACTTGGCTGTGGTTTTGGGAAAACACGCCCCGATCTTGCAATTCAGGGGCGATTAGTTCCATTCTCACGTGGTGGTAACCCCCTCGCGGCGCACATGTTTTTGTGTCGCATCTTTTTGTCAACTGTCATTTCAGGACAAAAACATCATGTTTTATCCAAAACATTCAGTGGCTACGCTTCCGCCCTTGAAACACGCTAACGGGTTGTAAATAAACAACTTACGCTAAAATAGAGCTGGAACATCCGTTGCAATCGTGCTGCTCGCGGAACAAAACGAGATAACAGACAGTGACCGCTCAGCAGCGAATTCTTATCGGTCCACGTGCCTCCTACCTCTACCGTGCCACCGCCAGGCCACGTAGGCCGCTGAGGGGTCAGCTTTTTGCCCCGCGCGACTGGTAAGCTACACTTGGTTGGTTTCCTATTTGTCCTGGCAATCCCGTGCCCGGGCCATCGAGCATTGGACCGCACTCCTTAGGATAAGCACGGCCGCCGGTGGAGTGGTTCCACGCTTTTTGTTACTGCCTTCCGCGAGGGAATTCATGTCTGAACAATCCTCCATGTCCAGAGGACATCACGGCGAAAGCTGCAACTGCGGGCTTGCCGACGAGCTGCAAGAAACGCTGGACGAGCTGGATGAACACGCGTTCGAAATCACGCAAGCGTACGAGGAGCTGGCGTTCGTGCGCGAACTGACCGACCGCCTGCACCTGTCAGAGGTTTCCCAGTCTCCGCGGCGGTTTCCGGAGGACATCCTGCCAGCGCTTCCCGAGAGGCTTCAAGCTGAGAGCGTGGCCATGTTTGGAGTCGAAACGGACGAACAAACGGGCCAGTCGCCCAGGAGCGGCGAGCTGATCGTGGTTGCGGGGCAGCGACCACGGGAAACCAATGACTGGCGATCGCTCATTGATCAATACCGGGAGCAGGCGGAACACGGGCCGGTGGTCGTCAATCCCTCCGCGGCGGGCAGCCACCTTATAAACAGCCCGGACGTTTCCGAGTTTATCCTCGTCCAAATGGGGACCGCCGACGAATTGGTGGGATGGCTGCTGGCGGTCAACCGTATCCAGGAGCGGCTATTCGGGACCGAAAACGCCCACTTAACGCGTCTGGAATTCGGGTCGATCGAGGCCAGACTGCTCAATTCCACCGCCTCCGTTTTGGCCACCCACGCCAAGAACCTGTCGCTGTTTCGGGAGAAAGAAGAGACCTTCCTCCGGGCAGTTCGCTCGCTCGTTTCCGCTGTCGATGCCAAGGACCCCTATACTTGCGGGCATAGTGAACGCGTCGGCCTGCTCGGGAAAACATTGGGCCGGCAGTTGGGGCTGGACTCGGTCGAACGCCAACGCCTGTACCTAGCCGGCTTGTTGCACGACGTGGGTAAGATCGCCATCCGGGGCGAGACCCTGCGCAAGCCTGGCCGCCTGACCGACGAGGAATTCTCGGAAATCAAACGCCACCCTGAGTGCGGCTGGGCTATCGTCCACGAGCTCGACGCGTTGCAGCACGTGGTGGGGGCTGTGATCCATCATCATGAACGGTTCGACGGGAAGGGCTACCCGGACGGCCTGCCTGGTGAAGCCATCCCCTTATCGGCTCGCATCCTGGCGGTCGCCGATACGTACGACGCCTTGACGAGCGACCGGCCATACCGCCAAGGGATGCCACAGGAGAAGGCGGAGGCCATCCTGCAATCCGGCTCGGGGTCGCAGTGGGACCCGCGCGTCATCGAGGCCGCATTTGAAATCATGCCGGAATTGATTGAAATTCGCCAAAACTACCACCCCAAGCCGGTCCCTCAGCGAAAACCGGCGCCGGAGGACGCAAAGCCGACGGAAGGCGTCGCCGCGGTAGCCGGGGCCGACACCACATCAAGCCGGGGCGGCGCGGAGCCATTGTGATGCCAGGCCGAACGCGATTTCACGAAGGACGGTTCGCCCGTCACGAGGTCACGCGCGAGGTTCCGATGAGGCGCCTCCCACCTCGCGTCCCGAAACGGTTCACCCAAACTGGCTTCACCCTCATCGAGCTCGTGATCGTGATGCTGATTTTGGGAATCATGGCGGCGGTGGCGGCGCCCCGTTACCGCGATTCGCTTTCGCGCTTTCGAGCCGACGCGGCCGCCAAGCGGATCGTCTCCGACCTGCGGCATGCCCGCCGCCTGGCCAAAACGTCCGCTGCCGAGCAGTCCGCCGCGTTCACGCCTGGCGACCATCAGTACGAGTTGCCCGGCGTCCCTGACCCGGACCATCCCCTCGCGGACTACATTGTCAAGTTGTCCAAGACCGGGTATCCGGCGTCTCTCGTCTCCGTCGACTTCGACGGAAATACCAGTGTGACCTTCGATATGTACGGTCGACCGTTCACTGGCTCACCGCTCGCCCCGCTCAGTGCCGGCACCATCGTCATTCAATCGGGGGTGGAGCAGCGCGTCATCGTCATTGACCCGACGACCGGAAAGGCAAGCGTACAGTAGTCAAACTCGGTTCATGGGGCCCCAAATATGACCAGACTTCGATTCCAACACCACCACGGCCACACGCTTGTGGAATTGGTCGTGGCCATGGGCGCGGCAACCTTGCTTCTTGCGGGACTCGCTTCGACCATTTTTATCGCCAGCCGGGCGCTCGATCATGACAGATCCGCGGCGGTGCAAAGCACGCAAGCGGAGAGGGCCCTTGCCGACGTCATGTCCGATCTGCACCACGCCTCGAGTTTCAGTGAGCGGGCGGCCACCGCCGTGACGTTCCAAGTCCCCGATCGCGACGGCGACACCCTGCCGGAGACCATGCGCTACTCGTGGCCGGACGGGCCAGGATCCCCGCTGTTGGTACGGATTAACGGGGGCGTGGAGGCCACCGCGGTCGAAAACGTCGACCACTTCAATCTCACGTACTCGCCGCGCCACGTCAGCGGCACGGGCTTTGCCAAAGGGGCCCTGACGGTCGTTCTGTTTGTCGTCGCGGATATTGACCATCCGACCGTCCAAGAGTCCGCCCGGGAATCGCTGTTTGACAGCTGGGGGTTTCCGGTCACGCTGATTGATGATGACGACTCCCAGGCCAACTATGACGCCGCCGCCGCCGAGGCTGGCGTGGCGTATGTCCCCGACACCATTGATCCGGCAGCCCTTGGAACGAAGCTGAAGGATACCGGAATCGGTGTCGTGAACGAACATGGGGAATTGGTTGACGATTTTTCATTTGCCAGCGGCCCACACTACAACACCCGGAACGAGGTCCAGGTGTTGAATACCACCCATTATATCACCTCGATCTTCAGCTCCACGGGATACCACGCCATCTGTAGTTCCTTGCAGCCTTTCTCGGCGCTGGAGGACACTTTCGCCCCCGAGATGGTGACCCTGGCGGATACGTTTGATCAGGGCGACGACGAGAATAACAAACCCTCGCTGGTCGTGATCGAAGCCGGCGGGCAACTCAGCGACGGGACGACCGCCGCCGGGCGCCGGGTCAGCGTGCCATGGGGTGGCAGTGGCTTCGACGTCGGCAGCTTGAACGAAAACGGCCAGAATATCATGAAGCGGTCCATCGAATGGGCCGCCGGTTCGGAGGATGACGCATGACCCAGTGGTCGCGGCCTTTGACCACTAGCCACGCACGTTGCCATCACCAATAAGCAATAACCATCTTCCCCGGGGCTAACCATGTTACGACGAAGTTTTCTGAGATCATATTTCAGGCGGTTGGATTCTTCCGGGTGGCAAGCGGCCCGACGCAAGCCGCCCTCCCGTTGGTCGGGCTCGCGGCGGAGAAAGTCATCCGCGACCGGTATAAACACGTGCCGCGACCCCATGCCGGAGGCGACTGTGTACTGGGATGGTAATCGGGAGCGAAACGTTTCACGGCGTGATCACCGAGACGGATTAACTCTTGTGGAGGTCATATTTTCCACATTTCTGGTGGGCGTCATGTTGCTGGCCACCATGCGAGCCGTGGGGGGGGTGTTTCGTACGCGGCTGGTTGCCGAGCAGCGGCTAAAGGGGGAATCGCTGGCACGTCGGATGATGGTCGAAATCGGGCGCCACCCGTACGAGGACCCAGATAACACGCCCACGTTCGGGCCCGAGTCGGGCGAGGGGCCCACTCGTTGCGATTTCGATGATGTGGACGATTATGCGGGCTGGAGCGCTAGCCCGCCGGAAACCCCTGACGGCACTCCGATTCCAAACTGCACGGGATGGACCCGAGCAGTCGAGATTCAACGCGTGAGCGTCCAATCGCTGGAGCCCATGTCCCAGGAGACCGGGCTGAAACGAATGCAGGTTACGGTGACCGGTCCGGGTGGAGAGCAGTTCGAACTTAGGGCTCTCCGTGCCGCATCCGGGGGACTGGAGCTACGGCCCCCGATTGACCGTACCTACGTGGCCGGCGTGAACGGTGAACTCCGGCTCGGCGCGCAAAACAGCTCCAGCAGGGCGATAGCGCCCGTGCTCAACCACGCGGAGGACGACTAGTCCGATGACACGAAAACTGAATGCCAGGCCTAACGATCGGACGTGCCACGCCGCCCTCCGGCGGCGCGGCTCGGTGTATGTCGCCGTGCTCGGCGTGACAATGATCGCCGCCATGTGCGCGCTTCTCGGCATGCGGATCGCGCGCCAGCAATTGAAAGCCACCGGGCAACACAAGGACCACGAACGGGCTAAGATCCTGGCGCACTCGGCCGCCGAACAGGCCGTCGCCATCATGAACAACCACTCCTGGGACGTCGGAGATTGGCGTGCCAACTTTACCAGCGGCGTGGAAACCCCGCCGATCACCTTTGGTGGAGGGGAGATGTCTTTCAAGCTGATCGACGAGGATGGAGAATTGGCCGATGATCCCAGTGACCCGGTTTGGATCCATGGCATTGGCCGGGTGGGAGACGCGGTGTACGTCGCCCGGGCTCGAGCCAGAATCGACGCTGGCTTGCCCCTTGAATTCCTTCGCGCCGCGGTGCACTGCGGCCGGACGCTAAGTGTCAAAACTGGCGTATCGTTGGCGGTGACCGGCGCGGCCGCTTCCACGGACGCGGAAGTCATCAACGAGGGAACCATCGACGGGAGTGTGGAAGCGGTCAGCCTGTCGGGGAGCGGCACGGTCACCGGCACCGCGACCGTGCCCGCCGAGCGAAAGGGCATGCCCTGGGTGAATACGTTTTCCGACTACGTGGCCCGAGCGACCCAGCTACCCTACAACGGAGACATTGATACGGTCGTGATGGCCCCGGGCGTGAACGAGTACGGCGGCGGGCTCAACGCGGACGGTGTCTACTACATCGACACCGGGGGCAACGACATTGATGTGCGCAACTCACGAATCCACGGCACGCTGTTGATTGACGCGGGGCCGAACAACGAAGTGGTCATTGAGGACCAGTGCCTGATTCACCCGTATCGCGATGACTTCCCCAGCTTGATCATCAGGGCGAACAACGTGGAACTCGAGCTGAAAACCAAGGACGGCGTGAGATTGCTTAGGGAGCCGCCCAATCACCATAACTTCAATCCCCCGGGCGCGCCCTATCAGGGCCACAGCGACAGCGACACCGTCGACCAGTATCCGAGTGGAATTCGCGGTTTGGCGCACTTGATTGCCGACGTGACGATCGAAGAGAGAATCCTGGTTCGCGGCTGCGTGGTGGTGGAAGGCGACTTGGAAGTCCAAAAAAAAGGCGAATTCATCCACGACCCACATTTGATGCTCAATCCGCCCCGGGGATACACCGATCGCCCGGACAGCACCGACATGATCATCGAAGCCCGCAGCTGGGCCCGCCATCCGGCCCCTTGATCGATCGCGTATCGAGCAGCCAGTCCATATGGCCGTCCCAATCGGTTCAATCTCTTGTGCTGCACGGTCAATCGCGAAGTGTGCCATTAAA
>JBNJEM010000444.1:0-6744 GCA_051745935.1 Planctomycetota bacterium
TAACCGCCGTAATGGAGCGAGGAACCTGAGTCTCCCCTGGCCCGAACTGGGAACGTCACTCGAATCCCTTAAATCAGACAGTTATTTCTTAACAGAGCCCAACGGGATGACGGCTTGCGTCGGGCGGCTTTCCACCCGGACAAATCCAACCGCCTGAAATATACCTTTCACCCAGGAGTTTTGGGAGCGAGAACCACGTTTCGTTACGGGCTGAAAAATGGTCGCAACTTCATTTCCACCGAGATCAGGTTATCCGCGTCTCTCGTTCCCTCCGTTCCCTCCATTTGACACAAACCCCATAACTGGCATATCAGGCATATCAGGCATCACCATGACCGAACGGGCGATGAATAAAGTACGGAGCCAGAGGGGGCGACGATAAGGGGTGGGAGGAAGGCGAGGTGGATCGATTTCAACCCGCCCTGCCCAAGGGGGCTCCTAATTCGACAGCGCCACTTGAGCCCTCGTGCGTGGGCCGAATCGCTTTGCTGGTCAACACATACGGCGAAATGGACCCCATCGAGCCTAGCCCTCCATCTGGTTCACCAACGGCGCAAGGCCGTTGGGGTCCGGCAGTTGCGCCGGAAAGTGGCGCTGTCCAACTAAACACACTGGTCGCGGATGACTTTCTCCGCCGCGAGTCCGACCAACGGGAGGACGACTTGCGTCGGGCAGCTTTCCATTTGGAAAAACTCAACCGCCTGAAGTATAACGGTTCCGTCGTTCGCTGCCGGTGAACAACCACAACTACAGAAACCAAAAGAGCTTGGCGGCCCAGCATGGTGTCGTCATCTCGCGGATGGTTCATCGATGACAACGGGTTCACGACAACGAATCTTTCCTTTGCATCTCACCCCCATCGAGAAGTTCTTATTGGCGGATGATCGTCCCAAGTATCCGATGGCCTTCGTCATCGACATGGCGCTTTCAGGAACCTTGGATCGCGATGCGTTTGATGTCGCCTTGAGGGAAAGCTTGGCGCGGCATCCGTTGTTGAAATCGCTGATTCGACCGGCGAAGCAGAATGCGCTCTGTTGGGTATCGGCCAGCGGGCAATACCCCTATGTGGATTGGGCGGAAGCGGATGCGCCGATTACGTTTCCCAATCATGACGAATGGATCAACTTGCATGATGAAACGGGTTTGCGAATTTGGATCCGGCAGGGTACGGAGCAAGTCCGATTGACCGCTCAGTTTCATCATGTGTGCTGTGATGGCATCGGCGCCTACCGGTTTCTGGGCGACCTGCTGGCAATCTACGGCGCGCGGACGGCAAGCGAGGGGGCACGACCGACCATGGACGAGGTTAGCCCAGTCCGGTTGCGGGGGCGGGCGGATGGATGCGGGTATCTGGATCGGTCGGGGCAAGCTTCCCTGCAGCGACGAGAAGCGATCAAGTTGCTGTTTCAGTTGGCGGGACGCGGTTGCGATCCGCTCTACCCATCCAAGCCGCGCCAGCGCACGGTGGAGTTCCCCGGCTACCGCTGCCACTCTTTCAACCAGGATGAATTCAAGCAGCTGCGCAATGCCGCGAAGGCCTTCGGGAGCTTGCTCAATGACCTCCTGCTGCTGGAACTCTTTTATACAATGCATGATTGGAACGCCTCCAATCGCAAGCGGATTACCCGTCGCAAATACCGGATCATGATGCCCACGGACTTACGGGGCACCAAGGACTACGAAACGCCGGCGGCGAACATTATCGGATACTCCTTCCTCACTCACAAGGCGTCCGACCTTCGGGACAAGCATGACTTGGCCAATAAGATCCGTGAAGAGACGGCTCTCATCAAGCACGAACGTCTTGGGGCACGTTTTGTTGACATGGTTAGTACCGCGGCCGCCGTACGCGGCTTGTTACCGTTTGCCACGGCCATGCCGAGAACCTTGTCCTCGGCGATTCTCACCAATGTAGGCGACCCTAGCCGCCGGTTCCTTGCCAGATTTCCAAGAGAGTCGGGGCGCCTCGTCTGCGGCAATTTGATACTTGAGCGGATCAGCGGTTTCCCGCCCATTCGCCCGAAGACACGAGCGGCGTTTTCGATTGTTAGTTATCGGAAGGAATTAACGATTGGTTTACGATGTGATCCCCATTTGTTTTCGCTCGGCGATACCGAACAGATGCTCGGTCTGTACGCGGATCGACTCCGCGCTTACCTCTAGACACCTTGATGAGAGCCACGGGATTACAACATGCGCGGTCCAATCGATTTGCGAGGAAAATGGGTGCTGGTTGTCGGTGCTTCCTCGGGATTGGGACATTCGATGAGCCACGTGGTCGCGCGCGACTACGGCGGAAACTTGGTCCTGGCCGCGCGGCGGCGGACACGACTCGTCGATTTGGCCAATACTCTACGCGCCCAATATGGCGTGGAGGCCGTGCCTTGCCAGACCGATCTTCAGAATCCAGCGGATGTCGAGCGACTTGTTTTCGAAAGCACGTCGGGACGCTCGCTGCGGGGCGTGCTTCTGAACGCCGGAGTCACGTACTACGGGCGCCATTGCAACATTTCAAATGAGCTGTCGGATGCAATTATCACGACGAACCTGTCGAGTATCGTGGCGCTGACCGAATGCTTCGTAAAGTACTTCAGCCAACAACCCCAGGGGGGCGGCCTGTTACTGGTCTCCAGCCTCGCCGGCTTTCTTCCCTTGCCTTACCAGGCCTTGTACGGGGCCAGCAAGGCCTTTGTCACTTCATTCGCCCACGCCCTACGAGAAGAAATCCGCGAAACCAACGTGTCCATTACGGTCTTCGCGCCGGGCGGCATCGCGACCGAGATGCTTGAATACTCAGGACTCGATAAACGATTCAACAGACATGGCATCTGGGTCATGCCCGCTCAACGGTGCGCGAAGTTGGCGGTGCGGGCGTTCGTGCGACGTAAGTCGCTGGCCATCCCCGGCGTGCTGAACAAACTCACCTATGCCGTGATCCGCGTCACCCCGCGCGCCCTGGTCACGCGCATGGCCGCGATGCTGTACAGGGTCCAGTAAGGCGAAGTCAACCGTTTACAAGTCGCGAACGACCGAGCACGATTAGCGGATATATTTCAGGCGGTTGGATTTGTCCGGATGGAAAGCTGCCCGACGCAAGCCGTCCTCCCGTTGGTCGGACTCGCGGCGGAGAACGTCATCCGCGACCGGTATAACAACAATACCGGACCCGTTTATCGCTCACGGCTCACAGGGGCGCGGGCAAATCTCGGCGGCAGAAAATGATCGTGGCCGCGATATAGGCTGCCCCGCCCATGCCGACCAGCAATAAGTCGAAGCCGAGGGGGCCCAGGGCAGTCCAACAGCCTTGGTCGTCCACCAACACCAGCCGCCACGTATCCGCCGGTTGATTGATCGCGATGCTGACAACCCCTTCCGGATCGTACGCACTGAAGAAGGTGAGCTTCAGCAACCAGCTCCAACGGTCCGACGCCAAGCCGATGATTTTCATGACAAGTTGAAGCACGTAAATCGCGGCCACGATTCCGATTGTACGCCAGCGGTATCGATCACACGCCGAAATCAGCGTACTCAGTCCGGCCAAGAAAAACCCGAGCGCGAAGTAATTGACGGCCGGGGGCCACATGTCGCGCGGGTTCACTTTCGTGGCCATTGGTACTTCGCGGGTCTCCTCTTCCCCCACTTCCGCTTCATCCCCGAACAACAGCGCCCCCGGGTCAAACCCGAGTATGGAGGTCCACGGGCTTTCCTGGGCCGCCACCGGCTCTTCCACGGTTGTCGTCTGAATGCCGACATACAGCCCCCACCAGGACGCCATGGCCAACAAGACCGTTCCCAATGTGGTTACCATGGCCTGGGTTAGCAAAATGCCCTTGCGGCTGATCGGCTGCGATGCCACCATTTCCATGGTGCCACGGTCCAACTCACCCGCGACGGAATCCGAGCCGCGGGCGATGGCCCAAACCGCCATGCCCATGATGACGACAAACTCGTCATAGGTCAGCGCGATCCGGCCCGGATACGTAAACAGCTGTTCAAACGAGACCGGAACGAACCGCTCGAATTCACGAAACTGTTCCACAATCGTCCGGAAACGATCCATCGGTAACAAGGTCACAATCCAAACCCGTAGCCAACAGAATCCAAATATGACGACCATGCTTGACAGGAACAATAGCCGAGCGTCATGAATTGATTTGCGCAACAACGCCATTCTTATCATCATTTCCTTACTCACAACGCTTCGCGTCCATCGGATCCGTCAGTTTGATGCGAATTCGGCATTGCGGCGTCTCCGTGTGATCCGTTTAGCAGGGAAGTGCAAGTGAGCTAATGGGGAAATACATGCGATGATGCCGGCTCAAGACCAGAACGACCAAGGTAACCGGGTTGGCGGCCAACCCGAGTATACGCTGAACACGCGTAGATCGTGAACCAAGGTAAGGACCTCGATAAACCGAAAGGCGAGCCAATGCCGGTTCACCGATTCGTTCTACCGCCGATACGACCGCCGGGGTGTTGGGCTGGCGGGTAGATTGGCGGCATAAAGCGCTTGAACTTTCCACGATTGTATCCCACGCAAACTCGACTTTGCAAACACTTTCTGACGATTTGCCCACGTTTCGTGGCGCGCTATGCCGTCCGGACCGGGCGCAAGTGTCCCCTCCTTCGTGTTGCCTCGTACTGGGGGCGATTTTATACGGCCAAGGTTTCGGCGGCATAATGCGCAAGTGTTAAAGGGTAAGTACTGACGCCGCTGTCACTTGCATCGCACAAACATTAAACTCTCGAATTGAAAACGACGCTAGTGGTCTATCAGGACTGAGCTTTAGGACTCCGTGGCAGACTGGCTTCCCCATCGCAGCGTTCGAGATAAAGCACAACAACCACGGACAAAGACAATGCCACCCCAAACATGTCACGCTCATCTCTGGCACTGCCAAAGCATCTCGTACTTGACCGCCTTCGGCGGTTTTCATAGTATAAGTACTTTAGAGGATGGGGCGATATGAATTCAATAGCGAGAAAGCCCGAAGCAGGAGCTCGGGCATGCCGCCGCTCTACAGCTTATGTGGAGTCATATTTACCGTCAGTGACTGTATGCCGCAGCCGATCGGGGCTTGCCGGGATTCTCTCACGGCTCAGCGAATTCAACTCCGGGAGCCTGCCATGAACAGCCGCAACAAGTTCTGCATCCTCGCCTGCTGCCTGCTGGCGGCCAATTACGTCTTCGCCATCGAAATTGACGATTTCACGTCGGCCGAGAACGACCGCTTCGCCAACGATCCGTCGTTCGTGATGAACGATTACGACCTGTCTGGCGTCGGACGGAGCAACGACGGCAGGTGGGCCACGCTGGTCAGTCGAAACGTTTTCGTCAGCGCGGACCATTTCCACCCGAAAACCGACGGCTCAGCGAGGGTCACCTTCTCCCTGACCAACGATCCCGACGACGAGACCACGGTTACGCGAACGGTTGCTAGAGGGCAGCGCATCGATTCCTCCGACATCTGGATGGGGGTCCTGGAGACCGCGCTGCCCGAGGGCTACGCGGTCTATGACTTTGCGACCGAGGATATCGCAAACGAGACGGAGTTCGGCGCGTCGGTCTACAACGGGGAAAACGCCTACATGTTCGGACGCTCGCCCAACTTCTCGGGGACCGAGGACGTTGCCGTGGGGCGAAACGTCTTGGACGGTTGGCGGGATAACATGAGCGCCGCCGGGACCACCGACGACGCCCTGACCGCGGACGTCGAGAGAGGAGCATCCGATGTCCCCTACGAGGCATTGCTTGAGGGCCGCGATTCCGGAGCGCCGATGTTTGTCGACGATGCCGATGCCAACTTCGATTTGAGACTAGTCGGCTCGAACTGGATCGTCGAGGAGACCGTCGGTTCAAGCAGCAACGTGAACGGCTTTGCTTATTTTGGCAACTACGACCAGCAGATGCAGCAGGTCATCGACTCCCATCCCATCCCGGAGCCCGGATCGCTGGCCCTGCTGAGTCTGGGCGGGCTGGCCGCGCTGGTCATGCTGGCGCGTAAACGTCGCCTGGGGCGGTGACGACAGCCGATGTAAGAATGATTCACGGCCGCCTCGCCGAGAACCTGCTGCCCCCCTGGATGGGCTCAATGGTGTCGTGGTTGACTTCTGTTTAACGAGTGCTTACTACGCACCTGTTGGCTGGACTGGAAGGGGGCTAGCGCCATTTCAAGGGCGCTCGTTGTCCAGGTTCACTTTCTTTCTCGTCTCAGAGGTGTATTCAGACCACCGAGCCGTCCGCAGTCCCCAAAAGTCAAATTGCTTTACGTGTGACTGCTAACGCAGTACGGTGAAGTATCGTGGCATTGGGCAATCTACGCGACGGCGCTGGCGGTAGCGATTGATCGACGTACCCACTCAGCGTCGGATGAATACTTGACCCCGCCACTGCCTAGAATTCGGGCGGAAGAGGGCGTTTGTCCTGCACTTCACGGGGAAAATTGCTTTCAGGCGAGCGCGTCCAGATCTCACAAAATGTGAAGTCTCAACGTTGCCTGTCGAAGAGCGTTTGGCGCTACGAAATGCGACACTTGAGTGAATTGGATCAGCTCGCGAAAGAACAGCAGAATTTAGAGTCGCGGCGGACTCCCGACCTCGCTCGCGCGAAACGTCACCGCGAGGAATCGCTGAAAAAGGTCCGATCCCAACGTGCTCAGACAGAGAAGCAACTTGAAGCAGAACAACTCCGGCACCAATTACTAGCCCCTTTTTCCGGACGCGTAGTCTATCGGGCTCCTGCGC
>JBNJEM010000445.1:0-6739 GCA_051745935.1 Planctomycetota bacterium
GTGACAGGAACCGGTCATGTGCATGGTGTTCCCGCTCCGCGAGGCGAGACGGGCCCTGGTTGGTGTCAAGAGTCGTTTCAAAATATCCATGAGGCTCTCCGGTGTCGAGCTGAGTGGGCGCCGGGCGCGCGGGTCGGGTGGCTTGGAATAGGGTCCGAGAAGATCATCGGCCGTGGAGACCCGGATGGTCTTTCCGGTAGGCCAATCCAGCGAGGGATACCGTTCGTCCTTGATCACGGCGTAGTGCCGATCTCCAATACGACGCACAATCGTGTCGATCGTGGCCATGTCCCACTGAAACAGTTCGCGAGGTGGATCGGCGAACGTCTTCAAGTCCCGCGATGTGGTGTACAACGCCCGTTGGCCGGCCCAGTACGGTTCAGGGAGGTCGGTCTCTCCTAGCTGATGCGTCGTGTGCCAGGTCAGCAGATACCGAGAAAATCGTGCTCATCAATTATGCTCAATCATAACAAGTGAGCGGGGCGCCATGTGGATAGACCATAGGAAAAGAGTTGTCCTGGGGAGAAGAATTCGTTGTTGCCAAGAATGTAGGATGGACCTGCAATGCGTTTCGGATGTGGATAGTGGAAACTGACGTGATGGCGAAACGCCGGCAGCCAATCTTGTCGCTGGTGAGCCGTGTTTTTCTGCGTAACCGTCAGCGTATAATATATTTGAGGCGGTTGGATTCTTCCGGGTGGAAAGCTGCCCGACGCAAGCCGTCCTCCCGTTGGTCGGACTCGCGACGGACAAAGTCATCCGCGACCGGTATAGAAAAGTTGAAAACGGGAATCGCGAGCGGAGCTCCACACATAGCTTAATCTGACATGCGTTTTTTTCTTAATTTTTGCAATACTGGCATGATAGCAGCCAGTGTGGCGGACGATTCGGCGGCACGTTGAATTGAGCAAGTTATTCTTGAATCGAAAACGGTCACTCCCCGGACAATACCGCCTCGGCGTGTCGAGCAAACAGGCCGCGGATGTCATGCCGATATTCTCTCAGAATTTCTTCACCAAGACCTTGATAGTCGCCGCAGCGGTAGAGCGCCCGGGCCAACACGATCTCTCGCAGGGGGCCGACGCGCCGTCGGCGGTCGCGCTTGGCATCGTACAGCGGTTCCAACTCGGTCATGACGTGCCCCCGCATCCCGGGTTTTTCCAGCAGCCGCGCCAGGGGTTCGGCGGCGGCGGACGCTTGTAGTTGCTCGAGCGCTAATGCGACCGCGCGGTGATGCGAGAGCGTCACGTCGGCGTCGAGCCGCCGCAGCCAAGCAAGGATTCCCGGGAGGCCCGCGCGGCTGCCGCTGTATCCCACCCCCAGGATCAGCGCGTCGACCGGCGTCGGCAGATGCGCGTACTCGGCCATCCGGCCCTGGAGGATCTTCGCGTCCCACCCGTCCACATTATCCAGTGCGTCCAGCAGCTCCTGGCTCACCGCCTCCTCGCCCAGGAATGCCAGCACTTTCGCGTAGGCGAGACGGGAATCTCCGGTGGCGGCGGAATGGGCTTCTTGGAGTCGAGGACGAGCCGCCTCGCCGTGTGAGAGAATAATCGCCAGTGCTTTGCAGCGTTTCTTGCGCGAAGCGGCCGAATCGCCAAAGTCGGCGACGGCCTGGCGAACCTCTGACGCGGGAAGCGGGAAGGAATCGGCATCCGTAAGGACACTTTCCGGAAGATTGCCGATCTCCACCAAGTGCCGTTGCAGCCTTTTCACGTCGATCTTCCTCGGCGTGCGGTCCTCCTGGGCGGCCATGGCGGCGGCGACGCCCGCTGCATACCCTTGGTTGTGCATGTCTTTCTGCATGCGCACCATGGCTGACGCATCGCGCAACATACTGATGCCCAGCCCGGTGACCAGCATCCCTTCGACATCGCGCGGCAACAGGCAACGATAAGGCGTGTAGCACGTCCCGCCAGGCGCGGGATGATTCGCCTTCAGCGTCTTTTCGGTATGCGGGATGAGGGCAAAGTACGGTTCGCTCGGGTATCCGTGCGAGTCGTAATCGCTGCCCGAGAGCACGATGGAGTCGGGGTAAGTACGGCCGGCAATCTGCGACAAGTAAGACAATACGTGGTCGCCCACCACGCGCCGGCGTTCCCGAGTTTGAATAAACGGCCCCATGTCGTACGCATCGGTTTCACCGGATAACCGCGCGCCGACGAACGCCCGCCACGTATCGACCATGTCCGATTCGTCAACCAACAGGTAATCCGTGTTCACGTAGGTATTGGTGAGCGGTCGCCGGGGCAGGCCCGTTCCCTGCAGAGCAATGCTGGTGGAGTCACCACCGTACATGGAGTCGGCGCCGGCGGCGACGGCAATATCCGCGTTGCCGGTGGCGTCGATGACCACGTCAGCCAGTACCACGCCACGCCCGGCCGGGGTGGCAACAACGGCACCACGCGTCCTCCCCTTCTCTACATAGACTCCGCATCCCAAGGTTCCCAGCCAGATCTTGCCGCCTTCCCTGCGAATTTGCCGCCGGAACCATTCCATCTTGTGTTCCGTGTTGTGCGCCTTGTCGGGAAACGGAACTTCGGCCGTGAAGCCCCGGTCCAATCCGTGATAAGGTCTTCCGATCAACCCCACGGTTCCCACGCCGCCAAGCCCCTCCTGGTACTCCACGACCAACACCTCCGCGCCACGACGCGCGGCGCCGATGGCGGCGGACGCGCCCGAAGTGCCTCCGCCGACGATCACCACATCCACATCCGCCCACACCGGCACGGCGGTGGGCGGTGCGGTCACCGTCTCTTCATGCACGGGGATCGGCCTGAGCCCGGTCAACGTTTCGTGAATGTCTCCACCAGGGCGGGAGACGACGCCTGTCTTGCCGGTCACGTCAACTTCGTTCGGCCAGTCACGTTCCGCGGCATGCCGCGCCGCCGCGCGGCCCACCGTACACCCCACCTGTTCCTGTCGATCGGGACGCATGAACGACTCAATGTCCGACCGGGGCACATCCGCCACACCGCCAATGACGTAAACGCCGTCCACGCCCTTGGGCAGAAAGTGCCCAATGTCCGGCGAGCTTCGCCGCGACCAACGATCCGCGTCCACGCGTCCTCTAATCGAAACACCAGGCACCACTTGGATTTGGTGGGATGCCCGCAGCTGGCCCGGTCGATACGTGTCGTCCCGCATCCGCTGCTCGGCTTCGGCCCACGCGACGAAACTCTCGCCGGAGACCGGCAACCGTGTCTTATACACATAATAAAACAACGGCTGCCCATCCACCTTGATGCCGGCTGGAACCTTTCGCGCCGGCGGGATGCCGTTATCCGAACGACCGCCCAGGACGACACGGCGGCACGGTTGCTTGCCCGATCCCGGACGCCGCATTCCAGAACCGGCCAGGCGAGCAACAACGCCCATTTGCGTGGCATCGACAATGGCCTTGGAGAGGATGGCCTGGCGCCCCGCGCGATTGGCAATAACCACGCCGGCAACCTCATCCTGTTCGTCGCGCAGTACATCGGTTGCAAAGGACGCCAACAGAAAATCCACGTCGGCATCCAACAACGCGGCCTCCAAAGCACGCTTCACATGCAACGGCGTCGTGATACCATTCTCCTGAAAAACCCGCCGCGTTAACTCTCCAACCGCTTGCGTCTCCTCATCCAGCCACAGCCTTAGCGTTCCCGCCAAATCATCTCCCACATAGGTGCGCGGCGCCACCAGCAGTACCGATGCCCCCGACTCAGCGGCCTGAGTCGCCGCCGCCACCGCGCCGAGTGATCCCCCCACGACCACTACGTCGGCGCGCCGGGCCACCGGAATTTCCCGGCCGCTTTGAGGAACCCCCTCACTAACAGACGCTGTTGCCATCGCGCACATCATACCCAAACAGAGTGTTACGGCGGCCATCATACGGAATTCCCTCCCCGGGGTCGTGACAGTCGTGTTTACAGCCCCTAACGAAACCGGGTTCCCGATCCCAAACGCTCCTGGGTGAGAGGAAACCCGAGTGGTTTTGTCGTGGCTTCCAAGTTGGTAACGCGCGGAACGCGTTACACGCTGAAGACACCTTACAGTATACCCAATATGTTACACCCCGTAACAACACCTGGCTCCCCCTCCCAAAACTCCCGCGGCTTGCCGCGGAACTTCCGCGTCAGCGCCTTCCGGGGAATCACGCACGACTTCTTCGCCTCCCGCCACTCCCCGCCCCCATCCAGCCCTCCGGCCGTGACCATCACGTGCACGTGAAATCCGCTACCACCCGGATGACGAGGGAGTGTTTTCATGGTGAGAAAAATGGTGAGACGGAAAACGTAGCAGGGTTGCAATCTTGCCGCTATGGGGTCACAATTCCTATCACTCTATCAGTATCAGTCGTCCTGTATAATGAATCTCGTGGTGTCGGCCTGCTCTCCTCCTTTCTCAACCGCCCGGGGGATGCGACAGGAAACATTCACGTAACGTCGTCATCCCCGTAACCGCGTTTGCGATGACTGCGTGGACACTGTCGGCGAAGGCCGACTACACGACCACATGCCTGTTGTCCTTCGATTGGGTGATCGACGCCTCGGACGAAATCCACCTGCTGCGCGTGGAGGAATCCGAGCCGGGCGATGCCCCCGTGGCCCGTTTGGTCAAAACGTTCAAGCAGTCACCCGATGTGGAACCGCAAAACGAAACACAACTCCAGGCTTTCGGAGCGTTCGTCCCAATAATGCAACTAGAAAATAACACCCTATAGCAACTCCGTGCCACTGCTTGCTTGCCAAGCAGTTCCTCTGGATAGCGGCGCGGTGCCACGTTTCCGGGGAGGCGACGCCCTCCACCATGCCGTCGCTGACTGATAGGAACTATATTTCAGGCGGTTGGATTTTTTCGGGTGGAAAGCTGCCCGACGCAAGCCGTCCTCCCGTTGGTCGGACTCGCGGCGGAGAAAATCATCCGCGACTGGTATAACGGTACTGGCTGGCTGACTTGTGCGTGGAAGAAGACATTGAATTCGTGCTCGGGCACGTGCTGTTGATGCGTGAACGATCGCGATAATTCACGGGGAAAAGAACCGTTAGCGGCTTTTTAACAAACCCTTTCCAGGTTCATCATGGTAAGACGTCTTGAGGAGAAGATAATGTGTGCACGCCACTCGGCAGACGGCGGGAATGGGGAGCGGACACGAAGGGCATTCTTGCGACAACTGGGTCGGGGGGCCGCGGCGGGGGCCGTGGCGGCACCGTGGATCGCGCCCGTTGACGCGGATGCGCAGGGAGAAAATGCGCCATCACGCGGTGTCCGCCGGCGAGAGCTCGGAAAAACGGGCTTGAAGGTCCCGGAAGTGGGCTTTGGAGGCCACAGTTGGTCGTACAAACGGACCCCCGATGGCCGCGGTGATTATCGGCGGCTCACGATCGAGGAAGCCACGGAAATGGTCGCCGCCGGGCTGGACATGGGCGCGAATTTCTTTGATTCGTGCACCCCCATGATCGAGTCGGAAGTTCCCGGCGAGGCGTTGCGGCGGCTGGGGCGGCGAGACGACGCCATTGTCGCCGTGCGCGTGTCGCACAAGATGAAAGGCGTTCCCAACGATGTCCGAGAGGTGTACAAATGGACGGAGGACCGGCTGCGCGCATGGCAGACCGACTACATCGACGTGTTGATGCTCAGCAACGAAGTCGATGTAACCGAGAAGTCGGGTTACTGGGATATGAGCCACTGTCTGGAAGCGTTGGACAAACTCAAGCAACAAGGCAAGATTCGGTTTACCGGGTTCGGCAGCCATTTCGAGCCAAAGTGGTTTCTCCGCGCGTTCGAGGAATTTGGCGAGTACTTCGATTGCTGCTCCATGCCTTACAATGTCCGGCACCGGGTGGCCGAGCAAGTCATGCCGGCGGCTAAGAAGGCGGGTCTCGGCGTGATTACGATCAAGCCGTTCGCTCGAGGAGCCCTGCTCAAAAATCGCGAGCTCAACGGCAAGGAAGCTGATCTACCTCGCGAGCTTCTCGCCTTTGTCCTTGAAAACGAATCTCTCGACGTGTGTCTGTGCGGCGTTCACACTCTGGAGCAGATGAAACACAATTTCAGCGCTTCGTGGACCGGGATCTCCTCGGACCGCCGGAAAGCTCTTCAGACATTCGCCAACGCGCCGCCGCTTCAGGGAGGTGGCATGGACTGGCTGGAGAATGGGTGGTGCTGAATCAGCGAAGGTGATTGTGCGACGTGTCCACGTGCGTTCGGTGGTTGGTGGTTGGTCGTTGGTGCGGGCCGCGCTTGTCCGAGTGGGGCCGGGGGATTTCGGGACAGAGTGCCTTGTGTTTGGTCCGGCTTTATTTCGTACCTGAACATTTCGGGTGCTCGGGCTTCTCCCTCCGTACTTCATAAGGTCAGTTCTTGTCGCAAAACCATGGTCGGTCATTTGGGTTTGAACCCCCGCCTGGGAATCAAGCCCGTGGACGATTTTCAACGTAGGATCGTGGCCCTCCGAGGTTTTCGGTGAGATGTTTGCGCCGGCCTGGGCGAACCGTCATACGGATTTTGCGATCCGCGTTGAGGGCTTTTGCCGAAAAGTAGCCGTTCACGGGTGCCGCTACACGGCCTGGACACGCAAGGCCCGCATGGATGCCACGGGCTTGTCCCGTGGTGGTTCACGTTCCCCGCTACAAACTGGTCAGAAACACTACTCCTGGCCGTCGGTAGCGTGGAACGTAACGGACCACGGGACAAGCCCGTGGCATTTGCACCCGGCAAAGCCCTTTTTCAAGATGTGCAACGGAAGTGCGAACGT
>JBNJEM010000446.1:0-6735 GCA_051745935.1 Planctomycetota bacterium
CTCGCTGTCCCCCCACCTTGCCGCCTGGTCGCCTGACATCGCGTCTTCCGGCGGCCATCACGCTTTACAAATGCTTGGCCAAGCTCGCAAACCCACGGCGAAAATCAGAAAAATCAGCGAGAAAATCAGCATGTCTGCTTTCGTGCTCCGACACGGTCATACAAGGTGTCCGACGCGACAACGAAGACGACAAACGCGTGTCGGGACCCGAACAACGAGGTGGTAAGAGATGCGCAACGGGCGTATTCTTGCAAGCATCATTTCCGGTACGAATCGGGGAATCCTCGGCCGGACCGACGGTTCAACCGTCGCCCGACCCGTCCGATTCGCTTGGGTCCGGAGCGGCGGGCAGGTGAATGAAAAACGTACTCCCCTCGCCGGCCGTGCTCTCGACGTCGGCACGGCCGCCGTGGGTTTGGGCGATGTGTTTGACGAGCGACAGGCCCAGGCCCGTGCCGCCCAATTCGCGGCTGCGGGCGCGATCGACGCGGTAGAACCGTTCAAAGATGCGCGGCAGGTGCTCGGCCCCGATGCCGCAGCCCTGGTCTTCGACGCGAATGACCACCCCCTCGGCGTCATGTCCGGCGACGAGGCGGATTGTAGCGCCCGGCGGGCTGTACTTCACGGCGTTATCAACCAGGTTAACCACTGCCTGCTCCAGCAGGGGGGCGTTCCTTCGGGCGACCAGGTCTCGGTCACACTGAATGTCCAGGCGGATCCGCTTCTCGTCGGCCTTCATCCGGCAGGCCTCGGCGGCCGCTTCGAGCACCTCGCGGACGGGGCCCGGCTGAAGGACGATCTCGGCCTTCTCGGCCTCCTGCTCGATGCGGGCGAGCGTCAGCAGGTCCTCGATGATCGAGTTAAGCCGATCGGCCTGCCTGGCGACGATCCGCAGGAACCGCTCGGCGTCGGCCGGATCGGCGGCCGTGCCGTCGAGCAGGGTCTCGACAAAGCCCTTAATCGAGGTGATTGGCGTGCGCAGTTCGTGGGAGACATTGGCCACGAAGTCGCGGCGGATGTTTTCCAGCTCCTGCAACCGCGTGACGTCGTGCAGCACGATAACGGCGCCTAGGGGGCGGTCCTCAGCCTCGCGGAGCACGGTTCCCTGGGCGTGAAGCAGCCGCTGCCGACCGTCGCGGCCGATGATGGTCAGGCCGCCGGAATGGGACTGGCGGCGGGCCAGCACGTCGGCCGCCAGACGCTGAAGCTCGACGTTGCGCACCATCTCCGGCAGCGTGCGCCCCGCCGCCGTGTCGGTCTCGCAGCCGAACAGCCGAGCGGCGGCCTGATTCAGGCTGATGATCCGCTGTCGGCCGTCGATGGCCACCACGCCCTCGACCATGCTCGAGAGGATCGCCTCCCGCTCGTTGCGCTGCTGGAGGACGTCTCCGATGCGGGCGTCGAGTTGGGCGGCCAACTCGTTCATCGTCTCGGCCACCTCGGCCGCTTCCCGGGAGGCGGGAATGGGGAGTCGGTACCGCAGGTCGCCGCGGGCGAGGTGTTCGGCGCCGCGGCGGATTTCCTCGACCGGACGGGCCACCCAGCTTGCCATCCAAAGGCTCACTCCGGCGGCCAGCAGCGCCGCCACCACGGCACCGCCGATGAGCCGGCGATGGATAGCCCGAACCGTCCGCAGCACGTCGACCGAGGCGAGCGCCGTTCGCACGATGCCCCACGTGCGATCGTCGTGCCGGATGAGCACGGCCACGTATACCATCTTCTGAAGAAGCGTGTTGCTGTAGCGGGTGGCCGTGCCGAACCCTTCGGCCAGGGCCCGGCGGATCTCCTCGCGGCCAGCGTGGTTGTCCATCAGTTCGGGGGTTTCGAGCGAGTCGGCCACCACCTCGCCATCGGGCAGGACCACGGTGATGCGGGTGTCCGCCTTGTTGCCCAGTTCCTTGCAGACGGCGTCGAGGCCGGCGTGGTCGCCGGACGCCAGCCGGCTGCGGACCGTTTCCTCAGTCGCGTGGGCGACATCGCGCAGCGTCTCCACAGTCCGCTTGTGGTAGAACTGTTGCGTCGCCGACACGGCGTAAAGCCCCACCGCCGCCAGGGAAGCCAGGGTGATCGCCAGGTACGTGGAATAAAGCCGCCAGAGCAGCCGCCGGGAGCGCATTGTGTTGTGGTCTTCTGTAAGGATTTCGACCTATCCAGCGAGGCGGGAAGCTATTCCTTGAAGCGGTAGCCGACGCCGCGGACGGTTTCAACGTACGCGCCGGCATCCCCCAACTTCTTCCGTAGCCCGACGATCTGCACGTCGATCGACCGGTCGGTGACAATGTCCTCGCCGCCGTGGATCGCCTCGGCGATTTGGTAGCGGGTGAAAACCCAGCCGGGCCGCCCCACCAGGAAATGCAGCACGCGGAACTCGGTCGGCGAAAGCGAGACCGGCTCCCCCGCTCGAAGCACCTCGTGACGCCCGGGATGGATCCAAAGTTCGTGAATCTTGATCGGTTTCTCGGTGGAGGCCGGTTCATCGAAAGCCGTCCGGCGGAGCACGGCGCGGATCCGGGCCAAGAGCACCCGCGGGCTGAAGGGCTTGGGCACGTAGTCGTCGGCCCCCACTTCCAGCCCACTGACTACGTCGGCCTCCTCGCCCTTGGCCGTCAGCATCACGATGGGCACCTGGCCGGTTTCCGGGTCGCCCTTGATACTGCGGCACACGTCCAGACCGCTGATACCCGGCAGCATCAAGTCAAGAATGATCAGGTCGGGAACCGACGATCGCACCGCCTCCAACGCCTCTTCGCCGGACGCCACGCAGCGGATTGCGTAACCCTCCTTGGCCAGGTTGCAGCGGACGAGCTCCTGAATATCCTTCTCGTCCTCGACAAACAGAATTCTCTGGCGGACCATGGTTTCTTTGGGTTCTTTGGGTTTTTTGAGTTCTTTCCCGTGGCCTTCCGTGGCTTTCTGCAAACGCCGGCTTCTTTCAGGGGATTCTGGCCGGCGAATGTCCCGTTACTATAGCACGCCGCTCCAGTCATGCCCACGGCCGCCGTTCGGCCATAGCGCCATCTGCAACCGGATTTAACGGATATCTAACACTTGGCTCACTGCAAGAACCGGCCTCCGGTCGGAGGGCGGGCGATCGGCTGAGGATCCGCAAGCCTCAAATCTCAATCCAATCTCAACGATCCCAGGTAGCAGGTTCCGACGATCGGAGGCATCGAAGCGCTATCGATCCGGTCGTGGCGTGTCGCGGACGCATGCCGTGGAACCCTTCTATCCGATGCTCCGGAGCCTAATTGGACAGCGCCACTTGGGTACTTCGCAGCAGTCCCGTTCCGGTGGCTCGTTGGTTTGGTAACCATAACGACCTTCCTTTGCACGCCATCATCATTTTTCCCGCCCCGCCGGAGACGGCACACCACTCGACGATTCCGTAAGTTGTGAAACCATTTAATCGCCTATACAGGACCGGTGGGCCTAAAGTTTGCCTCCCCAACGCTTTGCGTTCATCGGTCCAGCCACGGTGGCGCTGTCTATCTCACGTCGTCGTACGACCTAAATCGAAAACATGGAGAACTAACCTCCGTTTCATTCTCGCCTAACAGCCGGCTGCAATAATCCCGGCAACGCGGATGGACGGTAGGTGAAGAGTGAGGTGGAGGGCTCGGTGGAAGCCCTCAACATTCATCCCGGAGGCGTGTCACCTTCGGGCTAGACGCTGCGCTGGGACTTCAACCACGAAGGAAATGGAAAGATGAAACAAGCAGGACGCTTGCAGCGCTGGGGGTTTGGAACACTTTCTATCGGAAAGGAGGAGAAGAGGTCTTGTTAGCGGCTGTAAGTTTCAATCGTCACGAGTAGTTGCCGTTGCACACTGAGTGCAGCTTGTTTTGTTTTTTGTTTGTGAAAGGACCGTCAGTATGTTTGTAGTTTTCAGATCGAAGCCAGCAAGGGGGCACGCGTTCACGCTCGTGGAGCTCTTGGTGGTGATCGCCATTATTGGGATTCTGGTCGCCTTGCTCTTGCCCGCCGTCCAGGCGGCCCGCGAAGCCGCGAGGCGATCGCAATGTTCGAACAACCTGAAGCAACTCGCGTTGGCTCTGCATAATTACCATGACACCCACAACACCCTTCCCTACCGCCAAGGCGGTACGGGCCAGAAAGATCCCGCCGAAGGCGGGCCGGGAAACGGGAACGCGGCTAGCGGTTTTATCTGTCTCTTGCCGTTTTTCGAACAGACGGCACTTCATGATCAGATTGCCGCGGACGGCTATGGACCGCGACCTTGGGACGCCAATTATCAACACTGGCAGGTTGGTATCGACACACTGGTGTGCCCTTCCGATAGCGCTCCCGAAACGATCCACGACCACTGGTACGGCAATCATGAGGGACGAACGAACTACAACTTCTGCGGTGGGGATTGGATTCCGGAGATCGGCTATGATCCCGCCGATCGTGAACCACGTGGCATCTTCGGATTCCGCACATCAACCCGTTTTCAGGACATCCATGACGGGACGAGTAATACGATCGCGCTCTCCGAACGCTGCTTCAGCCAGGAACCTGGGCAAGTAATTGGAAATATCGCCGTGGACTATTCGATCACGGGACTGCGTGAAAACCCTTCCTCGTGCTACACCTCAGTTGGTCCCAGTGGAACGTATTATGGCGTACCATTCACGCGCCGGCTGGGGCTTAGTTGGGCGAATGGAAATCCTTACTTCTCGGGACACAACACGATCCTTCCCCCGAATAGCCCCTCGTGCGCGCCGAGTTCATGGGCGGGCAACGGCGGGATTTTGCCCCCGACCAGCCGCCATCCTGGTGGCGTGCACGCGGCTTTCGCCGATGGATCCGTCCACTTTATCACGGAAACAATCGACGCCGGGGATCTGACGAGCCCCGTGCCGCTGACCGGTGGCGCTCCCGATGCGGGGGGCGGTCATGGGTACTACACCGAGGCGCGCTTCGGTGGCAGCCCATATGGCGTGTGGGGAGCATTGGGGTCTAAGTCCGCTGGCGAGCCAACAGGGAGTTTTTAATGCACTTTGAAATGCAATGCAAGAGGCATGGAACCGGCTTCTACGCGCTGAGTCTCGCCTGCGCACTGAGCCTCGTCGGCTGCTCTTCGGACGATCGTCCGGAAGGGGTTTCGGTGAGCGGAATCGTGACCTACCAAGGGCAACCGGTGGACGGGGCCGACGTGGCCTTCTCGCCTCTCGAGGGGAGCGGGGCCGGGGGCTTCGCTCGAACCGATGCCGAGGGACAGTTCGAGCTTTCCTCTCGGAACACCTCCGCCGGAGTCCTACCGGGGGCCTACCGAGTTAAGATGAGCAAGATCTCGGTCAAATCGGACTGGACCCAAGAGCAGGATCCGGGGGTTCGTCCAAAACAGACGGAAACTTCGGAACTGCCGAAACAGTACGCCGGCTTCGCCACATCCGGGCTCACCGCCGAAGTCGTCGCTCAAGAGGAGAACGAGTTCCAGTTCGACTTGAGCAACTAACTTTGTCACTAGCCTTGTCAGAAGACGGCACAGCCTTCACCGGCCCCTTCTCCCGCGTGTGGGAGAAGGGGCACAAGGCGCCGGTTACCCCGCCTGTTTCTCTATCGTCTGACAGCATCGTCTGGTAGCGTCCCGCGGTGTGTTGCGACTTTGGGGTTCGGCGGATCGAGACGCTCGCGCCCCGCCGCTCTCCATCTTAGGACAGGTCCTTAGCCAAACGCCGCGCCCCGGGCGGTTCTGAAACCGAATACGCAATCGCGAATAAGGAAAAACCGAAATGACAGATCTGTTCTCTTGCCGAATATCGGGAGCGAAAAAGGGCAGCCGGGCCGTTTACGTCACGCAATGAACATGTGGTTACCCACATGAACCGTGATATCGCTACGTATCCGAAACGAACAAATTGATACGACAGGACTTTCACCTGCTAGCCTGAGTTTCCTAGTTATCGTCGCGCGTTCTCATAACCAAAAATGCTGCAATAGGTTACGTCGAGTCATTTGTTACCCTAAACGGTCGTTTTTGCTTCCATTTCGAGAGTCGAGAGCAGTCGCTGTTGTAGGTCCGGGGTCTTGGTCAGCACTGTGTGACGCCGTTCGATCTTCCGTCGGCGTTGGCGCGGGAATATGGTGACCACTTCGCGGATCCCGTCCAGTTCCGACAACATGCGGGGTAGCGAGATCTTCAGGCCCGCCTGGCGCACCCGCCGATACAGCAAGGCTCGCAACAGCAAGGCAATCGTACAATAGAGGGCATGGACTCGGATCTTGGAGTCCGTCCAATGATTCAATGGCCACCATGTTCCCGTGTCGTGCCCTTTCATCTCCTTGAAAACGCCCTCGATGATGTACTGGCTGCGGCGACCCGAAAGTAGACATCCTGATTTCCAGCACATCCTTTCCAAGCGGTGGAGGGATGCTATCTCACAATCGCCACGGGCACCAGAGTCTCGGTGTTCCTCTGTGTTACTCAGGTGCAAACGGTTCGTGTTCTTTGGGCTGGGGCCCGCCTTGGGGGAAGGATGGGGTTCAAGAGACTGGCAGGTGGATTAAACTGGAGCCGGTACCGGTTACAGTGAGGGCTGAAGAGATCCGGGCAGCGGGGCTTTGCCGGCGGGTTGTGGAGAGTAATTTACAGTTTAAGTCTGTTGTTTTATGTTTGGTCAACATTCCATCGAGATCACTTTTTTGGGCGGCGCCAGTTCTATTGGGGCTTCGTGTACATTGGTGCGAGTGCCTGGAGCGACCTTCGTGGTCGATTGTGGCGTCCGGTAT
>JBNJEM010000447.1:0-6723 GCA_051745935.1 Planctomycetota bacterium
TTGTTGCGCCTTGCGTCCTTGCCCGCGTCGAATCAAGGACCTCAGGGACTGAAAGGACCAAAGGGAACACGGCGGACGGGGCTCACGCGTGAAAAAAGCCCTGCGGCGTCCTCCGTTTCTTCATCCGTGGGTCCGTACTGCCATCCGTGGGCCTATCATGGCACCTGGAGCACCGCTAATGATCGTCACGACGTGGGTCGGGAGAGGTCCAGTATTTGAAACGAGGACGCGCAAGGCCTCGGTCGTAAGTTCGTCGGATGCTAGCAGTGTCGGTATGAATTGACCTTGGAAAAGTCCAGGTTTGGGGCTTCAATAGGGTAAAATGGCGGACCCTTCTCAGGAGCCCATGGAGTAAACAAATACCCCTCCTCGGGTCTCGCGTGGACCAAGTTATGACCAAGGCCGCCGCGCAACAAATGCTGTAAGCCTACTTCCGCTAGGTTACCCAGTTTCCGGGATTTTGGCCAGCCCAGGGGGAGGGCGTCCGCGAGGTCTGTTTCTGTTGCTGTAAGGCTGGGACTCGGTGGCGAGCGGGATTTAGGGTCGTAGCGCAACCTTTCAGCCCCGTAGTACTTTAGCTGCGTGAAGTAAGGCTATCCCGGTCGCGGACGACTTTGTCCGCCGCGAGTCCGACCGACGAGAGGACGGCTTGTGTCGGGGAGCTTTCCATCGGGACAAATCCGACCGCCTGAAATACATTCGGAGCGACAACGGTTTGAAAAGGGGCCGGTGCAGCGAGCAGGCCGCCGTCCGCTGGACAACCCCAGGTCGACTCCAACACGTTGCCCAGCGGACTCTGGCCTTTCGGCTAAAACAGCCGACATTATAGGCGGATTATCTGCTTATCTCTTTCTTCACCCGCGTGGGGCCGTCCGTGGGCCTATCTTGGTGGGCCTATCTTGGCATCCAGAGCACCGCGGATGTTCGGACCGGCTTGTGTCATGTCCGCCCCCCCAGTACCATCATGCATTCTGGACGCGGCGCGTGAGGGAGCAAGGTCGAACGGGGATTGAAGTCAACGGCTCCTAAGCTCTGCTCTTATTCTGCCCGGTCGCGATGCCACCGAGGTGATTGGGACCTGTCCTGTCACTGGACGTGAAACAGGACCACGGCGTTGCGTCGTCCGTGCTGGCGAATGGTGGGGGGGGCGTGAGGTGGAAGGGGAGTGCGGACCGTGTCGAGGACGCAACGGAGTCATGAGGAGGTGGAGCTGGGCGTATGTCTGGGGCGTTTGACCCTGGCCAACCCGATTTTAGTGGCCAGTGGCACGTTTGGTTACGCGCGTGAGATGCAACAAATCGTGGATTTGCGTCGATTGGGGGGAGTGATCCCCAAGACAATCACGCCGGAGCCACGGGCGGGAAACCCACCGTGGCGCACGGTGGAGGCCAGCGCGGGGCTCTTGAACTCAATCGGCCTGGACAACGATGGAATTGAGGCCTTCATTACGCACCACCTGCCCTACTTGAGGCGAATTGGGACCACGTTGATCGTCAGCATTGCGGGGCGTGGTCCGGACGATTACGTCGCCATGGCGGTGCGACTGCAACAAGCCGGTGGCGTGGATGCCCTGGAGTTGAATATTTCCTGTCCCAATGTGACGGGAGGCGTCGATTATGGAACGAACCCGGAGCAATGTGCCGAGTTGGTCTCGGCGGTGCGCGGGGCCTGCGAGTTGCCGATCCTGGCCAAGTTGACGCCCAACGTGACGGATATTCGCGCGATCGCGGCCGCGGCGGTGGCGGGGGGAGCGGATGCGGTGAGCCTGATCAACACGTTGTTGGCCATGGCCATTGATTGGCGGCGGCGATGTCCTCTTTTGGGAAACGTGATGGGAGGGCTCAGCGGGCCGGCGATTAAACCGGTCGCACTGCGGGCGGTTCACCAGGTGGCGCAAGCGGTCGACGTACCCATCGTGGGCATTGGCGGGATTGCGTCCCTCGATGACGTGATGGAGTTCCTGGTGGCGGGGGCCTCGGCGGTGCAGATTGGAACCGCGAACTACTACGATCCCACCATCTCTCAGCGACTGGTCGAATCGCTCCCCACGGCATTGGTTGAGGCGGGGGTGCGACGCGTGAGCGACATGGTCAAGACGCTACGGCTACCGGGTTCATAGCGAGCTGGCGGGGGGGCGAGGGCCGTCGATGGCGAGTGTCCCGCTACCGGCGGAGCACGAAGCAAGCCGCGAACGGACATATATACCGGTCGCGGATGACTTTCTCCGCCGCGAGTCCGACCAACGGGAGGACGGCTTGCGTGGGGCAGCTTTCCATCCGGAAAAATCCAACCGCGTGAAATATACTTCAGACGGCTAAAGTGTCACCGACGAACAATCAATGAGTTGAGAAGCTGACCCATGCGTGTTCTTTCCGGAATTCAACCGACAGGGCGTTTTCATTGGGGCAATTATTTTGGCGCCATCCGCCAATACATCCAGTTGCAGGACGAGGAGGAGGCGTACTATTTCATCGCGAATTTACACGCGTTGACGACTCTCCGTGATCCGAAACAACTTCGCAAGGCAACCCTGGACGCGGCGCTCGACTTGCTCGCCTTGGGCCTGGATCCGGAGCGGGCGATCCTGTTCGTGCAATCCGACGTGCCGGAAGTGTCCGAGCTGTGCTGGGTGCTAATGACGGGGGCGCCCATGGGACTGCTCGAACGCTGTCACGCGTACAAGGAGAAAAAAGCGAAGGGGTTGGCTGCCGAGGCCGGGCTCTTCACCTACCCCGTGCTCATGGCCGCCGATATCTTGGCCTATGACGCGGACACGGTTCCGGTGGGCGAGGATCAAGTGCAGCACGTGGAGGTTTGCCGGGATTTGGCGCGAAGTTTCAATCATCAGTTCGGTGAAGTCTTTGCCACCCCTCGAGCGCAATTGCTGGACACCTCGGCGAGAGTGCCAGGTACCGATGGCGAGAAAATGTCCAAAAGCTATGGCAATACGATTGAAATTTTCGAGGATCCCCGGGCCATGCGAAAAAAGATCATGCGGATCACGACTGATTCGCGCCCGGTGGACGAGCCCAAGGATCCGGAGACCGATCACCTGTTCCAGCTTTACTCGCTATTCGTGGACGATGAGAAGCGGGCGGAGATGGCGGAAACCTATCGCAAAGGAGGATTCGGGTACGGCATGGTGAAAAAGGAGTTAGCCACGGTTGCCGAACAATACTTCGCTCCCATGCGCGAACACCGCGAACAGCTGGCGGCGGACCTTGACAACGTCCACCAGATTTTGAACGACGGCATGCGGAAAGCACGGGGGAAAGCGGGGCGGGTGTTGCGGCGAGCCCAGCGCGCGTGCGGTCTCATTTTGCCCTGAGAAGCCAGTGTGGAGCCGGAGAGGGGGGGCCGCTGAACAAGAGTGTGGATGACACGGCGAGCGGTAACAGTGCGTGAAACCATGAACGTGATTGGAATTGGAACCGACATCGTTGAAGTGTTGCGGATTGCCCAGATGATCGAACGGCATGGTGAGTTGTTTTTGGGACGCATCTTCACCCCCAGTGAAATCGAATACTGCAGTGCTCGCAAGGCGGCCACGCAACATTACGCCGGCCGGTGGGCGGCCAAAGAGGCGATCCTCAAGGCGATGGGAACCGGTTGGGCGAGGGGAATTCAATGGCGGGACATGGAAATTCGCAACGATGCCGCGGGGAAACCGCGCGTCGCCTTGGCCGGCGGGGCTCGTGATGCCTGCGAGCAGCTCGGGGTGGCCGAAATACTGATTAGCCTCTCGCATTGTCGCAGCCATGCGACGGCGTTCGCCATCGCCATGGGCAGCGCGAGCGACCCGAGCGACTGGGCTTAGGAACGTTTTTTCTTCGCCGCTTTCTTGCCAGTCCCCGTTTTCTTGGCGGCCTTTTTCTTGGCCTTTTTCTTGGCCTTTTTCTTTTGCCCCCCCTTTTTCTTGGCGGTTTTTTTCTTGGCGGCCTTTTTCTTGGCTTTCTTCTTGGTCCCCGTTTTCTTTCGCGTCGACCGACGCGATCCGCCCCGCGCGGCCCGGTCGGCCAGCAACTGGACGGCCTGATCAAAGGTCAATTCCTCGGGGGTGGTGCTTTTGGGAAGGGACGCATTGGTGGTCCCATCGGTGACATAGGGGCCGTAACGCCCCGAAAGCAGTTTGATCGGTTGGCCCGTAACCGGCGAGGCTTCGAAAACCTTCACCGGTTCCGGGGCCGCCGCGCTGCGACGTCCCCGCTTCTTGGGCTGGGCGAGCAGGGACAAGGCGTCGTCAAGCGTGACATCCAGCGGGGAGAGTTCGGTTGGCAAGGAACGAGTTTCCGAACCGCATTTGACGTAGGGGCCATAGCGGCCATTGGCGGCCACGACCGGTTCTTGCGATTCGGGATGCGGGCCCAGGGTGCGGGGCAACGCCAGCAGTTTCAAGGCGGTTTCCAGATCGACGTCGGACGGGTCCATCCCCCGGAGCAGGGAGGCGTTCCGTTTGTCTTTCTCATCGGGCAAACCGCGTTGTATGTAGGGGCCGAAGCGGCCCCGTTTGACGAATACCGGCTTGTTTGTTTCCGGACAGGTTCCCAAGGGTTTGTCTTCTTCCTGGCCCTTATCCAGCAGATCCAGGGCTTTTTCGAGCGTCAATTCATCCGGCGTCATGCCCTCGGGCAGGGTGGCCCGCCGCTCCCCCTGCTCCAGGAACGGTCCGTATTTGCCGACCCGCAGGAAGACTTCGTCCTCGGGTTGGGTCCCGGCTGGTGGTTTGCCAAGCGAAAAGCGGCTGATGTCGCGGGCATCCACCTCCTTGATCTTGGATTCCACCTGGCCCTTCAAGCCGGGCGTTTCATTGCCGAAGAAAAAATGCTCCAGGTACTCAATGTGCTGTTTTTCGTGGCGGCTGATTTCGTCCAGGAAGTCCTCCATCTGGGCGGTGAATCGATAGTCGACCAGATTGGGAAGATGACGGGTCAGCAGTCGCACCACCGAGAAGGCCACCCAGGTGGGCACCAAGGCGCTGCCCCGCTTGAACACGTAGTCGCGGGCCAAAATCGTGTCGATAATCGCCGCGTACGTGCTCGGACGCCCGATCCCCATTTCCTCGAGGGTACGGGTCAGCGAGGCTTCACTATAGCGGGCGGGGGGCTGCGTGGTGTGACTTTTCGCGTCCAATTCCCGGCAAGTCACCGGTTGATGCAGCTCCACCGACGGCAAAATGGCTTCCTTGTCCGCGAGATCCGCGTTGGGATCATCCGACCCTTCCACGTAGGCTCGCAAAAATCCCGGAAAATCGATCGTCTTGCCACTGACCTGAAAGACCGCTCCGTCGCCTTCGACCGTGATGGTAATGCGGTGTCCCCGCGCATCGGCCATTTGACTGGCAATCGTTCGTTTCCAGATGAGGTCGAATAATCGAAACTGATCAGTGTCCAGTTCACCCCGCAAGGAGTCTGGCAAACGAAACGGGTGCCCCGCCGGCCGAATCGCTTCGTGGGCTTCCTGCGCGTTCTTCACCTTGGACTGGTACGCCCGAGGCCGGTCCGGCAGGTATTCCGTTCCATACTCCGAGGAAACAAGCTCGCGGGCGGCATCCACGGCCACCTGCGCCAGATTCGTCGAATCGGTCCGCATGTACGTGATGTACCCGTTTTCATAAAGGCTCTGCGCAACCTGCATGGTGCGGCGCGCCGTGAATCCCAGCTTGCGATTGGCTTCCTGCTGCAGGGTACTGGTGGTAAACGGCGGCGCTGGCCGCATCGTATAGGGCTTGTTCTCCAACGCCGTGACTTCAAACGAGACGCCCCGCAACCGTTCCGTTAGCTGGCTCGCCCCCCGTTCGTCCAGGTGCAACAGGCGTTCATCGGTGAGTTGTCCCGTCCGGGGATCAAAATCGCGTCCCGACGGGATCTTGCGGCCGTCGACCGAGATCAGGCCGGCTTGAAAAGATCCCGTTGACGCGTCAAAGGTCCCCACCAAATCCCAGTAGGTCGCCGAGTGAAACGCGATCCGCTCCTGCTCGCGCTCGACAATCAAACGAACCGCCACGCTTTGCACGCGGCCAGCGGAGAGGCCTGGACCGACTTTCCGCCACAGCAACGGGGAGACCTCATAGCCGTAGAGCCGATCGAGGATCCGACGGGTTTCTTGCGCTCGGACCAACCCCTCATCAATACGGCGTGGATTCGCCAACGCCCCGTCAATGGCTTCCTTGGTGATCTCGTGAAACACCAGCCGATGGACGGGAATCTTGGGCTTGAGTACTTCGCACAAATGCCAGCTGATCGCTTCGCCTTCCCGGTCTTCGTCCGTGGCCAGATAAAGATGTGCCGCCCCCTTGACCGCCTTGCGAAGCTTCGTGACCTGTTGCTTCTTGTCCGGAGGGACAATGTAGACGGGCTCGAAGTCATCATCCACGTTGACTCCCAAATACGCCCAATTCTCGCCTTTGTATTTTTCCGGCATCTCCCGGGCGCCCTTCGGGAGGTCCCGAATGTGGCCCACGCTTGCCTGTACCTCATACTGGCTGCCCAGGAACTTGGAAATAGTGCGTGCTTTGGCGGGTGATTCCACGATCACGAGCGACTTCCGCGCGGAGGAGGGGGAGGCTTTTTTGGCCATTATGCCACCAACAAAACTAAGAGTTATGAACAATATCAAAAGGACTGTTATACCGGTCGCGGATGACTTTTATGCGCCGCGAGTCCGACCAACGGGAGGACGGCTTGCGCCGGGCGGCTTTCCATCCGGAAAAATCCAACCGCCTGA
>JBNJEM010000448.1:0-6719 GCA_051745935.1 Planctomycetota bacterium
GCTTGCTGCTGGCTAACTTGATGGTGATGCTGGCCGTGCCGGACAAGTGCACCGGTTCTTTCAACTCCGGCGTCTTATAGATTAGCCGGTGGTTGGTCCATTCAGCCCGTGCCAACACAGCGCCGCTGAACGAGTAATTGTCCACCAGGGTTTTCGTGCCTTGTTCGGAGGGCGAGGTTCTGCTTAGCTTCCCTGCCTCTGGTGCTCCCCCCATGAGATGAAGTGTAACGGGCGCTGCTTCGGGATTGGGATAATCCGCGTAGGGAGTGGGTTGATCCCGTTCGGAGTCTTCTCGCACGATCCAGGCGCGGGGCTCTTTTTCGACCCCATTTTCCACTCCGTGCAAATAGCGGGTAAACCACCGGTTCCTCATCTCCAGGGGGGGCGGGCCACCGTGACCGCCTTGATGGAAGTAGGTCTTGATCGGCACTTCTTTAGCCTTGAGTGCTTGATAGATTCTGACACTGTGTTCCGGCATCACGTTCCAATCATTGAATGCGTGCGACATCAGCGTGGCGGCCTTGAGGGGACCTAAGTCGTTCAGGTAATCACGCCCGGCCCAGAAGTCGTTGTAGTCGCCGGTAACGCGATCGAACCTCTCCTTTAATTCCCGATCACGCACCTTGCAATCGCAGTCGTCGCGTCGCTTCGGATCGCCGCTGTTGATGAAGTCGTAGAGTACATCGATATCCTCTCCCATGTAGCCGCCTGGATGCCGGATCAAGCCATGGGAACGATAGTAGTGATAGTAAGACGTGTTTGGCGCGATCGGAATAATGGCTTCCAGCCCCTCGACCCCCGTCGTGGCGGCGGCCAGCGCCAGGGTTCCGTTGTAAGAGGTTCCCGTCATCCCGACCTTTCCGGTACACCAGCGAGCAAACACTTTCTCGTCACCATCTGGATCAAGGTATCCGGAAGCCCGGCCACCGAGCCAGGCAATCACCGCTTTGGGCGCGAGTGACTCGTTGTCGCCGCCAACGGTGGGGCATCCTTCGGAGAGCCCGGTGCCGGGAGACGATGAGTGGACCACCGCGAACCCGCGAGGCACCCAAGTGTCAACGTGCGAGTCTGAAATGATGGGACGATCCACGTCTCGCTCAACAGGCGGCGGCATCTTGCGCTCCGGCGGCGCGACGCCTAATTCGTGCTTGGGATCCCACATGTATTCCTTCGAGGTGGTGCCCGTGCCAGCGAAATAGGGGCTGGAAATATAGATGGCTGGAACTCTCAAGCCTTCCGTCTTGGTCTGCCGTGGGCGAGTCACGCCCACGTGCACGCGGTCCAACTCGCCGTCCCCGTCCGAGTCGAACTCCGTTTCCACCCAAAGGTCGTGGCGAATCCACGTCTCCTTGTCCTTGAACGCGGGCACGACTTGGGTTTCCCCATCGACAATGAGCGGCACGGCTGGCTCATCGGATGTGGATTCTTTTTGTTCCGGTGTGCCGTTGTTCGTTTTGACGTCTTCCGCATGGGTGATACTCCCACCGACCAGTAAGGCCAATATCGTAATGACGGCATGGAATAATAGACCACGACCATGCAGTGGCATGGCCAGTGGTGAGCGAATACGCGCCGACCGGTTCCGGTTCTTCGCGCGGGCCCCCACGCCACCGAGTCCCGTCATTCGCGATCGCGAGACGTATGATTCTCCTAGATCGAACAGTCTGGTTTCATTTCTCATGGTTGTGGTCTTCCAAAAAACTTATGTGGTCGGTCGAAGCAGTCCAAAAGCCAGCGTCTTCATCATTGTTGCTCCAATACAACAAGCACTGGCGCGACAATCCCTCTGTCCTCGGGCGATTCAACGTACCCCAGCCATATTAACCCTAACGTTGCAAAAAGTATATGTAGGACGGGTCTCCAGGCCCGTCTTTGCAAGTACGAAATCGTACTTGACCTGGTGTCCGCGGATCTCACGAAATGTGAGATCTTCAAACAAGCGCAAAAAGACATTTATGCGCTGTAAAAGACGGGCCTGGAGACCCGTCCTACGCCGTCTTTATGCAACCATAGGGTTAACTCACAACGCACCCGTTTTCATCCCGCACGGATCGCCTCAACCTCGAAACTCACTGGCCGCCAGCCCGCGGCCGAGCCGATCTTGATGTTCCCGTCCTGGCAGTCGGTGAGTCGAGGGAGGTTTCGTCGGACGACCGGTCTTGCCAGCCAAGTCGCTTGAAGGCCGACGGTCATGGTTCCGCCAGGACCAGCCCGGGGGGCGTTGTGGGACAAGGCAACAGCTGGGGCGTGCACCAGCGAGGGACTCCCTTGGTCCCAAGCGGGCCGTGCCCCTCTGCCATGGCCTCGAAACAAAAACGGGATAAAGAGGCACAACGCGCCGCATGGATGCCACGGGCTTGTCCCGTGGTGGTTCACGCTCGCCGCTACAATGGATGCCACGGGCTTGTTCCGTGGTGGTTCACGCTCGCCGCTACAATGGATGCCACGGGCTTGTTCCGTGGTGGTTCACGCTCGCCGCTACAATGGATGCCACGGGCTTGTCCCGTGGTGGTTCACGCTCGCCGCTACAAACCGGCCAGACACACCACTCCTGGCCCGTCGGTAGCGTGGAACGTAACGGACCACGGGACAAGCCCGTGGCATTTGTCCGGATGGAAAGCTGCTCGACGCAAGCCGTCCTCCCGCTGGTCGGACTCACGGCGGACAACGTCATCCGGGCCCCGTATACGCAATGGTGGATAGCATGGTCTTTTCCGACTCGGAAATCACACAAGTATCGTGGACCGTTTCCCGTTAGGAACAACGCAGCCATGAACAACGGGGCGGCGCGTATCCGCGTTTGCCCGTGGCTCGGGTCACGATTTCCCGGCGATAGGCGATAGCAATAACTTCAACTCATGTGACTCTTTGTTCTTGAGGTTCCATTATGGATTCAAAGCGAATTGGTTTCGTGGCGACCCGATTGGCTGGCACGGACGGTGTCAGTTTGGAAGCGAATAAGTGGGCAACCGTTTTGGATCGGATGGGCATGCAATGCTTTTTCATGGCCGGTGAGTTGGACACCCCGAGAGACCGATCGCTGTTGGTTCCATCATGCCATTTCAATCATCCGGGGGCGGAAGAGGTATACGCGGGCTGTTTCGGCTGTACGACACGGTTGCCGCGGGTATCCCGAAAATGCGACGACTTGAAAGCCGTTTTGAAGCAATCGCTGCGTGACTTCGTTGACCATTTCAATCTTGATCTGATCATCATGGAAAATGCCGTCACCATCCCCATGAACATCCCACTCGGTTTGGCCATTACCGAGTATCTGATTGAAATGGGAACCCCGGCGATCGCACACCATCACGACTTCTACTGGGAAAGAAGCCGGTTTTCGCGCAACGCCTGCGCCGACTACCTGTCGACCGCGTTTCCCCCGCGACTCCCCACGATCCAACACACGGTTATCAACTCGGCACAAGTTGAACAGCTCAGTTTGCGCAGGGGGGTGCCGGCAACCGTGGTCCCAAACGTCATGGATTTCCAGGCCATTCCGCCCCTCGTGGATGGATATGCCGATGACTTGCGCCAGGAGCTCGGCATACCCGACGGTCACAAGCTGATCTTGCAGCCCACTCGCATCGTACGGCGGAAAGGTATTGAACACGCGATCGAACTGGTTCATCGCCTTGGCATGCCGGCCACGTTGGTGATTTCACACGCGTCGGGGGATGAAGGCGATGAGTACAGCATGCGCGTACGCGAGTACTCGGCCGTGCTGAACGTCAACACGATTCTTTGCGGCAGCCGCTTGAGTCACGAGCGAGGGGAAACCGAGGATGGACGGAAGATATATTCACTAGCCGATATCTACGCCCAGGCCGATCTGGTGACCTATCCCTCCACGATCGAGGGGTTTGGAAACGCCTTTCTGGAAGCCGCGTATTACCGTCGACCGATCCTGGTGAACAACTACGCGATCTACGATTCGGATATTCGACCCAAGGGATTTCGGGCCGTGGAAATGAACGATTTCATTACGAGCCACGCCATCGCTCAGGCAAGGGAAGTGCTCGCGAACCCCGACCTCGTGGCGGAGATGGTGGAAACAAACCATGAAGTCGCGCAAAGGCACTTTTCATTCGAAGTGTTGGAACAAAACCTGGAAACACTGTTGGTCAACTGCTTCGGGCGGTCCGTACGAAGGTCGAGTCAGTAATCACCGACAGAGCCGTTGGCCCGAGCCCCCGTTAACGCGGGCTTCGGGCGCAACCCAAGAGGTCGGAGGTCGGAGGTCAGAGGTCGGAGGTCGGAAACTTCTCCGGAGAGTGTATCATCGCCCCTCAGCATGCGACCGATCCGGGCGCACTCCGCAGTCATTTCGTCCTGTTCAGCGCTCGGGATGGAGCCGCAATCGCGAGCCATGTCTAAAGACGTATCCGTCTCGCCATTTTCGGCATCAGCGTCAGCCAGATTTAGCGAGGAACGCAATAACTCAAACTGTAAGCTTCATGTCTCGACTAGCTGGTAAAGCCCGGCTTTCGGGGCGTTCGCGGCCAGGCCGGCACCCGTCACGGCTTCCAATTCGATCCACCTGGACACGACCTGAAACCAGGGCTTTTCCAGCGTCTGGGCCGTTCGAAGGACGTGAAACGTTTACACTTTGAGTAATAATCCCTCGGACAAGCCGGGCATTGGCCCGACGCCCGGCAGCCCGCGGGGGTCATGCGACAATGATTGATTTTCCGATGCTAAGGCACTAAAGCGGTTCATAGTGGGGCACGTCCAGCCGCTCGCCGTCCTTCAACGCCGACTCGTGGGCCACGATACCACAAACCGTCATGTTCAATGCCTGTGAAATGTCGACCAGCGGTTTTCGGTCCTGAAGGATTGAGGAGACAAACTCATCCATCAAACGTCCGTGCGAGCCCCCATGGCCTCCGGCGTCCACGCCGGGCGGCAAGGGCGGCCGGGAAATGTCGGGAAGGTCTTTCATCACCCCATGATAGTCCAGACCGTCCATCCAACCTTTTTCCCCGAACACCCTGCCCGTTTCCTGTACTTTGCCATGGATGCCTTTGCACATTAACATGCGCGAGGCGCCCCCTTCGGCCGTTTCCAGCAGCGCGATCTCGTCGGTAAACGTGTTGCCGTAGCGATTGGCCCCGGGCTGGTAGGGTTCAAAACCGGCATTCGAGCCGGTACACGAGACCGAGGTGAACGGTTTGTCCGTGACGCCCACGTAGTAAGCGGTGGAGTGGGTCGGGTACCACAACGGAATACTCCCAATGCGCCATCCTTTGTACGATCCAATCTGCCTGGAATGATAGTGATAGTACTCCCCTTCAGAAAAGATCAGCCTGCCGAATCCACCGGCTTCGTAAATCCGCCGCATGGCATGGCAATTGGCCCGGTAGCAAGACGTTTCGAACATCATGTACGTCAAGCCGCTCTTCTTCACGGCTTCGTATAGCTTGTCGGCGTCCTCCAGCGACCCCCACACAGCCGGCACCGCCGAGGCAACATGTTTGCCATGCTCAAGCACGTTGATGCAGTGGCGCGCGTGACTCGGCGCGTCCGTGGCCACGAACACCGCTTCGATACGATCGTCCTTTACCAACTCTTCCAGTGACGGATAAGTCTTCTTGCACCGGCACCTTTCCGCCAACTGGGCACACCGGTCAGGAAACAGATCGCTGACGGCAGCCACTTCCACGTTGGGATGGTCCTGAAAACCGAACGCCGCGCCGAAGCGACACGTGCCGTATCCCACGATACCAACCCGCACTTTGCGGTCCGAAACCGGCTGCCACCCCTTTGATGCCTCCGGATCAGTCGGGGCTTCCTCGAACCCAGCAATCTTGTTTTGCCCAGCCGCCGCTGAAGTGCTCAACCCGAGCGCCGCCGCGCCCACGCCAAACGACTGCAAAAACGCACGTCGTGAAGATGAATGGTCCATGATTCTCGCTCCTTAAAAGCCCAAAAGTATGGATTATAGGGGTCGCGGATGACTTTCTCCGCCGCGAGTCCGACCAACGGGAGGACGGCTTGCGTCGGGCAGCTTTCCACCCGGAAAAACCCAACCGCCTGAAATATATTCACGAATACGCTTCCAGGTGGAACCGGCAAAGCCATAACGATCTGATTCAAGGAGTTCCAGTGATGTCGCCGGCTCGCCCCAGGGGAAACTTAGGTTCCTCCCCGCGTCACCGCCGCCCTCCCCCGCCCTCCATGAGATGCCCCGGGCTGGTCCCGGGACGTTTCACGTCTCTTGTTAAATGAGTGGTCCCCCCCCCACTGCTTCCCCTTTCGCCCCGCGCAACAGCGCTATGGCGCAAGGAGCGTAACGATCCCTCGGACAATCCCAAGGCAATGGCGGCCATTGGCCTTGCGCCCCCCAACCCTGATCACGCGACAAAACCATTGATTGTCCCTGAGACGTCCGTCTTTGTTCAACGATAACCCGTGAACAGTTACCAACGCCCAGGCCCGATCGTAGCTTGACAGGCCATGATAGCAGACATCAGAATGGATTGGCATTCCACCGAAGACCATGAACGGGAGATCACCAATTTGATGCCGCTGCCGGTTAGAATTGTCCGGTTAAAAACCGGTTCCTCGTGCTCCGTGCTCCCGTTGGTCGGACTGGTGTCGGATAATTCCTCGAGCAATGGATATACCCTAACGTTGCAAACAGTATATGTAGGACGGGTCTCCAGGCCCGTCTTTTCAAGTACGAAATCGTACTTGATCTGGTGTCCGCAGATCTCACG